>QEXX01000047.1 GCA_003130835.1 Anaerolineae bacterium | reverse complement strand
CCAGCCATGCTGCAGCAAGCCTTGGGAGTGCTCATTGGATTTGTGCAGCAAAATACCGCCATGCAGGTAAAAAGAAGCTGACCTCGCCAAGTGACTCAAATCCACCTACGGATGGCTTAGCGGTTATACCGACCCGCAAGCTCAACTGCTTTGCGTGTTGAGCAAGGTTTGGTTCAGAAGCTCTCCGCTCAGCACTCCTTCAGTTCACGAACGGAAAAACGACCCGTTGGGTGACCAACAGGAAAAAGCTGCCGACCAGGCAGGTGACGAAAAACAACAGGAGAGAAAGAATAAACCGCTGGAAGGCGGTCAGACCCAAGAAGCGCCGTTCGCGATAGGGCGGGGCTGGTTCGGGTTCGAGCGCATCTTCTAAGAATTCCTGTGAGCTTGCCTGCTCTCTTAATTCATCAATCGACATCTCACAAGCCTCCGTTGGATGAAAGTGGGCGTAAACGAATTTCGCCAAAGGCGATCGTTTGGGTATCTCCATTTGTCAAGCGGATGATCAGGTTGCCTTCGGCATTCAATCCTTCTACGTCTCCTTCGGCTAGCAGGCTTTCCTGCTCATCGAGAGCCTTGAAAATTTGGATGGTTTGTTGGCGATATGCCAGCCGAGCTTCCCAGCTTTGGATGAAAGTTTTGGAATGCAGGTTCGAGCGCCAGGCGAGCAGACGTTCCAAAATCACTGCCAGCAAGTGAAAACGGTTGACCTCCACCAATCCTTGCGCGGAGGGGGGCAGATGCTCCTGCAAGCAGGTGGCTGGGAAGAGGGTGGCTTGCCTCGGGGGCACGGCGGAGGGGGCAAGGTTGATCCCAATGCCAAGCACGATGCCGAGCAATTGTTCCCCTTGCCAATGGGCTTCGGTCAGGATGCCGCACACCTTTCGCTGATTCAGGAGCACGTCGTTCGGCCATTTGATCTGGGGTTGCAGGCTGTAGAGCTTCTCGAAAGCTTCACAGACTGCCAGAGCGCCCAATCCGGTCCACAGGGTTGGCGGCGCAGAAGCTTGCTGGCGCAAAATGAGACTGAAAGCGAGCGAAGCCTTGGGTGCAGTAAACCAACTGCGCCCCAAACGCCCTCGCCCGGCGCTTTGCTGCTCGGCAACCACCAAGGCCAGGTCTGGCGCGCCTTGCTCTAACCAAGCGGCGGCTTCGTCCATGGTAGAGCCGAGTCGCTCGAAATAGCGCATCCCGCCGAGGGGCAAGCCGGCTAAAGCCTGCTGAAGTTGTTCCGAATCACCATTAGAGACCATACGACCGATGCCTGTCGAAGCTTATCCTCCAGCACCGCTAAGTGGGTTGCTTTTTTGAAGCGGATTCAAGGGATTGGATGCCATATCACTGCCGTACACCGCTTGCGAATCATAGCACAAAAAGCGGGTATAATCTCGATCAGGTTGTGTTGCGCTTTCGGAGCTTCTCATGACTTCCTTACATGATGATCATCGTGTTCAAGAACCATCCCTAACTTCCTATTCGTCTGCGGTTGGACAATTGCCTTTGTTGGAGTGGTATCGTCCAACCAATTCGCAGACAAAAGTTCAGCCGGGCGAGCAACATGGGAAAGAGGTAGAAGTTGTCTTTCGGGAACTTGTGCCCTACATTCCCTCGACAACCTATGGTACGTTTGGGTTATATCGTTATCCGGCAAAGTTCATTCCCCAAGTGGTAGCCTATGTCATTGAGCATTACGGCGTGCGTGGTCACACGGTGTTTGATCCTTTTGCCGGTTGTGGAACAAGCGGTTTGACGGCTCGTTTGTTCGGGCTAAATTACGAATTGTGGGATTTGAATCCCCTGCTGGGAATCTTGCATGAGATTGCGATCACAAAACCGACTCCCGTGGACGTGCCTCAACTAGCCCAAAAGATGCTCAACAGCGAGATAGAATGGTTACCCGATTGGAACAATCTTGCCTATTGGTTTCCGCAGGAAGTCATTCCTTTTCTTAGTCATCTATGGGGTTATTATCATTCTTGCTCGGATGAGACGATCAAGAAGTTGATCACTGTGCCACTTCTAAAACTGACACGTATGTTCTCTTACAATGATGCCCAACGGCAAAAACTCTCTCGCTCACCGAAAGCAATGGCTAGGATAACCGATTTGTTAAGAGGGGATTGGAAAAGTCAAGCCAGAGTCATATTGCAGACTGAAATCAATACGATCATGACGAAACAACTTGAATATCAAAGCCTGATGCTCGATCAAGGTCATGTAAATGTGAGCATCCACGCTGGCATTGACACGATCCAAAGATCAAAGGAGCTCAAGGGCGAAAAAGGGCATCATTGGCATCTGCTGATTACCTCTCCGCCCTATCTACAAGCCCAAGAGTATATCCGCGCCTCAAAGATCGATTTGTTTTGGATGGGATACAGTGAAGAGCAGATCCGCGCTTTGAGAAAAAAAGAGTTGCCTTACCATGAAGTTGAGGCAGTGCCAATTTTTTCCCCGACCTTTGAGCGACTGCGCCAAACCCTCAATGAGCCGAAAATCTTGCAAGTTTACGAGCGGTATTTCTATAGCGTGGTAGGTGCCTTAACGGCTTTATCAGAGCATGTCCAAGACTATCTGATTTTATTTGTCGGCCCGGCTAGCTTGCGAGCGCAAGCCATCCCGATTGACCGCATCTTTATTGAGCACTTTGAGGCTTTGGGTTGGATTCATGAAGTGACCTTGATAGACAAAATCGTTTCACGCGTGCTCTTCCGCTCAAAAAAGAACCCAGCTACCGGTTTGGAAGACTATCGCATGAAAACGGAGCATTTAGTTGTTCTCAGAAGGAATACGGTCAGCTAAATCTATTTTGCGTCTGCGAGGAGGCTGAAACCTTGTCACGTAATCCCGAAACCGGAAAAGAGGCTGCCGTAACGGGCTTTGCCAATCAGCATATTGCAGTTGGGTTACTGATGAAGCGCTATCAAAATGTCTCCTTGGTGGATTTGCCGCTATCGACCTACGATATTATTCTCGTGCTCAAAGGCATAGAAGGAAACGAAGAAATCCTGCGCGCCCAAGTAAAAACGGCTAGCAAGGACTTGAAATTTACTGGGGGACAGCGCGGCGGGGTAGATCGTCAATATAAATCCGATGTAAAGGTTTATCGTCAAAACACTCAAACTGCAGATGTTGTTATTGGTGTCCATGAAAATGCAGATGGAAGCTATAGCTTGTATTTTATGCCCACTTGTCTAATTGAAGTCTTAAACCAAGATAGCATATCCTTGCGAAAAATTGAGGCCCTCAAAGACAATTTTGAAATGCTAGAGCATTGTAAAGATTGGGAGTGGGTGTTGACGGAAGCCAAAAAAGCAGGCATCCTCAAGTGAGCAGTCCTGTTTCAGTGAGAAGTTGAAATCCGAATTTCTGATTAAATCTACTGGTGATTACCCAGATCTCTGGACAAAAAGGCTCTGCTCCTTTGGTATAACAAGATACTGAATCCCAATACCAGGAGCAGAGCCTATGGTAAGTTTACCGCAAAATTGGCAATATGTGGCCCAGTCAACCGAGAAAGCCCTGAAAGATTTTTTACAACCCTTCCTGCGCATCTTCCCAGACCAACGGCTAAAGCGCAACGGCGAAGCCTTGATTCGAGGGTTGATGGTCAGCCAGTCTCCTCACCTCACCAAAGCCATGTGGAGCGGGGGTGAGCCCAACGCCAGCGCCTGGGCGCAAGCCAAGCGGGGCTATCGCCTG
>QEXX01000046.1 GCA_003130835.1 Anaerolineae bacterium | reverse complement strand
TCGCCTGAAACCACGAGATAAATCTCGTGCTACCGCGTAAGCGACATGCATGTCGCCTGAAACCACGAGATAAATCTCGTGCTACCGCGTAAGGTGAGTAAATTAAGAGAGAGACCGCGCTTTGTCTTTTGGTTTCCGCTGGTAGCGATACCACTTCACAAACTCTACAGCAAAAAAGACCACGCTGCTAAAGGCAAGACAAACCATTAGCTCTCCCAAGGTTAGAGGCACAGTATTGAAGATGGATTGTAAAAACGGTACGTAGATTACTGCCATCTGAAGCACAAAAGTAAGCAATACAGCTCCCAAGAGGGGTTGATTAGAAAACAGCCCAATTTGACGCAAGGTATAATGATTGGAACGAATTGCCAACACATTTCCCATTTGTGCTAAGGTTAGGGTTGAAAAGATCATGGTCTGCCATGTCTCGTGGCGTTGGGTTTGATTAGCCCAAATGCCAGCTAGCAGGGAGGTTAAACCCATTAGGATGCCAATCCAAAGGATTCTGACCACCAAACCTCTCCCAAAGATGTTCTCATTTGGAGGATAAGGTTTGCGGCGCATGGTATCCGGCTCTGGTGGTTCAACCGTCAGTGCTAAACCCGGCAAGCCATCGGTGACCAAATTCACCCACAGGATTTGTAACGGTGCTAAGGGAAGAGACAGGCCAAAGAAGGGTCCTAATAGCATGACCCAAATTTCACCTGCATTGGATGTCAGGGTATATTGGATGAATTTTCGAATGTTATCATAGATCCGCCGGCCTTCCTCGATTGCAGCTACAATTGTAGCAAAGTTATCATCTAAAAGTACCATGTCAGCTGCTTCCTTCGATACATCGGTGCCGGTGATTCCCATCGCGACACCAATATCCGCTTTTTTCAGCGCTGGGGCGTCATTGACCCCGTCCCCGGTCATGGCAACAATTTCGCCTTTCTGTTGCAAAGCTTCCACAATTTTCATTTTGTGTGCTGGGGAGACCCTAGCGAAGATTGAGACCGTCTCGAGTCTCCCTCTTAACTCGTCGATGGACATTCTTTCTAGTTCTTGGCTGGTGATGACTTCGTAAGATGGACCTCCAATGCCTAACTGACGGGCGATGTGGGCGGCGGTGAGAGGATGATCGCCGGTGATCATGATCGGGCGGACACCCGCGGTCAACGAAGTGGCTACAGCATCTTTCACCTCTGGACGAGCCGGGTCGATCATGCCAAACAAGCCGACAAAGGTCAAATCTTCCTCACGCGGTTGGATCGCTGTCTCTGGATAGACATCTAGATCGATTCTGAAAGCAACCCCTAATACACGAACACCTTGCTTGGCTAAATCTTCGTTGGCGTGTTGAATTCTTTTTTTCCATTCTTCATCGATTGGAACGCTCTTGCCTGCAGACCAAACATGAGTGCACACTTGAAGCAGGCTGTCGACCGCTCCCTTGGTAAAGGTGATGGTATTCTCCTGGCAGGCGTTGAGGATTAGGATACTTTGTAAAGAGGAATTGTATTCCTTACCAGGATTGAGGCGATGGACGGTGGTCATCCTTTTCCGTTCTGAATCGAACGGTAGCTCTGCGATACGAGGTAAGATTTCTTCTAATTCATCCTTCCATAACCCTGCCCGCGCGGCAGCCATCACCAACGCACCCTCGGTGGGGTCTCCGACGGTTCGATATCCTCCACCCTCGTTAAATTCTTTTTCAATGACTGCATCATTACATAAAGCACCTGCCTCTAGCATTAAGGCAACTTCTGGGTATTTAATGCGCAACGGGTGAAGCTTTTCTTCCTCCGAAACTGTTGGAGAGTAAAACTTCATCTTCTCTAAAAAGTCCACCCGATTTCCGGCAACATCAACGACTGTCACGGTCATGCGGTTTTCTGTGAGGGTTCCGGTTTTATCCGAGCAAATGGTGGTAACAGAGCCAAGCGTTTCGACTGCTGGCAGTTTGCGAATCAAAGCGTTGCGTTTTAGCATCCGTTGGGCACCTAAGGCTAAGGCAATGGTCACTACGGCTGGTAGTCCTTCTGGGATCACGGCAACTGCCATCCCAATGGCGGTCATGAACATTAAGCGAAGTGGTTCACCGCGTAAGACTCCGAAGATAAAAATGACAACCACGATTGCCAGCGCAGCAAGTGCTAATCCTTTACCGAGTTGTTTCAATCGCTTTTGCAAAGGGGTGCTTTCCTGTTCCACGCTTTGAAGCATGTCAGCAATCTTGCCCAATTCGGTTTGCATCCCGGTTCTGACCACCACGGCAACCCCGCGTCCATAAGTCGTAACTGTGCCCATAAAAACCATATTGCGCTGATCCCCTAAAGGTAAATTCTCAGCCCGGATTGGTTGAGTATGTTTTTCTACTGCTTCCGATTCGCCAGTCAATACGGCTTCTTGGGCGCGCAGATTGATTGCCTCGACGAGCCTACAATCGGCTGAAACAGCATCCCCGGCGTCAAGTTGAACGACATCGCCTGGGACGATTTCGCGGGCGGGGATCTCTTGTAAATGCCCATCGCGGCGAACTTTAACCTTAGGCGCCGATAGGCGTTTCAGGGCAGCCATTGCTTTCTCGGCCCGGTATTCTTGAGAGAAGCCCAGGGCAGCATTCAATACGACAATGATGAGGATGACGATTGCATCAGTGGTTTCGTGCATCAAAATGGAGACAATCGCTGCAATAATCAAGATCACTACCATAATCTCGGTAAACTGCTCGATTAAGATCCGCCAAGGACTTTTCATCCCCCGTTCGATCAATTGATTAGGCCCGTATTCTAATTGCCGTTTTTTGACATCAAGGGTGGATAAACCATTTTTGAGATCTGTCTTTAGCTCTGCTAGGACTTGGTCAATCTCTAGTTGGTACCATTCTTTCATTATCATAATCCTCGTTTATGAAAATAAAAAAGACCACTCGCCCTGAATGGTCTTGCCAAGCGCTGGGATTGCGCCCAGGTTTCCGGAAGGTGACCTTCGTCTTGACGAAAACCTGTTCCCTTTTGGGAGGCTACTCCCCAATTCATGGTTACTATACTCCTGGCAAATTGATTTGTCAATCCATTGTGTTCTGATCAAGCGTCACTTTTGGCATACTCCGAGTTCTTTATTGACTTCTTTCCAGTTGCCTCAATCGTTCGAGCCAATTTTGGAAATCAGCCGCATACGGGGCAGTCCAACAAATTCTCTCGCCTTTTGTGGGGTGTTGAATAGATAAAGAGAAAGCATGTAATGCAAGGCGCTCGACTGAAATCGGTGAAAGAAAAGCAGCGGCGGAGAAGCCATACAGGCGATCGCCAAGGATGGGATATCCAAGGTGAGCTAGATGAGCGCGGATTTGGTGGGTGCGTCCTGTTTTGGGTTGGACGGAGAGCAGGGTGCAGTGCTTGAAGGTTTCTAGGCGCTTACACAGCGTTAGGGCTGCTTTGCCCCTGGCCAGATCGACCACCGTGCGATGGCGGCGATCTCCGTTCACTAGCAGTGGATAGTCGATGGTTATCTCCTCCCAAGTTGGGTTGCCTAAAACCAAGGCATGGTAGATTTTCTCCACCGCGTGATGATCGAATTGCAAATTCAGGGAGCGGTGCGCTTGAGCAGTGCGAGCCAACAGCAATACGCCACTTGTTTCCTTATCCAAGCGATGCACAATCCACAATCGCCCAAAGTGGGGTTCCAACACCGAGCGCACATGCTCGATTTGCGGGTGATAGCCATCGGGCAGGACTCGCAAGCCCGATGGTTTATGAATCACCAACAACTGATCATCCGAATAAATGACCCAATCCAGCGGGCTAGAATGCATGGCTCAATGCGTTTGCGCCTCTCCCCGCCGCACGCCGGACATCAAGAGCAAGGCGATTGCCATAAAGAAAGGTGCCACCAACATGACATTGTTGTAATTCCGACCGGTTAATTGGATTATCCATCCATTAATGTTCGGCCCAGCGATTGCCGCTAAGGTCGAAAAGAGATAATACAATCCGGTGTACGTCCCTAACCGTGCCGCGTCTGTCATATCCACGACCATCGGCAGCGAATTGATATTGATCAGCGCCCATGCCAAGCCTGCTACCATCAAGATGAGGCCGATGATCGGCACCGTCCCCAACACCGGCAGCTTGGTGATCACTAGGGTTAAGGTGCTGCCGGGCAGAAAGTACATCAGCAGCATTCCCACGATCATAATGATGATGCCTGTCATTATGGTCACCCGTCTGCCGATGCGGCTGGCAAGATAACCGCTGGGGATAGCAAACAGCACAAAGACCAAGGAAAGCTGCCCAAGCAACCGCGCCCCATCGGCTTCTTCCATCCCCAAATGTTTATTGGCGTACAAAGTGAAAAAGGCTTCGATGGCTGTATAAGCTACAAACCACGAAAAGATCGCCAAGAGAATGCGCAAGGCACTGCGATCTGAATCGCGGATGACTTCCTTCAAGCTGGCAACCATACTGGGTTTCTCGTCACCTTGCTCATACGTGCTTGGTTCTTTGATGAAGATAAACACCATAATCGCCGCCAAAATCACCAGCGCTGAACCCAACCAGAAGGGAAAGGCTGCATTCATGCGGTATAGGGTTGAGCCGCCCAAAAAGGCGATGATGGCGCCTACCCCGCCCATGAAGTTGATAATTCCATTAGCTTGAGAGCGGTATTCGGAAGGGGTGATGTCGGGCATAAGGGCGATGACCGGTGTGCGCCAAAACGCCATCGAAAGCAAGAGGGTGCTCGTGCAAGCCACAAACAAGGGTAAGACAGAGGCAAGGGGGATCAAGCCAAAGGCAATCGCCCCAATCGGCGCGCCGATTAAGATAAACGGCATGCGCCGCCCGATCGGCGTGCGCAGGCGATCTGACCAGGCACCCACCGGGGGTTGAATTAACAAGGCAGCGATATTATCTAAGGTCATAAAAAAGCCGATGAAAGCCGGGGCAAGATTGAACTTATTAGCTAAAAATAGGGGAACGAAAGCGTTATAGACGCCCCAAATCACGCTGACCCCGAAGAAACCAAATCCCAGCAAAAAGGTCTTGCCATAACTAAATTTCATCGTTTTCTCCTTGCCGAAGGGTTGCCTGTGTTTGGCGCAGGCGTTCTAAAAACGCCTTGTCCTCTTTGGAGAGGGTAGCTTTTTCCAATAAGTCAGGGCGACGTTGCCAAGTGCGCAAAAGGGCTTGCTCGCGCCGCCAGCGGGCGATGCGCCCATGATCGCCAGAGAGCAAGACGTCTGGTACGCGCCAGCCGCGGAACTCGGCCGGACGAGTGTAATGAGGATATTCCAGTAATCCCAACGCATAAGAATCATCCACGGCGCCGTCTGGGTCACCTAAGACACCCGGCAGAAAGCGGCTGACGGCGTCGAGGACAACCAAAGCCGCCAATTCTCCTCCGCTCAGGACATAATCGCCGATGGAAAGTTCATCGGTCACCAAGTGCTCGCGCACGCGTTCATCGACGCCCTCATAGCGACCGCAGATTAACGCCAAAGTCTCCAATTGGGCATACTGCCTGGCGATTTGGTGATTGAACGTTTTCCCTTGCGGGGTGAGTAGAATCACCGGACAGGCAGGTGGGGCGCCTAACACGCTTTCTACAGCGGCGAAGATCGGCTCGGGTTTCATCACCATGCCTCCCCCGCCGCCATAAGGTTCGTCATCGGTAATATGATGTTTGTCGGTGGCGTAGTCGCGGATGTTATGCAAATGCACTTCAATCAGCCCCTTCTGCTGAGCGCGCTGTAAAATACTGGTTTGGAGATAAGGCTGGAAGACATCGGGAAAAAGGGTGAAGATGTCAAAGCGCATTGATTCATTATAGCATGAAGATCATTGTGGGCTGCAAAGATTAAAGAACGCTAAAATATCCTTAACTCATCTTGACAAAAGAAATTAAGCGTACTATATTAAGCGTTCACAAGATAAACGTTGCGGGGTGGAGCAGTGGCAGCTCGTTGGGCTCATAACCCAAAGGTCCCCAGTTCGAGTCTGGGCCCCGCTACTGAGAGAGAACCAGAGTCCGTTGGGCTCTGGTTTTTGTGTTCTATCATAAAGAAGAAGCATGGCTCACCGAAACGCATTTTTCCTGAGAAAGGAGTACAATACGGATAGTCAAGCGGAAAGGAGTTGTGCCGATGCAATCATCCGCCTCGGCTTTGCGAATTTGGACTCTTATCACAGCTTTGTGTGCAGCGCTGTTGGGGTGTGCCTTATTGAGAGGAGCTGCCCCTGCGGATCACCAGGGCCAAACTGCTCTTGAACCTGATGCGGCAACTCAGACGGCTGAAAGCTTTATGCTGAATCAACCCGTTGATCTGGAGAAAATCCAGGTTGATTACCTCTATCGCTCCGATTTGATCACGATCCTTTATCCTCTTTATGGTTCGATCTTGGATGATTTCACGATTATCACGATAACCAATACCAACCCTTCGCTGGTGCGCCTAAAAGTCCTCAGTGAGGTGCAGGGATATACCGATCTATCAATGGATACTGTAACCGTTGCAGGGAATGAAACCCTCGAGGTGCGCCAAAATCCTCGTTTGATCTCCTCTAAGATTGAAAACCTCAATGTGCAACAGCCAGCCCAATTCCATCTCCGTGTGGCGGCGCTGCAACAAGGTGTAGAGAAGATGCTTTTAGAGGAGACTGGAGAAACCCTGGTGCTTGCCCGCCGCGATTTTCCGTGGGGAATCCCGGGCATGAGCGAAGCAGAAATCTTTGAGCTGCTGGCAGCCATGGTGACGCCTAACGATCCAAAAGTGGAAGAATTGTTGCGCGCTGCAGCAGATTATACGGAGAGCGGTTCGATGTGGGGCGGTTATAGTGGGGTTGAAGGTGATGAAGATGGGAAGGTTTGGGAACGCTTGGAGGCTATTTGGCGAGCAGCAGACGAGATCTATAATCTGACTTACGTGAGTACCTTGGTCACTTATGCGCCTGGCGATATCCAACGCATCCGTCTGCCGCGCGAAACGCTAGAGCAACATGCCGGCAATTGCATTGATTTATCATTGTTATTCGCTTCGGCTGCCGAGGCAATCCGTTTGGAAGTGGCGATTATCGGCATTCCTGGACATGCTTTCATCGGCGTCCGCACCGATCAAGTCGGCGACCGCTATTACTTCATTGAAACCACCTTGATCGGACAATCCTCCTTTGAGCGAGCGGTTGAGATGGGAAATGACGAGTGGCAAGAGGTTGGCGAGGCGATCGAAAACAACGAACCGCATTACAACTGGGTCACCATCGCCGACGCTCGTGAGAAAGGTATTCTTCCCCTACCTTGGCCATAGGGAGGTTTGTCCGCTTCTTCTCCTCAGCCCTCAAGTCTGATTGCCGGGCAATTGTGTGATGGAACGCAGGAACTGCGGGGCGTTTAGGGCGCGCTCCAAGAGGGCTTGCAAATAGCGCTGCAGCAGCGATTCCATCTCTTTTTGAACCTCGGCAGGAATTTTGGCTTTGCGCGCTTCCAGATAAGAACTGCGTTGGAGGTGACGCAGGTATTTCAATGCCGGCATGGAGGCTGGCAGCAGGGATCGTTGTGCGGCAGCGCAATTCGGACAGACTACACCGCCCAATGCGCAAGAGAAAAACTGATCCTGCGCTTGGATGGCTTCGCCACAAAGCACGCATTGGAAAAGCTGAGGGCGAAAGCCAACAAAATCCAGTAACTTCATTTCAAAGAAGCGTACTTCAAACCAAGGGGCATCGCTCTGGCTGAGGCGCTCCAGCGTTTCGACCAGCAAGGTATAGAGGGCTGCGTTGGCTTCTTCCTCAACAGTAAAACGATCAACCAGTTCAAGCACATAGGCGCCTTGCCCAATGCGCACCAAGTCCTCTTGGAAAGGAAGGGAAGCACTGATCGTTTCCGCTTGGGTGATGAGGGGCAAATCTCTGGCTTGGGCTAACAATAAGTTCGCTCGGTTGAACGGTTCTAGGTGACCAGCTTTGCGTGAGCGGATTTTTCGCACGCCTTTGGCGACGGCGCGCAGTTTGCCGCGCTCACGGCTGAACAGCGTGATGAGACGATCGGCTTCTCCCCAATCTTGATGGCGGAGAACGACTGCCTCGACCCGAAAAGTACGCTGACGCGAGGGCATCTCAGATCAGTCCAATGTGCTTGCCCACTTTTTCAAACAACTCCAAAGCGCGGTCGATCTGTTGGTCGGTATGGGTAGCCATGTAGCTGGTGCGCAGCAATTGGCGTCCTTCCGGGACGGCTGGCGATAAGACCGGGTTGACAAACAGGCCGGCTTCGAACAGGGCTTTCCAAGCTAGGACAGTGCGCATGTCATCGCCGATTAGGATGGGGACAATGGGGGTCTGCGAATTGCCGGTTTGATACCCCATGCGTCTTAACTCGGTTCGGACGCGCTCGCCGATGGCGTTCACTCGTTGGACACGCTCTGGTTCTTGACGCATGACCTCCAGAGCGGCTAAGGCGGCTGCAGCGTTGGCTGGAGGAATACTGGCGCTAAAGATTAAGGCTCTGGCATGATGTTGAATGTATTGAATCACGTCTGAATCGCCGGCGATAAAACCGCCAAGCGAGGCAAAGGACTTGCTAAAGGTGGACATGATCAAGTCCACCCCTTCAGTGACGCCAAAATGGGCGGCTGTGCCTCGCCCGCCACCCAAGACACCCAGCGAATGGGCATCATCGACCATCAAGCGCGCCCCATAACGGCGGCAAAGTTCGATGAGTTCTGGCAGCGGCGCAATGTCGCCTTCCATACTATAAACCCCGTCCACCACTACCAATTTGCCTCGTTCGGGCGGGATTTTCTCCAGCACCCGTTCCAAATCCCCCAAATCGTTGTGGCGGAAACGTTTGGTCTCACCCCAAGCCAAACGAGCACCATCGACGATGCTGGCGTGATCGTATTTATCCAAGATGACTACATCAGCGCGGTCGACTAGAGCGCTGATGGTGCCCAAGTTGGTTTGCATTCCAGTGGAAAAGACCAAGGCAGCCGGTTTGCCAACCCACTCTGCCAATTCCTCCTCCAATCGCTCGTGCAGCTCTAGGTTGCCGTTGAGAAAGCGCGAGCCGGTACAACTGGTGCCGTAACGACGGATTGCCTCAATGGCAGCCTCTTTGACCTTGGGATGCGTGGTGAGGCCAAGGTAATTGTTCGAGCCGCACATGATCAGACGCTTGCCGCCGTATAGCACCTCCGTGCCCTCGTTTTCGGAGAGGGGAATGAAGTAGGGATAATAGCCTCCTTCTATGGCTTCTTTGACGATCTTGAATTGGGAGCATTTTTCAAAGATGTCCATGGGTTTCTCCTCCTTGTTGATGACCCTTGCGTGCCAAGGAATCGAGGATGGCGAAGACGAGGGGTTGTGGTAGAAGTTTGACCAACCAGTAGATGAAACGTACCTCTGCGGAGGGGAAAATGGCATAACGGCCGCGGGCAGCTTGGCGTAAGATCGCTTGCGCCACCTGATCGGGGGTGAGTTGCGAGGCATTACCCGAAATGGCTTTGGTTTCCGCAGGCTTGTAGCGATTTTCGTATTCGAGTTGGGGAGTTTGGGTATCGGGTGGAAAGACGATGGAAACGCGGATTTGATAGGGCTTCATCTCAGCCCGCAGCACTTCGGTAAAACCGACTAGGGCGTATTTTGCCGCACCATACGCAGAATAACCGAACACCCCCAGCAGAGCAGCCGCCGAGGCGATGTTGATAATATGACCGCTCCGTTGTGCAAGAAAATTGGGCAGCAAGGCTTTGGTGAGGTAGAGGGGGGCAAAATAGTTCGCAGCCATCATCCAATGGAAGATATCCAGCGGTAATGCCTGCACGTAGCCGGGATGGGCTGCACCGACCGAATTGATCAGGACATCCACTTTGCCTGCCTTTGCCAGGACGGACTCGGCGGCTTCCCGAGCTTGGTCGGCATCGGTGAGATCGGCGGCTGTATAACCAAACGCTTGCGTGGCAGAGGCCGCAGATGCCTGCACCTGTTCGAGCGCGGTTTGCAAAAGCTCCCGGCGGCGGGCGATCAACCATACGTTGCTGCCCGCGTGCGCCAATTGTTTGGCGAGGGCGAAGCCAATGCCGCTCGACCCCCCGCTGATCACAATCCATTTTCCTGACCAGTCGGTTTTTGTCATGGTTCTGTAGGCTAATTTTATCTTGAAACTGTCCACTTCAAGCATTAACGATGTTAGTGGTTCTTAATTCGTTGAGGAGAGGACCGGTTAGCGTTCGGTATGACACGAAGAGCCTTTACACGCTGTGCCCTCCCGCAGGGCAGACGTCCCCGTCCGCTGAGTTTCGCAGGCGAGGACACCTGTGACTCCGAAGGAGGTCAAGCGCAGACGCCTGCGTTGCATGCCTTACCGGGGGGACGGACATCCTCGTCCATCGTTGTCCACAGGCGAGGACGCCTGCGGCTCCGAGAAAGATAAGGTAAGCGCACTTGCGCTGCAGGAGATTAGTTTTAGGCGCCAAGAGCGGCGCGCTTCACAGAGAGCAGACCGGGACAAATAACCCGCAGAAAAAACACCCCGCGCAGGGAATTCCTGCGCGGGGTGTTCCGACTTCGATCACAATCTTATCTATTCATCTTCAAGCAATTCATCGAAAACTTCCCCCAAGGAAGAACCGGCGCGGGTTTCCAATTCCATCTCCAATAGGATCGCCGGGGGCAGATAGTCTTTTCGTTCAGATTCGTTCATGGGTTGACTCCTTTTCATAATCATCTTATCTACTGCGCCGCCGGCGATCGAACCAGACGGCTGCGAAACTCATGCCTGCTGCAGTGGCAATCAAGCCAAAGCTCAGCACCGATGGCTGTGGGGTGGCACTGATCTTCTTCAGCTCTACGGCTGTGGAGCCAAAACTCCAGTAGTAATCCTCAACTTCGCCGCCGATCACCAGCCCATTCAAGCTGGCAGCAGGTTGTTGACATTGTCCGGTTTCTTCATCGATGCCAAATTCTGGATTCAGGGGCGATAAGCGGAAGCGGGCAAAGACCGATGTACTGGCAAAATCGGACGGTAAGTTAAAGGTCAGTTCATGCGTTCCGGCATCCAAGTAAAGGTTATCGATCACTTTCTCGTTGTAAGTTTGGCTGCCGCTGATCACTTCGGTGAACTGAAAGTCAGGTCCGAAATCGAGAAACTCGTTATACGAATTTACGGTAGCGAAATCCACCCAGCCCATCAGACAGGATGGCCCGGTGACGGTGACAAAGACCCGCCCGGTACCGCCACCCCAGGAGGGGCCACGCGTCACACCATCTTCGTCATTGGCGCTTTGAACATCGTCGCCGATCGCCGCGCTATGCGGATTGCCGTCATATTCGGCATCGCGGAGTACACCTAACCAGACATCATCTTGACCCATTGGCTTATGACGAGCCCCATTTTCAGAGAATAAGGTTAGGTTATAGGCAGGTAACCCTCCTATCTCATCGGGCAAGTCGCCATAATCCATATCGTAGCGGCGGTTGCCAAAATAGAGCGTCTTGTGTTCAGGATAGCTGAGCGTGATCTCTTGTGACATGCCGGTGGTATTGTAATATTCGGGATCGTTCAGGGATTCGGTCACCTTGTAGTCTCCGGCATCCAGATCGCTGAAGCTCAAGCTGCCATCGTCTCCGGTTGTGCCGCCCGTTAGTTGCTGCCATTCGCTGCCCGATTTCTTGTAGAGATAGAACTGCCAGCCAGATAGGGTGGGTTCGTCATCATCTTGCTGCTTGTTTCCATTTTTATCTTCGTATTTGACGACAGTGATCAAGGAATACTGGGCGTTGCCAAAGTGAGCGATCCACTGCGTCCACGGGTCGTTGTCTGAGCGTTGCTTGCTTTGACTGAGGGATGTGCTGTTCGTCCAATTGAGCTTTAGCGTCTCCGTCAAAGTGTAGGTGCCGTTGGCAACGACTTTGTCGTAGAAATAGGCTTTCCCGTCTGCACCGGTAGTTGCCGTATAGGCCGTTTCATCCGGCACGGTCAGGGTAAACTCCCAGCCGGAGAGATTAGGCTCACCGGCATCTTGAACGCCGTTGTAGTTCTTATCCTCGAACTTGTGGGCGATGATCAGGTTTTGGGCGTTTTCCCAGGTCTTCGACGCGGTGGCTTGGACTGTTGTCTCAATTGGCTCGCCGAGTACAAGACGTTGCTTCCCGGTTGGATTGGATTGGTGGATGAAGCGCGAGCCGGCCGGAACGGTCACCACAGCGGTTGCGGTGAGGGTTGCAATGCCAGCGGAGTCCGAGGTAACGGTAAAAGTGGCCTGACCATTGTCATCCGTCACACCGCTGTTTTGGTTAAGCGTGCCGAACGAAGTGGTTACATTTACCGTTACCCCCACTAAGGGTTTACTCCCTTTCATCAAGGTAACGGTAAAGGGATGCTGCTCTTGACCGGGTAGGAAGTTGGTGGCGTTTTGAGGCGTGATGGTCAGGGAGACATTGCCGGCTTCGTATTCCGGGGGCATCTGAGCCGGTATTGCAGCCAGAATGGCATTGTAATGACCTTTAACTTTATCGTCAATTGACGAACCTCCCGTTGTGGGGTCGTTTTGATTCAGGTCGAAGCCATCGCTAAAGTGCCAGATTGCCGCTTGGCGGGCTGCGTTATATTCTTTATCTGCAACCGGTGGATAATTATTCACCAGCCAGGCAATGCGCCAATCGGAGTAGAAACCACTATCCAAGCAATAGGTTTGATTGCTATCGACAGAGTGGTGAATATCGGTACAAAAAGCGTATTTGACCGAATTGTCGGGGAAGGTCAATTTTGCCCGGGCGGTATAGAATGCTTTCGACTGACTGCCAATGGTTCCTTTGATTTGATATGAAGTAACATCTACCCAAGTATGATTGACACACAATCCACTGTCTCCTAATCCCCCCATCGGTTCACTATCGCCCAGCAGGGTCATTTCACCCGGCTCAACGGGGGCAGCCAAACCAATGCCAGACGGAAAAGCACTTAGCACCATACTCAAGGCGAGCAAGCCAGCGCTTACGATAAAGATCAGGGGATACCGGGAGAGAGTTTTCCAATTTTTCTTTTGCATCGTTATGAACCTCCTTAACAAAAAATCTGCCATTGCTTCCGCCCACGGCAGCCAGACTATCTACCCCGGATGACGAGGTAGACCCTCAGCTTTGCGTCCCCGCCTCACAGCGGGTTTGCCATTTCGATGCGTCTTACACTCGAAAATAAACTGACTTAACGAAAAAATAACAGATTTTGTCACAAAGGACAATCCCCCAAAAGTACCAATTGTGAATTATTTCACAATAACAATGTCCCTGAAGGCAACCCTTGCGGTGTGAACTTAATTGTTAGGAGCCACGCAATGCGGATTGCAGACTGCTTCGAAGGGGTAGGGCAGGATTCCCCCCATTTAGCAGCCAGGAAGGGCGAGATGCTCCAGTTTGCAACTGCGGGCAGGGTATAATTTGCTTAACCCCACTTTGCGAATCTGGAAAGGAGCCAGGATGCGGAAATTTTTCAACTTTTTCATCGGGGCACTAATTGGTGGTTTTCTCGGCGCCACCGTGGCGCTCTTGCTGGCCCCGTCCTCGGGGGAAGCGTTGCGTTTGGAGCTGCGCGAACGGGTTCAGCGGCTGCAAGAGGAGTTGCGTCAAGCAGCCGCTCAGCGCCGCGCCGAATTAGAAGAACAGTTGGCTGCCCTGCGCTCTCCCAAACCCTAGCCACTAAGGCGAAAAGTAAAAGCGATAGGCGGTTGGCTGGCGGGTAAACCGCGTAGTCCCGCTGACCACCAAGACCACTTCGCGCAGATCATTGCCAAAATCGAGGGGGAGTTCAAGGGTGTTATCGGGGTTGAGCATGAGCGATTCGACGGTGGTGATTTTGCCGATACGGATGAGGGACAAGCGGTAAGTTTGGGGCAGCACGTTTTGCACGCGCACAAATCCGGCTGCTTCCCAGCCGCCATCATCGCTTTCAAAATCGGTAAAGTAACCGATTTCAGGGATGGAGATGTCATCTATCAGCATCCCCTCCCCGTTGACCGCTGCGTCGGTCACATACTCGAACCGAAGCTGCACTTTTTGTCCAGCAAATTTTGACAGGTCAACGCTTTCCTGAATCCAGATGGCTGTCTCTCCGCCTCCGCTCATCCCGTTGTAACCATAACCAAAGTTGTTGCCGGTCAGGTCGTTGTCGGTGCCGGAGGGTGGGCGCAGCATCTCCCAATCCTTGCCATTGGTCGAAGCCAAGACGTAAGCAAAATCGTAATCTTTTTCCAGATCGTACCATGTCCAATATTGCAGCGTGAGCGCACCCTGAACCTGTGTGAAATCAAAAGTACGCGTCAAGGTCATGTCCGATTCATCGCCCTTGTTCGACCAATAAGCCCATTTGCCGGAGTAAGGATCGGCCGGCAGGAGTCCGACAATGGTTGAACCTTCAAAGACGAGGGTAGTCGGCGCCGAACAGCGAATGCGGATGTAATCGGCGCCATATTGACGGACTTCTCGGGTGCGTACGGCAGAGTCGCAGGAGCGGATGGTCTCGGTATCCGAGACCTTTGGCACCCCGCGATAGTTGGAGTAAAAATAACGTCCGTCGTCCACTTTGGGATCGTTGAGGTAATTGGCAATCGTCCAATCGACAAAGATATCGTCGGCAGTGACGATCTGCCCGCTGCGCGCGTCACGGATGCCTAAGCGCTGCATCAAGAGATCGATGCTGGTCAGCCCGTTTTCGGGTAACTGAACCAGTTGCTTGGTGGCACCCTCGCCAAAACGGTCTAAGAAATAGGTCATAAAGAGGAAAGAAGCGCCGTAATGCGGCCCGGTGATATTCTGATCGGTCGGCCAGTCGTTGAGTTGCAAATCGGGCTGGCGCGAAAAGAGCCAATCGTGTCCGCCGGTATCGTAACCATTCAAGAACATCGCCAACTCGGAAAAGGCTTCGTTGATCCAAATCTCCTCATTGCGGTCGTTTGCCCAGTGAATCATGTGCTGAAACTCGTGCGCCAGCACGCCGTAGGTAAATTCCTCGTTGAGGTCAACTGTATCGGCGTTGAAAACAAAAGTCTCATGCCAATTGGAATACTCGTGTGCTTCGGGCGGATAAGAATCGACTGAGGAGAAATAGCCGGCGATGTTATCTCCGGCGTTACGCACATAGAGGATATAGATCCGTGGATCGCCATCCGCCCCTGGATTCCACTCACTGCCAAAGAATTCGCGGTTGGTGGGATAAATTTTCTTCTCAAAGGTTTCCGCCAAGTCTTGCAGTTCTCTCTCACGGTACGAAACGCCATTTTCGATCCAAAAATAAGCGTGGTCGGTCACATAGCGCAAGGTGGCTTGAACCTGAAAGCTCTCGTTCGTGTCGGCATTGGTGATCCAGAACGATTTGGTGTCACCCACCTGATAGGGCTTGGGTGGCGGCGGTTGGGTGCGTTGAATGTTCTGCTTGCCTTGCAAGCGTTGCGCCAAATCCACCAGATCGTTCACCGGAACAATCGTACGGTTGAGCAGTTCCAAGACCTGTTCAGGCGAGGCATCGGCAAGAGTCGGTTGGCTCGAGGCCGCAGGGGGTGGCTGGACTGGGATGGTGGACGGGGTAGCAGGATCCGAAGAAGCGATGGCCGTCGGTGTACCGCTCGGACGCAAAACCACCGGGGTCGGAGTGCCCTCCGATAAGCTCACCTCGAGGGTATCTTGGACGACAACCTGATTCCACAACCAATAGGTTGCCCCGCCGCTTACTCCACACACACATAGCAAACAAAGCGATAACAAGACAATGATGCCGATGATCCAACGTCCGAAATGTTTCTCGCTCATGTAATTTCCTTATTGACGAAATCGGTCTAGTTCGGTCGGATTATATCACGCTGCGCAGGCAACTTGCCTCTTGCTTTTTTGTTGTTTCTGGGGCATAATGCTAGGTAGGCTTGCAGGTCTAAGCCGCGAGACCAATCTCACAAAGATTCCCCCCGCCAAGCGGGCTCTACCTTAGAAAGGAGGGCACCATGTCTGCTCAACCGATCCCTGCGCCGCCGTCTGTGACGGAGCGCAAAAAAATTACCCTCACCGACTTACAGCGCAAAAAAGAACACGGTCAAGCGATCACCATGCTGACCGCTTATGACTATTCCACCGCCAAAGCTCTGGATGAGGCCGGCATCGATGTCATCCTCGTGGGCGACTCCTTAGGGATGGTGGTATTGGGCTACCCAAACACCTTACAAGTGACTATGGAGGAGATGCTGCATCACTGCCGCGCCGTGGCGCGCGGCGCTCAAAAAGCCTTTCTGGTTGGGGATATGCCCTTCCTATCCTATCAAGTGTCTGTACCCGAAGCGGTGCGCAACGCCGGACGCTTCCTCCAAGAAGGCGGAATGGAGGCTGTCAAGTTGGAGGGCGGGCGAGAACGGGTAGAGACCATTCGAGCGATTGTCTCGGCTGGCATCCCGGTGATGGGACACCTCGGTTTAACCCCCCAGAGCATCCATCAATTGGGCGGTTTTCGTCCGCAAGGCCGCCAAGCTGCCGCCGCTCGCCGTTTGTTCGAGGATGCGCTGCTCTTGCAGGAAGCCGGCTGTTTCAGCGTGGTATTGGAATCGGTACCCCGCCAATTAGCGGCCTATATCACCCAACACTTGCAAATTCCCACCATTGGCATCGGCGCCGGGGCTGCTTGTAATGGTCAGGTGTTGGTCACGCACGATTTGTTGGGCTTATTTGACCGTTTTACCCCCCGTTTTGCCAAACAATATGCCCAGCTTTATCCTCTGATGCGCGAAGCCTTTGCCCAATATATCACCGAAGTCCAAGACGGCGCCTTCCCCACAGAAGATCACAGCCTGGAGATGAGCGAAGAAGAATGGCAATCTTTCTTACAGCAAACGCAAAGCGCCTCTCCCAGATGGTGGGTTGAAGCAGCCGTGCGATGAGTGCTGCAGAGGTGTTGATCGTGGGAACAGGCGCGCTGGCATGCCTGTTCGCCGCCCGACTGGCAGCCGCGGGTGTGCGGGTGGCAATGTTGGGCAGTTGGCAAGCTGCTTTGCAGGCAATCTCCCAAACAGGGATTCAGTTCACCGCTTTAGATGGGCAGCAGAGCGTGGTGCGAGCTTTCGCCACCGCAGACCCGAACGAGGTGCAAGGCGTTCAGCAGGCGCTTGTGTTGGTCAAATCGTGGCAAACCGAACGGGCGGCAAGGCAGTTGCAAGGTTGCCTTGCCGAGGAAGGTGTGGTGCTCACGTTGCAAAACGGCTGGGGCAACCGCGAAATTCTCAGCCAAAGCCTGGGCGCCGAACGGGTGGCGTTGGGAGTGACCACTGTAGGGGCAACCCTGCTCGCTCCCGGCGCAGTTCGCCAAGCAGGGGAGGGGATTCTCTCGTTAGGCGCTCAGCCGCGTTTGGGCAGGCTGATCCCCTATCTGCGTCAAGCCGGCTTTCAGCTCGAGGTGCGTTCCAACGCGGAGGCTTTATTATGGGGAAAACTGGTGATCAACGCAGCCATCAATCCCCTGACAGCTTTGTTGGGAGTGGCGAACGGTGAATTGCTACACCGACCGACCGCCAGACAATTAATGCACCAAGCCGCGCAGGAAGCTGCCGAGGTGGCAAAAGCGCAGGGAATCGAATTGCCCTATCCAGACCCGATCGAAAAGGTGGAGGCTGTTGCTCGCCAAACAGCCGAGAACCTCTCTTCAATGCTGCAGGATGTGCGGCGGGGTGCCCCCACCGAGATTGATGCCATCTGCGGCGCGGTGGTGCACGCCGCCCGTCACGTTGGACTGTCAACGCCCACCTTGGAGATGTTGTGGCTGATGGTGCGGGCGTTGGTGGAACAACCCAATCAACCCTAAGAGCACAAGGTGAATGAAATGCAAACGGTCACAACCATTGAAGAACTTCGACAAGCTCGCCAGCATTTGCCTGCCCCGCTGGGATTGGTGCCCACCATGGGCTATTTGCACGAAGGGCATCTCTCGCTGGTGCGGGCTGCCAAGCGCGCCTGTGCTGCAGTGGCAGTGAGCATCTTTGTCAACCCAACCCAGTTTGGACCGCAAGAAGACCTCGACCGCTATCCCCGCGATTTGCCCCGCGACTTGGCTCTCTTAGAGGCCGAGGGGGTAGATTTGGTGTGGACGCCCACGCCGCAAATCATGTATCCCGAAGGCTACCAAACTTGGGTGACGGTGGAGCACATTGCTGCGCCGTTGGAAGGCGCCATGCGCCCCGGCCATTTTCGGGGGGTGGCGACAGTGGTTGCCAAGTTGTTCAATGCCGTGCAACCCGATCGAGCGTATTTCGGCCAGAAAGATGCCCAACAAGCCTTGGTCATTCGCCGCTTGGTCGCCGATCTCAATTTTCCCCTTCAGGTGGTGGTTTGCCCCACCGTGCGCGAGGCAGATGGGCTTGCTCTATCAAGCCGCAATGTTTACCTCAAGCCACAGGAGCGACAAGCAGCCACCGTGCTCTACCGCGCTCTGACGGCAGCCCAAGCGGCTTACCAAGCCGGAGAACGTAACGCCGACCAACTTCGCCAGGTGATGCAATCTGTCTTGCAACAGGAACCTTTGGCGCGCCCGCAGTATGTCTCATGCGCCAAGCTGGACGATTTGCAGGAATGGCAGGGAGAGGTGAGCGGCGCCGCCCTGCTTTCCTTGGCGGTCTTCATCGGTCAGACGCGCTTGATCGACAATGTGGTGGTCGGCGGTGAGTTTTGAGATAAGGTTAATATGCTTACTCCGAGCCATGCCAAGCTTGGCAAAGACCAACTGCGAGGTTGCCCTTCAGCAAACAAGGGGAGGCCTCACAGAATGGAAAAGAAGGAGAGAAAATGCTCTTAGCGATCGATATCGGCAATACCAATATCACCTTTGGGGTTTATCAGCAGGACCAATTAGGGGCACGGTGGCGCATTGCCACCGATCATGAGCGCATGCCGGATGAATACGAGCTGCAGTT
Source organism: Anaerolineae bacterium (assembly GCA_003130835.1). GTDB lineage: Bacteria > Chloroflexota > Anaerolineae > Anaerolineales > UBA4823 > NAK19. The sequence goes on along the minus strand of QEXX01000046.1, from coordinate 10,718 downwards.
TGTCTCGTTTCTGCAACTCGGCGGCGTGCCGCTGGAGGCGCTTTGCGGTGTTTGTCTGGCTTCGGTGGTGCCACCGGTGACAGGGCGGATTGTGGAGGCTTGTCGGCGCTATCTTCACCAAGAGCCGCTGGTCGTGGATGCCGGAGTTAAGACGGGAGTGCGCATCCGCTATGAAGACCCGCGCGCCGTGGGCGCAGACCGCATCGTGGACGCCGCCGCAGTACACAAGCTGTATGGCGGGCCAGCGTGTGTGGTCGATTTTGGCACAGCCACAACCTTTGATGCTATCTCAGAAGAGGGCGATTATTTGGGCGGTGCCATTGCACCCGGCATAGGCATTGCCGCTGAAGCCCTGTTTCTCCGCGCCGCAAAGCTGCCCCGCGTCGACTTGCAGCGCCCGCCGAATGTGATTGGCAAAAACACCGTACACGCCATGCAATCCGGGTTGATGTTCGGTTATGTAGCTCTGGTCGAAGGGATGGTTGCCCGTTTTCGCGCTGAATTGGGAGAAAAAATGAAGGTGATTGCCACCGGTGGCTTAGCCGAGGTGATCGCGCGGGAAACCCCTGTCTTACAGATCATAGCCCCGTGGCTGACCTTGGACGGTTTGAACATTATTTGGAAGCTCAACCGTGCTTAGGTAACCCCGCAACCTGCTGCGTGGGTCTCGGTACGGGCTGACGCCCCACTTGACCCGCCAACGCCAACGGGGGTTGAGTAGCGCAGCGTACCGAAACCCGCTGGGTTGAGCTTGTCGAAACCCGCTGGGTTGGGTCTCGGTACGGCGGGGAGAGCACCCGCCTACTCGACCCGCAGGGAAGACGCGGGTTGAGCTTGCATTGAGTTTGTCGAAATGTAGCGAACGTCAGCGAGCCTACTGAAACCCGCGGAGAGTCTTGATATGGGCTGACGCCTGCTTCGACCCACAAGGTGGGCGTGAATGGAAACAACTGCCTTCCCCACTATCCCTCAATCTCGTCATTCTATACAAAAAGAGCACGGTAAATTTTGGCAATTTTTGTTTTGCAAAACAATCACAAGGGGATTATATTAACCAGCGTATGTTACCGTTCGCTAAGCCCGCAGCTCGTCGTCCGTTCTCACCTTCCCGAGGAAGGATGGGCGACTTTGCGTTGGCGACTGCACGGTAACCAAACGCAGCGGTTAACAAAAAGAACCCTCCTTCCTCAAGGAGGGTTCTTTTTATACCTAAAATTTTTTGGAGGTGTACCATGACATCGACTTGTCCAGAATGCGAAGCGAGTGTCTCTTTATCCAACGACACCATGCTGAGCGAAATCGTTGTCTGCCCCGATTGCGGCGTGGATTTGGAAGTGGTTTCTCTCGATCCTCCCGCCCTGGCACCCGCACCCATGGAAGCTGAGGATTGGGGCGAGTAGATCGCTCCAATCCGCACCCCTAATCTGCTGGATTTGCGACCATGAGTTCCTCCCTGCGTGTGGCTGTACTCTGCTCGCGGGTGCGAGTGGAGGAGAAATATATCTTTCAGGCTTTAGAGAAGCGCGGCGTGGCTTATGACCATATTGACGATCGCCAAGCGATCTTTGATATGGAAAAGGCCGCCGATTGGCAAAAATACGATGCGGTGCTCGAGCGCAGCATCAGCTTCACCAGCGGCTTATATGCCTTGCGTATGCTGAACGCCATGGGCGTTCCGACCGTCAACACAGCCGAAGTGGCGGCTACTTGCGGCGATAAGTTGCTCACCAGCTTGGCATTGGCAAAGGCAGGGGTGCCTCAGCCGCGTTTCACGACCGCCCTGTCTGGCGAGTCGGCCCTGCAAGCGATCGAGGCGATGGGCTATCCGGTGGTGCTGAAGCCGGTCATCGGCTCTTGGGGGCGCATGGTGACCAAGATCAACGATCGCGATGCAGCCGAGGCGATCATCGAACACCGAGAGACGTTGGGTGGTCCGCTGCATAATGTCTTCTATCTCCAAGAGTACGTGCAAAAGCCGGGGCGCGATATCCGCGCCTTTGTGGTCGGGGATCAAACCATCACCGCCATCTACCGCAAATCCCCGCATTGGATCACCAACACCGCCCGCGGCGGTAAAGGTGAAGTATGTCCGGTGACCCCAGAACTTAACGAAATCTGTGTGCGCGCTGCCCAAGCGGTGGGGGGTGGGGTGCTGGCAATTGACCTGTTCGAAGACCCTGAACGGGGCTTGCTGGTGAACGAGGTCAACCACACCATGGAATTCCATACCACCTACCCGCTCACCGGGGTGGATATCCCCGGTTATATCGTGGATTATCTCTTGGCAGTGGCGCGGGGCGAGAAGGTGCCGGGATGAACACGGTGCTTCCATCTCCTTTACAAGGCAGGCAACCATGATTCGCGCCTCGATTGTCGGTGGTTCCGGCTATACCGGCGGCGAGCTATTGCGCTTGTTGCTCGACCATCCCCAGGTGGAAGTTGCCCAAGTGACCTCGCGCAGCCGCCTAGGCGAATATGTTTATCAAACCCATCCCAACCTGCGGAAACGCACGCAACTGCAGTTTTGCGACCCGCAAACCCTGCAACCCTGCCAGGTGCTCTTCTTAGCCCTACCGCACGGCCAAGCGCAAGGAGAGATTGAGCACTATGCCTGTTTGGCAGAACGGATCATCGACCTCTCAGCCGATTTTCGTCTGCGCAGCGCAGAAGCCTATCAGCGCTGGTATGGTCATCCACACGCCGCTCCGCAATGGCTAGAACGCTTTGTCTACGGCTTGCCGGAATTACACCGCGAAGAACTACGCACGGCGCGTTATGTGAGCGGGGTGGGCTGTAACGCCACTGCTGCCAACTTGGCACTTGCCCCGCTGGTTAAAGCCGGCTTGATTGAACCCGACTCTCCCGTCATTGTCGAGATCAAAGTCGGTTCATCCGAAGGCGGCGCCGAGGGCAACCCGGGCTCGCATCATCCGGAGCGCAGTCATGTGGTGCGCACCTTTGCCCCTTTCGGGCACCGCCATACCGCCGAAGTGATGCAAGAATGCGGTCTGACCAACGTCAAGCTCACCATGACCTCGGTGGAATTGGTGCGCGGCGCGCTAGCAACCGCCCATGTGCAGGTCAAAAGCGGCGTGACCAATAAAGACCTGTGGCGAGCCTACCGCGCTTTTGCCAACGAAAACCCCTTTGTCCGACTGGTGAAGGAACAGCGCGGTATCTATCGCGTGCCCGAACCGAAAATCTTGGCCGGCTCGAATTACGCCGATATCGGCTTTGAATTGGATGAGAGCAACGGGCAACTGGTTTCGATTTGCGCCATTGACAACCTCATGAAAGGCGCGGCGGGTTCGGCGGTGCAGTGTTTGAACCTGATGTATGGCATGGAGGAGACGTTGGGGCTGGAGTTCCCCGGCTTGCACCCGGTGTGAATGAGGGCTCACCCAAAGAACACCCACGGATAATGATAGAGAACACCAAGACACAATGGCACGAAGGGATGATGACAGATCACACGAAGACACTAAGATCACTAAGCGAAGATGAGGAATCTTCATAAGGTGCTGGAGAGTATTCATAAGGGTTGTTTTAAGAACAAGCAGGCTTACGGCCATGCATAAAGAATAAAAAACTTCGTGTCTTGGTGTCTTCGTGGTAAATGTAAGGTGCTGGAGAGTGTTCATAAAGATTCTTTTGAGAACAAGCAGGCTCACGGCCATGCACAAAGAAAGGAAAGAGAAAAAGAAACTTCGTGTCTTGGTGTCTTCGTGGTAAATGTAAGGTGCTGGAGAGTGTTCAAAAAGATTCTTTTGAGAACAAGCAGGCTTACAGCCATGCATAAAGAATAAAAAACTTCGTGTCTTGGTGTCTTCGTGGTAAATGTAAAGTGCTGGAGAGTGTTCAAAAAGATTCTTTTGAGAACAAGCAGGCTCACGGCTATGCACAAAGAAAGGAAAGAGAAAAAGAAACTTCGTGTCTTGGTGTCTTCGTGGTAAATGTATGGAGAGAATGATGGACAAGAACGGCAACGGATTGATGGTCATCAAATTGGGGGGTACGGAGGGTGTGGATTTTCAGGCGATTTGTCATGACGTGGTGGGGTTGCTAGCCGAAGGTCACCGCTTGGTGCTGGTGCACGGTGGTTCGGCTGAGGCAACCGCCTTAGGAGAAGCCTTAGGCTACCCGCCGCGCTTTATCACCTCTCCTTCCGGACACACGTCGCGTTATACCGACCGCCGCACCCTAGAGATTTTCGCTATGGCGGTCAACGGCAAGGTCAACACTTTTTTGGTCGAGCAATTGCAAGCTCTAGGTGTGAACGCCCTTGGATTGAGCGGCTTAGACGGACGGTTGCTGTTGGCAGAGCGCAAGGAAAGCGTCATCAGCGTTGAAAATGGGCGACGGCGCATCATCCGCGACGATTTCAGCGGCAAGATCGAGCAGGTCAACACCGAACTGTTGCGCAGTTTACTGGCTGCCGCTTATACCCCGGTGGTTGCGCCGCTGGCGCTGAGCCATCAGGGAGAGGCGCTGAATGTAGATGCTGACCGCGCCGCAGCCATGATCGCCGCCGCCTTAGGAGCGGATACCTTGATCTTGCTTACGGCTGCGCCGGGTCTGTTACGCCACTTCCCGGACGTGCAGACACTCATCCCGCAATTGAAGTTATCCCAGATCGATCAAGCTCTCCAAGCTGCGCAAGGCCGGATGAAGAAAAAAGTCTTAGGCGCCCAAGAGGCTTTACAAGGCGGAGTGCAACGGGTGCTGATTGCCGACGGGCGCGTCGATGCCCCCATTCGCCGTGCCTTACAGGGGGAAGGGACGGCCATCTTCGCTTAGAGGTAGTTCCATGGACATTCAACGGATCGAAGCCAAGTATACGAGCGGTGTATATGCCAAGCGCAACCTGACCATCGTGGCTGGCAAAGGCGCTGTGCTCTACGATGATCAGGGGCGGGAATATATTGACTGTGTCGGTGGGCAGGGGGTGGCAAACTTAGGCCATGCCCATGCGGCGATTGCGGCGGCCATTGCCGCTCAGGCACAGCGCCTGACCATCTGCCCAGAGATGTTTTACAACGACCAACGGGCAAAGTTGACCGAACGACTTTGTACCCTGACCGGCATGAGCCGTGTCTTCCTGTGCAACTCCGGCACCGAATCGGTCGAGGCAGCGCTGAAGTTTGCCCGCGCAACTACCAAACGCCCCAAGATCGTGGCGGCCATGCGCGCCTTTCACGGGCGCACGATGGGTGCCCTCTCGGCAACCTTTAACAAGAAATACAAAGAGGTCTTCGAGCCGCTGGTGCCGGGCTTCAGCCATGTGCCTTACAATAACCTCGAAAAACTTGCCCAAGCGGTGGACGACCAGACAGCGGCAGTGATTTTAGAAGTCGTGCAAGGCGAGGGCGGGGTTTATCCGGGCAGCGCTGAGTTCCTGCAAGGAGCGCAGGAGGTCTGCCGCCAACGCGGCGCGCTGTTGATCATCGATGAAGTGCAGACCGGGTGGGGCAGGACCGGCAGGCTGTTTGCCTATCAGCATTACGACCTAGACCCCGATCTGGTTTGCGTTGCCAAGTCGATGGCTGGAGGTTTGCCAATGGGCGCTGCCCTCATCGGAGAGCGAGTCGGGCCGCTAGAGGTTGGCTGGCACGGCTCGACCTTTGGCGGCAATCCGCTGGCTTGTGCGGCTTCCCTAGCAGCTCTGGAGGTGATCGAAAAAGAAGATTTACCGGGACGCGCTGCTCGTCTTGGCGCATGGATGCAAGAGCGCTTGCGCCAAATCGACTCGCCACTCATCCGCGAAGTGCGCGGTTTGGGGTTGATCCTCGGCATCGAATTGAAACAAAAGGTCGCCCCCTACATTCAAGCCATGACCGAACAAGGTGTGTTGGTGTTGAACGCCGGCATGAACGTCATTCGCTTGCTGCCGCCGCTGGTGATCGAGCAAGAGCAATTGGAACGGGTGGCGCAAGCCCTCGAAACGGTCCTAGCGCAAGAGACGCCGGTCGAGGAAGCCTCCGCTGCAGATTAGCACCACAACCTGCCTCAACCCCTGCTTTGTTCTGAGACAAGGTGAGAACGTCTTCCCTTCAGATAGAAAGCCATCCCATTCTTTCCTGCGAGGCAGGGATGTTCGGAGGCAGGGGCAATTCAAAGCGGACAAGCTATGGAAAGTCCTATCTTTCCTGCATCGCTAGCCCTGCTCCCATCGGTAGGATCAAAGCGGGTTCCTACACAGGCTGGGTATGAAGGGCTAGGGGTGAGGGAAAATTAATTTTTTATTAACTGGGAGAACGAGTCATGCAACCTTCACCGGAACCACGGCCTCCTTCTAGTTTAGCCGACGTGCCCGCCACGCTGCTGGGCTTGGTCTCCCATTACAGCCCTTCTGGTCAAGAAGCGGCTGCAGTGCGTTGGTTAGTGCAACACATGCAAAGACTGGGTTTTACCCAGGCCTTCTGCGACCAAGCAGGCAACGCCGTAGGGGTAATGGGCAACGGCACTCAAACCATCGTGTTGCTCGGACATATCGACACCGTGCAAGGCGAAATCCCTTTACGGTTGGAGGGTGATTGCTTCTATGGGCGCGGCACGGTGGATGCCAAAGGCCCTTTAGCAGCCTTTGTGGATGCTGCCGCGGCAGTGGGTGAGGTGCCCGGCTGGCAGATCGTGGTCATTGGGGCGGTCGGCGAGGAAGCTGATTCGGATGGTGCCAGATATGTGGTTGACCAATACCAACCAACCTATGCGATCATCGGCGAGCCAAGCCAATGGAGCCGGGTGACGTTAGGCTATAAGGGCACGGCTTGGTTTGAAGCCACCTTTCGTGCGCCTTCTAGCCACACCGCTTCTAACCGACCTTCGGTGTGCGAAGCGGCCTTCTTCTTCTGGGATAGCCTGCTGAAGTGGACACAAGCCTATAACCGGCAGAAAGAACGACAATTCGATCAGATCACGCCCCGCCTGCGTGCCTTTTCGTCCGCTGAAGATGGCTTCAGCGAGACGGCTACCCTGCGCGTCGGCGTGCGCTTGCCTTGTGAAGTGTCCCCACAAGATTGGTACCAGCAAGTGCAAAGTCTGTTCCAATGCCTTGAAGGCGTAGATTGCGCCTTACAACCGATCGGCTATCCCATCCCGGCCTATCGGGCAGACAAGAACACACCGTTGGTGCGGGCGTTCTTGCAGGGCATCCGCGCCGTTGCCGCCGCAGAAGGGGAGACGCTTGCGCCATCCTTCGCCCTCAAAACCGGCACCGCCGATCTCAATATTGTCGCCCCCGTTTGGAACTGCCCAGCCTTGGCTTATGGTCCGGGAGACTCCAACCTCGATCACACCCCCGAAGAACACCTCTCGCTGAGCGAATATCAGCGCGCCGTCAAGGTGCTAGAGCGGGTGTTGAGAGGGGTGACGGGCTAGAAGGTTTACGTAGTTTTTTTGAAAAAAGGAGTTGCCACTACTGGCAACTCCTTTTTGATCGTTGACAGCACAGGTTTATTTCGAAATCAATGGCAGGTAAATCATCCCCCACGGAAGTGCCTCCACGGTGGCGTCATCGTTGTGCGTATGGAAGACCAACAAACCCTTCGAGCCGATTTGGGTGATATTCCTCTTGTCGAAGAGGACGTCAAAGGTGGTAGAATAGGTTGGGTTATCGAGCCATACAGGCATTCCCGTGATCGTTTCGTCCACCATATACAAACCTGGATGAGCGACATCGTAGTAGTAAATGTCACTGATATCCACCCAAGTGCTGTCATCCCGGCTATAGGAGACGATATAGAAAGTGAAGTCGGTATCGCCTGTCTCGGAAAGTCCGATCCCCTCGGGCGGCACAAGCAAGGTCATGACGTTATTGTGAAAGAGGTTGCTATTGATACTACCGTCGAATCCATTGACCAAGTACCAAGTATCGCAGTTATCGTAATCGACATTTGTGCCATCGAAGGGACAAAAAACGGTGAGCTGAACATCATCGGTTGTACCGGTGAAGAAACCTAGATTGACATTGAACACCACGTAATCCTCGACTTCGTCTCCGTTGGTATCGATCCAGATATCGAACTCGACACTGTTGGGTGTATCCCACTTGCCTTGGGTAGCTATTCCGAAGTAAATCGAAGAATCGGCAAAATCCCAATAGGGATAGTCGGTAGTCACACCGATGTACTTGAGGTCGGCAGCATCGGTTGCTCCGCTGCTCCAGGAATCATCCGGGCTTTCTCCGACCCATTCGGAAAGATAGGCAAGCGAATCGTCATCAGTAGTTTCTACCGGCGTGCCGCTTGGGGTTAGGTTCAGGGTTGCGGTGATTGGTGTGCCAAGCATGAGCGCGCCCTCTTCCAAGGACATATTGCTGGCTGGACGAGGGGCGATATAAACGGGCACACGTAGGGTTGGGTCGCTGCCGGTGGAGGTTAGGACGACATAACCACCCCCTTCACTGTAATACTGTCTTGCTCCGGTACTAATGGTTGCGTCACGGGCGCGGGTCAGAGCATCGCTATCAATGGCTACTTGCACTTGGATGTCCACGCTTCCGTTTGCCGGCACAGTGACGGGATTGGTCAGTGACTGGTTCGTTGCGTTCAGCAAGCTAAACGTCAAACCGGGATTGTTCTGATAGCGCGGATCGAAGCTAACGGTGTATTGAAGCGGGGAAGCGCTGGTATTCTGAATGCTCACCGTTTTCGTGATTACTTGGTCAATTGTTGCACCGGTCTCGACCACCGGGACAACCCCAAAGGAGACACTGACTTGAGCTGGATCGGATTTGTTGTAGGCGATCACCGGCGATTGGGCTGCGTTTTGGACGTCCACCCGCCCGGCGCCGATGCGAGTGGGAGTGTAGGTGTCGCCGCTTTGACTTGCTTGCGTATATAGCTCGTGTGTGGCAGTGTTCATCACCAAAGCTTTGAGTTGAGCTACACTCCAAGTTGGATGCATTTGACGCAACAATGCCATCACCCCAGCGACATGGGGGGCCGCCATCGAAGTGCCGTTGAAGCTCACCCCTTCGTTTCCTGAGAGTGCTTTAGTAGAATACACGGTTTCTCCGACGGCGGTGATATCGGGTTTAAGGTGAGTGGTCAATCTCCCCACACCGCGTGAGCTAAACGAAGCGACCATATCTCTCAGCGTGTCATCGACCATCGTAAATTGGTCACGATAAACAGAAGTAAGCCGAATTGTGGCGGGGAGGTTGGCTTTCAATGTATTACCGACAGCTAACGTGGTCATCATCGAGGGAATTGTAATCGTTGGATCGCTGCCTCCCATGGCAAAGGGAAAGCCCGGCACATTATTCGCCACCAGGACGCCAATTGCCCCAGCATTTTGGGCATTTTTTACCTTAGTCACAAAAGTGCATGATCCACGGTCAATTAAGGCAATCTTGCCGCTCAGATTGTTAGTTATGGCGTTACAACCGTTTGCTGGCACGGTAGTAGTTAATGGAGATGTAATATCGAAGGTTTGTGGTCCAAAATCGGCTTCGACCGCTGGATGTTGACCAACAATCGCTGCTGGGGAAACTCCTTCGAAGGCGCTCACTACTGCACCTTGGTCTAAACTGGCTGCCACGCTGATGGCATTGCGGGCAACCGCAGGAGAGCCGGTGATGTAAAAGACATCCCCGCTATTGCCGGCCGAAGCCACCACAATCACGCCAGCCAAAGCGGCGTTATTGGCCGCAATCGCGCTGGTGTCAACTTCCGACCCAAAAGAAGACCCAAGGGACATATTGATGACATCCAGGTGATCGCTGAGATCATTATCCCCATTTGGATCCATTGCCCATTCGATGGCTTGTTCGATCACCTCGGTCGATCCCTCACAACCGAAGACGCGCAAGGCATAGAGCTCTGCTTTGGGAGCAACACCGGGGCCGATGCGGAATTTGTCGATGTATTGTTGTTGGGTTAGATTTTTAAGATTAGCATAGGTATCTGCGCCACTTTCCTGATAGGTGCTGCCATCGGTCAGCACGCCAAAGCCGGCGACAGTTCCAGCAACATGGCTGCCATGTCCATTGCAGTCCATTGGATCCGGGTCGGGCACTGGGATGGGGTTATTCTCTGCGTCATAGTCATCGCCGACGAAATCATAACCGCCTACGACTTTTAGGGTGGGGAACAGGTTCCCTACTTCAGTGATGCTGGTGAAATCTTGGGTCGCATAACCGCTGCCGGGGCCGCCGAAATTGGTATGGATGTAATCGATGCCGGTGTCGATGACTCCGATTTTGATGTCCTCACCCTGATAGTTAGTTAAGCCTCCCCAAAGCTGGGGTGCACCGATCAACGGGACGCTGGTGGTGTGATCGAGCGTTTTGGGGATGATGGGATGAATGGCTTTCACACCAGGCAGTGTGCGCAATTTTGCCACATCTTTGGCATCCAAGCGTAACCAAATGCCATTGAAAACTTTCTGGGTTCGAAAGAGCTCTTGGGCTTGGATGTTTTGTCGATCTAAGGCACGCAGGAAGGATTCTTGCTCTTCTTCAATTTGAGCAATTTGGTTTTGGGTAAGGCTTGTCATTTCTCCTTGCAGGAGTCCTTGACTGCGGGCATAGACGAGCGCAGCGGGTTCCGTTTTGAATTCAACCACAACTCCAATGTTGCCCTTTTGATCCGCCAGGCGGCCATAATGGGTTTCCACTTCCGAAAGGTCAACTTGATTCAGTTGAACACGTTCACGGGTTGGGCGAGGGGGTTCATCCCCTTGGGCTTGGACTTGTCCGCTAAACGGTGAGACAAGGG
>QEXX01000045.1 GCA_003130835.1 Anaerolineae bacterium | reverse complement strand
GCTCACGCGCCTAGAACAAACCGTTGCGGAGCTAGCCGAAGCGCAGAAGCGGAGTGAAGAGCGGCTCACGCGCTTAGAACAAACCGTCGCGGAGCTAGCCGAAGCACAGAAGCGCACAGAGCAGCGACTAGAAGAGCTTGCTGAAGCGCAGAAGCGGAGTGAAGAGCGGCTTACGCGCTTAGAACAAACTGTTGCGGAGCTAGCCGAAGCGCAGAAGCGCACAGAGCAGCGACTAGAAGAGCTTGCTGAAGCGCAGAAGATAACCGAAGAAAAGTTACAGAAATTAACCGAGCGGGTTGATTTGCTTTCTAGTCAAGTTGACGAATTGCGGGGCGATATGTTGGAAATGCGTTATCGCCAACGCGCCTTTAGCTATTTCGGAAAGATCGTTTCTCGGGCTCAAGTTGTCGATCTACAAGAAATCTGGCTCGACGTGATTGAACCACGTCTCGATTTAGAAGAGCGAGAAGATTTGCTTTCTTTAGACCTCCTTATCCGTGGCCAGTTAAATCGCTCCTTAATGGAACAAACAGGGATTGAGCAACTTTGGCTTGCTGTGGAAGTGTCGGGTGTGGTTGATCAGAACGACGTCAAAAGAGCGAAGCGGCGTGCGGAATTATTAAGCAAGGCAGGGCTTATTGTGCTGCCTGTTGCGGCCGGTCGGGAGATCACCAAAGGAGCTGTTTCTTTGGCGGGAGAGATGGGGGTACTCTTGCAACGGGATGGCGGCTTGCTCTATGTGGAGGAGGCAATGGCCCACTTGAAGAAACATCGGAAATAAATTGCGCCACTTGCCCACTCAACGTTAAGAGTTACCATCTTGAGGAAAACCTGGCTTGAGCTCTCCCTGGTCTCAAGGGTTGATCGCTAGCTTTTTTGAGGAGCGCAAGGTCTGTCCCTTACATTCCTTGAAGGGATAGGCGTCTGCGCTTTGACTGCCTCTGAGCTGCAGATGTTTCGCCTAAGAAACTCAATAAAAAGGACGTTCACCCTGCGGCGGGTTACCGCAGCCGCAGGTGTCTCGTCTGTAAAACTCAGTAAATGAGGACTTCCACCCTGCGGCGAGGTAGCAAAGCGTAAGCGTCCTAGCCTGTATTCAAGCGGTGCAAACCATCTCCCCCGATTGTGATCTTGTCGTGCCTGACCACGAGTCAGAGGAGAGCTGAATTCACGCATCATTTGCTAGGAGAGAGGCAAGGGGTAGCGTTTGAACCGCTGGTGTAGCAACGGTGTCTTAAGAACATGAAAGCCTTGGTCAAGGCAGCTCGTCGGTAGTGACTGGGCGGACGTCAACTCAGGTTCTAAGTCATCGGAAAGGATAAGGTCTCATGACAGAGCGACGGTGAGGGAGTCATAATACGTGCCCGCTCCAAAGCCATCGATCAGCACGTGATCACCTGGATGGAGGTTAGGAAGATAGCGCAGAAAGGCAATCATATTTGAGGCGGCGCTGACGTTGCCAAAATCGTGTAAGAGCCAAGGGAAATTGATCGGAATGCCGGCGCTTTGAACTTGCTTCTCCTTTAGCTTGTTGATCTTGTAGTTGGCGTGATGGGCAATCGCTACGGCAAGCTGTTTGCCCGGCTCACCGAGTTTTTCCATCAATTGCTGATAGGCACGGTAAACTTCAACGACCACTTGCACTCCATTGCGGATAAATAATTTCACCATGCCCATCATCCCAGCCATGGCAATCGGGGCATCTCCTTCGGGTTCATGCATCAGACCCGCCACGCGTAGGTGCGATTGACCTGCTTGGGTGACTTCTAACATACTTTCCCGCGAATGGGGATAGGTCATCTTAACCTGCAAGACACCTTCTTCGTCATAGGCTTCACGGGTTGCGCCGCTGAGAAATTTCATGGTCTCCCCTGGAATAATGCCGATCACTCCAGCTCCGTTGCCGAAAAGTTGTAAAGCATTGACATCTCGAGAGGCATACAAAAAACGGCTTAACCCCTCGATTCCACCGACCAAGACTTTCTTTCCGCGCAATTCTTCGGCGATATTGACAGTTGTGGGCAACGGGAGGAGGGGATTTAGAGCAAGGTGTAAACTGCCCACCGAGCCGTCACAGGCTTTGTGCACGCTGACCTTGAGCGCCTCGGCTGCAATGCCGGCTTTTTGACAGATGCGTTCTAGATAATCCTCACAGACCGGGCTGCTCATCCCGATCAAGACACCTTGGACTTCATCAGGCTGCCAACCATTCGCCTCAGCAGCCTTTTGCAGTAATCTTGCGCCAACTTCAACTTCTAACTCAAGGTGCTCTTCGGGGCTTAGATCGGGCAAATGATGGCGGCTGTAAAAACCTAGCTCATCCAGCACACCGACCTCGCTGTTCGACACCTCTTCTCCTAGTCGTTCTTCTAGGCGTTTTGGCAGAGATTGATTATCCACCGTCATGCCCCAGCCTGCATAGGCGCCGCCGATGCCCACTCTTGGATTTTGGACTTGTTCTATCCCGAGCGGGATCCCATCCCCGAAGGGAAGCGTCTCGATCTTGACATTGGGACGTTCATAGAAGTAAATGGGTTTTTCAGATTGGATTTCACTCATCCAGCCTACCTCTCTCTCGATTGTTCTACACATAGATTTTTAAGCCACTGGGGGTAGAGAGCTGCAGATATAAACCTTCACTCGGGTGCCCAAATGACCACATAAATAATTCACTATTTTAACCCTTTTTGGACTCAACGGATACGCTTTATCAGAAAGTTTAGATGAGAGATCGTTTGAACCTGCCCTTTCTGGGCACGGGTGGGGCGAGGGAGAGCAAAATCGTAGATGCTCAACCCAGTCTGAAAATCACCTTTCTCAACCAAGAGCAGTTGCCTTATGCAGGTCGGAAATCTGGGTGCCTAGGCTCAGCAACCGCAATGCTTACGCAATCTTGGAAAAGAACGGTGAGAAATCTTTTGAGGTTCGCTCGCATCCGCATTTACGGAGTATTTTGGAAACGATCCCCGAAAATCGTTTGCCGGCAGAAACGCAACGCGACGTTCGGCGTATGTTAGAGGTTGCAGAATATTTAGATAACCTAGCCGTTTAGGCAGGGACAAAAAGTCGAGTTAATTACCCAGAGGGGGGTAGCCCTACTGCAAGTGCACCAGCACCTTGCCGGCGCTCCAGAGTTCTTCTAGGTTGTAGTACGAGCGCTTTTCAGGGGCAAAGATATGGAGGATGACATCTCCAAAGTCGACCAGAATCCATCCATCCACGCCTTCTCCCTCTAAGCGCCCTTTATAGTGATAGTGCTCACGCATCCACTCGACTGCGGCATCTGCCAAGGCTTGCAGCATGCGGTCGCTGGTGCCACTGCATAAAATGAAAAAATCAGTGAAGGGAGCAATCTCCCGCAAGTCTAATAAGAGGATATCCTCCCCTTTTTTGTTTTCTAGGACATTGACCAATTCACGGGCGATTTCCAATGCGTCCAGAGTTCACCTCTTATCCTGTAAGTTTTTTCAGCGATGCGACAGCAAGCGGAGTATAGACAGAACCGTCGGGATGAAGGTCGCTTCGAAATAGGGTCACGCTTGACACTCGCACCACCTCGACAAGTCCGATGTGCGTTTTCTGAAGTACGCTTGAGATGCGATTGATTTCTTCTGCACTGGCTTGGCGGTTCACTCTACCTACCGTGATATGGGGAGAATACCCGCGCTCTTCAGACACATAGCCGAGCCTCTCGGTTTGTACGTCGATGGAGCGTTGTAGGGCGAACAGTTCAGGAGGGGCGGCGACATGTAACCAAAGCACGCGCGGCCGTTTTAGGTTGGGAAACGCGCCAAGCTCCCCAATGCTAAACTCAAAAGGTGTGACCTGCCCGGCCTCATTAGCTAAGATTTGCTGGATGGTTTCGAGGTTATTAACCGAAACCTCGCCTAAAAATTTGAGGGTCAAGTGAATATTTTGAGGCTTTACCCAGCGAATCGAAACCTCGCGGAGTTGTTCTTGTAGGCGTTGGATGACCTGACCCAGTTTCTTCTGCACTTCGAGGGGAAGTTCAATGGCGATAAAGGCGCGCAGGACTTGGTTCATAGAGAAGTGGTTTGATGGTGAAGCAGCTTTTCAATGGTCTCTTTTAACTCCCAGAAGGCAACCGGCTTAGCCAAATAGGCAGATGCTCCCGATAAGAGGCCTTTCTCAATGTCGCTGGGTTGGCAATTGCCGGAGACCAAGATCACCGGCAAGGTCTCAAATTGTTTTTCAGCGCGAATTGCGCGCAGCAATTCAATCCCGTTTGTGTCCGGCAGGATGATGTCCAAGAGCAATAGATGAAACTTTTGTTGCATCAGCAGATTAAGAACCGGCTGAGCAGAATAGGCATGTTGCACTTGATAACCGCACAGGCGCAACATCTCTGCCAGCATCTCAGCCGTATCGGTCTCGTCTTCAACAATTAAGGCAATTTTTTCAGAAGCTGATCTTGATAACATCCTTCATTCGTGTCGGAAAAATCTTTGCTTAATTATAAACGCTTTCGAGGTTTTGCCTGCTACTTTTGAAAAAATCGATTCACCCTTTTGGTTTCTCACGCTGGTAATCTTCGGGTGTATCGAGGTCTTTCAGTACACTGGGCGTGTCAACTACAAGGTAGTGTATCTTATCAGAATGTTTGAGAAAAAAGTCGCGTAAGGTTTGAGGCGTGGCGAGGGCTAGCAGGTCGTCCCATAGTGAGCGGTCTACCAGCCAAGGGTGACCGCGACGCATTTGATAGCTCGGCGCAATGAGGGTCTGATGTCCAGCTTGGTAAACGTGCAGAATCGCTCGGACGGTTTCAGTTAAGATTTGAGGTTGATCACCGAGAGCAACCAAGGCAGCTTGGGTAGTCGGTAGGGTGTGCCTCAAGCCTTCTTGAAGGGAGACAAACATTTCCCCTTCGTATTGCGGGTTGAACGTCCAACGCAGAGGAATAGGACACGAAATCTGGCGGAGAAGGTCTTCAATCAAAGGCTGATGCCCCCCGGTAACCACCACAATCCCTTGTAAGCCTGCCTGAGCGCCACCTTCTACCAATGCTTGAATGACGGCGCCGATCACGGTTGTTTTGCCCCAAGGCAGAGCAAGCTTGGGTTCTCCCATGCGCTGTGAGCGTCCAGCCGCCAAAATGATCGCTTCGACAGGTTTTTGCGCAGTTAGACTAGTTTGGTTCTCCATCCATCTCTAAAAGTTTGCGGTAATCGTCCGGGGTGTCCAAGTCAAAAGGCAGTCTTTCATCCTGCCAAACTAACCACTGGGGCGGGTAACGTCCGAAGATTGCCCGTCCTCCCACATCACCCTCAAGGCGCATTAGGTCTGGGAAGGTTTGTCGGTCAAAAAGAACCGGGTTTGTCCGTCGGTCGCCCACCAATGGGGCAATGATGGGGGCAAGGCTGTGAGCATGGCGCTCCAGAAGGGCTTGAAGCAATCGAAGGGAGATGAAAGGTTGATCAACCAGTAGGAAAAGGGCGCCCCCACTTTCATCCCCAAGCGCCCGGATGGCAGCTTTGATCGAAGTGCTCTGCCCACTTTGCCAATCTGGGTTTTGCACCACTCGGACGGGTAAATCACTGACCGCTTTGGCGACCAAATCACCCTGTGCGCCGCAGACGACCATCACCGGGTGAAAGCCGGCCTCCAAAGCCAAGCGGGCGGCGCGGTGTACCAAGCTCTCTCCCTGCCAACTTAGGAGGGGCTTAGGTTCACCAAAGCGCGACGAAGCGCCAGCAGCCAAAATCACAGCGGCGATGGCTTGGTGAACGGCGATGGGCTGGTAAGGGGTTAAGAAATCCGCGCTGCTACAGGGCTGCGTGCCTTGGGCGGCAGGGAAAGGCGACGGGTTACCCTTAGCAGCGATCATCACTGCATTGAACGTTTTCAGAAGGGAAAGTGCCATACGCTTTGCTGTTGCTTGGGCTGACGGCGTTTCAGCTTGGGTGAGCAGAAGAAAGCTTTTCGCACCAGCGGGGATGCCCTTTCGCCCTCCCAAAGGATGGCTCAGAACGCGTACGATATGCTCACCGGTGATCGTTTCGCCGAGAGCTAAGCCACTCAATTCAGCAAACCGTTGAGGGCGGTGAACCCATTCTTCTGTCAGTGGCATGCCAAGCGGGGTTAATCCCGCCACTAGCAGCACAACCTCGCTGAAATCAGGAATTGCCGGTTCGTGTTCAGCAGGTGCTTTTAATGGGCGGCAACGTGCGCCGTCGGCTTCAATCAAAAGCGGCACAGCGTTCCTGTGGGCATACTGGGCTATGGAATGCAGGAGGTTTGTATCCAAGCCCTGCCAGCGCTGGGTTTGGCTATCCCACTCGGCGGTCAAACACAGTAATCCTTGCTGATGGTGAAGCTGTGCTAAAGTCTGTGAGACCTCTCCGCTATGGATGAGATGATTGTCGGCTGCCTGTACTTGTTCACCACCGAGGTGGGTGCTGGTCGTCAGCAATACCTGCGGATGGTCTTGACGATACTCTCTGCCAAGTTGATAAAGGCTTGTGGTTTTACCGCCTGCTCCAACGATGGAGATGATGGAGGGGGTAGATAAACGCAGGGCACGCCGAAAGGTTAGGTTCATCATCCTATCCGCTTGTTGGATTGCCGGATACTAACCCAAAGCTTCTCGATCAGGTCCATAAGTGAGGCCGTAGGTTGGGCCGGGAAAGAATAGCTTCGAGGGCGGCCCCACCAATGGCAAGGGCTTTATCGGAGATTAAACTGCAATACGAGGCATCGTCGCGCGGATCCAAGTCGCCTACTTTCAAGTTTTGGCTCACCTCGATGCCCTCGCGCAAAAGTCCCCGTAAGACGCCTTTGAAGGGCGCCACGATCGAGTGTCCGTTCACTTCAGCAATGATCTGCCCTTCTTCGATGTGATCGCCGATCGACGCCTTGGGCTGAAAGATGCCGTTAGCTGGCGCCCGAAGCACGCGTTTTTCGCGCACCGACCCGACTGCATCTGGAATGCCGGTGTCGGCTTGCGGAGAGCCTTCCCAATAAACCCGCCCCAGCGTATGCCCGCGGTTGGTCTCAATGGCAGCATGGCAATTTTTGCCCGCTGTAAAGCCGGGACCCAATCCAATGATTAAGTTGATCCGTTGGGGAATCAACTCCACTGGCTTTTTCAACATTCTGGCATCAATGACCACAGTGGGATGTAAGGCAGCGATCGACTCTCCTTCAGGGTCGATTAGGACTGGAATGATGCCTTTCGCCATGACTTGGAGGATTTTTAACGAGTCGGTGGGGTCTTTCACTCGCCGTGCCTCGATCCCTTCGACCGTGCATTGGCCTTCATACACGGCTTCTGAGAAGCAGACCCACCGCCGAACCGCCAGAGGTTGAGGCAGTTCGGTCATGATAACTTTTAAGCCGGCCCGGTGCAAGCGGTAAGCAATTCCGCTTGCCATCTCGCCGGCGCCACGAATGAGGATCAGCATTGCCATACCTAAATTTTACTTTAAAATCGGATAGCGATAAGAAGAATCCTCTGCCGCTGTCTAGGGGAGTTAGGTGAAATTCCCTTTCTCTTGCAAGTTGTAGAAGAAAGGTGTGGATAACCAGCGAATAGAGGCATGTTATCCTGCCTCACCGCTTCGTCCGAAGAGCTACGGAAGGCGGGCGTCTTCGTCTGCCGACACCGTAGGGCAGGACGCCTGCGACTCTAATGGTTTGTCAAAGGGTGGACATCCTCATCCGATACCTATGGAAAGCAGACATCCTCGTCCGCCATTCGTTGCAGGCGAGGATGCCTACGACTCCAACATATTGCCGTAGGTGGGAATTCTATCTCCGCTCTCTTGTCTAAGCGGAGAGAAGCGATGATCCTTATGCACCAGCTTATAAATTTACCGTGTACCCCAAACCAGGTACTTCAGAAGCGATCAGCCAACCCTCTTTGAGCATAAAACCAGCTTGTGTCGGATCATTGGTCAGCACCAAATGCCCATCCAAATCGCCGTAGCGCACATTCGGGCTAGCAAGTGCCAAGCTTAAGCCGGCGGCGATCAGCAAGGCGGGTTCAATCAGGCAGCTCACCATCGTCGAGAGATGTCCGGCGCGGGCAATAGCATCCACTTGATAGGCAGCACGGATACCTCCGCAAGCCGCCAGCTTGACCGACAAGCCGTGTGCTGCCCGTTGTGCAGCGACTTGGAGAGCCGACTCTGCTGCGCACGCGCTTTGGTCGGCGAGGATGGGAACCGGACTCAGTTGGGTAATCTCGTGCAGGGTTTGTAAATCTTCGGCACAGGTTGGTTGCTCAAGAAACTCGATCAAGCCATCTAGCGCACGGGCAACCTCGATGGCTTCCTCGGCAGCATATCCGCCATCGGCGTCCAAACGTAAGGTGAAGCCTGGACAGGCGCGATGAATGGCTTGCACGCGTTGAACATCGAGAGCGGGGTCTAAACCGCCTTTAACTTTGAAAATCTGGAATTCCTGGGCAGCGTACTCACGAGCAAGTTCGACACTCTCTTCCACCGCAGCAATCGGAATGGTGATCGAGGTTTGAATGCGATTTCGATAGCCTCCTAGCAGCCGATAGAGGGGTAAATCGGCGGCTAAGCCAAGGAGATCGTGGAAGGCTAGATCGAAGGCGCACAGCGCTGGGGGACAATCCACACACAAGGGAGCCAGTTCGGCAAGGGCATTTTCGAGGTTGAGTGGGTGCAGATCGACAGCCCGTGCCGCACATTCTTGGCATACCTTGAGCACTTGGTTAGGTTGATAGCCGTTGAGTTGCGGATGAGCGATGGTGCATCCCCAAGCGTTTTGTCCTTGGCGGGTCTCCAGACGGATAAAAATAGCGGTGACCGATTGAATGGGAGGATGCTTTGCTAATTGAACGGCGTGTTTCAAGGTCAATTCGACCGGCACAACCTCCGCACGCGTGATCTGCATAACCACCTCCCCTAGCTGAAGAATTGGGGTAACCGAAAGAAGATTTTAGCGTTTTGGGTTGCAACGGATTTGAAAAAGAGCCAGACGAATTGACACGTCTGGCTCTTGGTGCGCAGATTACATCTCAAGGGCTTTGTAGCCTGGGCCCTCTTGGAAGTAGCGATAATTTTCTTTGATGTCAGGGGTCAGATCAACCGTTTCGCCTTTTTCAAGCTGGCGGACGGTGTCGAGGACAACTTTCTCACCATGATGATTGGTGCCTTCATAGTGGCCGCTGAAGCCGACCTTGTTTTGATATTCTCCACCTTTGGCGACATATGCGGATGGAACTTCATCTTCGGGGAAAATTGCCTCATAAGGGCACTCCGGCACACAAGCACCGCAGTCAATGCAGGTGTCGGGGTCGATGTAGTACCACGGCCATTCTTCGATAGGTTTGCCTGGCACAATGCACTCAACCGGGCAAACTTCTACGCAGCCTGCATCTCGTAGACATAAACTGGTAATGATGTGGGTCATGAGAATTCCTCCTGTAAAGTGAGAATAGAACCGATGAGGATAAGTTAGGCTAGCTATATTTTACTCTAATTTACTCCAAATTACAGGGGTGATCGGGGAAAATTTATCATAATTCATTTAAGACAAAACTCATAGTGATTGTTAAGATAAAATTTAAGCAAATTGTGGAAAACAAATCCCTCTTCTACCAAGAAGAGGGATTTCACAGGAGGGAGGACAGAACCCACTTGAAGGTTGCAAAATCGGTTAAGCGCCGATCATTTGGCGTTCTTGAAGTTTTCCTCGACTTGTGTCCAGTTGACAATTTGCCAGAAAGCTTTCACGTAGTCGGGACGGCGATTTTGATAATTGAGGTAATAGGCGTGTTCCCAAACGTCTAATCCCAAGATGGGGATATGGCCTTGCATGTAGGGGCTGTCTTGATTGGGCAGGGAATAGACTTGCAGTTTCCCTTCTCCGTCGAGCACCAACCAACCCCAACCCGAGCCGAAATGCGCAACCGATACGGAGCTGAACTTTTCCACAAAGGCGTCAAAGGAACCAAACGCGCTGTCGATTTCCTTAGCTAAAGCCCCAGAGGGCGATTTTGCGCCGCCGGGAGCGATGACCTTCCAGAATAAGGTGTGATTAGCATGCCCACCCCCATGATTGCGCACGGCAGTGCGAATGCTCTCCGGTACGCTTTGAATGTTGCGGAGAATGTCCTCAATAGGTTTTTCAAAGAATTCGGGTGCGCTTTCGAGGGCTTTGTTCAAATTGGTGACATAGGCGCCGTGATGCTTGTCATGATGAATTTCCATCGTGCGAGCGTCGATGACAGGCTCAAGAGCGTTGAAAGCGTAGCCTAACTCGGGTAGAACGAATTGGTTTCCCATACGTTTATTCCTTTCCTCGCAGAATAATTTCCCACCCACTCAGGGTGTTTATTAATCGGATTTATAAGATAATTATACTATAATTTATCTCGAATGCAAGGCGATTTTGGTAAGAAAAATGTTAACGATTGGCTATCTGCATCCCCTCCTGATAGAAAACCTAGGTGTAGGGGGTGCTGACAAGGCACGCAATCATTGCTTGGCTGGCACACCAAAATTTCGCCCTCCCGACCAAGGCGTAAATGCCGCCAGCAGTGCTTCTGGTGATGGTCAGCATGCCCGCTAGCGAAGCGCTCAGGATGTTCAGCGAGGTTGAACCAAGCATAATGGTGCCGCTTGCCTGGAAGGGATGGGGGGCTAGCGCGGCTACCGAAGCGTCAGTCGTCAATGGTGGGTGTATGATTGGTTGGCAGCAAGATCGTTCGCCAAACAGCGCTCATGCCCACGATGCCATTGCGGCTTGTCCCTGCATCGCTTTTGTTGGTTGGAAACGCGCATCCGCAAGCCTTACGAAGCTTTGGGGAAGAAAGATGTTTCCGATCGGTTACCTTGACAGTTCGGATTGCACTGAGTATGATGCAGACACGCTCAAGTTTTATTTTTGTTCTAGAGAAGGAAGGAGGTCCAAATGTTATATCAGATTTTGGATTGGGTTGACCGCCGGTTTCCCGTACCCAGAGCCAAAGCCCATTGCGACATCCCGTGCGGCATTTATGATCCGATCATTGCTCAAATTGCTGCCTTGACGGTCGTGCGCATGATTGACCTGATGAAAGACCTTGAAGGACGCGAAGCGGTCTCAAAATTAGACTACCATAACAGCATGTCGCGCTATATTGCGATCAAGGAAGAACACGCTGAAAAAGCGAAACAGGAAATCCGCATCATTTGGGGGGATTACATCAAGCCCCAACATCTTGAAAAGTATCCCCATCTGCACGAGATCGTGCACAAAATCATGTCCCTCGGTTCAAAGGTGCGCCAGACGACCGATCGGCAAGTTGCCGAGCAATTTGTGGAAGCGATCAACGAGTTTGCCCAAATCTTTTGGGAGACCAAAGGCATCCCCACCAAACGCGCTAAATCCCCTTACGCTCCCAATCTGGAATTGGTCTATCCGGTTTTGGAATGATTCGCTTGCTGCGAGTGCGCGGTCAAAGTGTCAGCCCGCAAGTCGAAGATGGGGATTTCGTTCTCGTGTTGAAACTCCCCATCTTCTTTCCCATTCGGGTAGGAGATCTGATCGTCTTTCGCAAAGCACCCTATGGGATTTTAATTAAGCAAGTGTTAGACCTGGTCGATAAAGGCAACGGTTTTTGGGTGTGCGGAACTCATCCCGCCAGTGTCGATAGTCATACTTTTGGGGTGGTTCAAGCGCAAGAGGTTCTCGGTAAAGTCATCGCTCGCTTCTCAAAGTCTTGAACAAAGCCGTCGATCGTCCTCCTGTTTCACCCTTACTGGCTTTTGCTTGGGGTATCCTAGCCGTTTCCAGCGGTTCAATTTTGGCGCGCCAAGCCTTGCACTATGCTTCCCCCTTAGTGGTTTCAGCATATCGGTTGGGGATCGCTTCCTTAACTCTCATCCCGCTGGTGCTCATCCGCTCTAGGCAGGAGTTGCTCGCCTTACGGCCTCGCCAATTGGCTTTAGCGGTTTTTTCCGGTGTATTTTTGGCTTTTCACTTTGCGACTTGGATTTCGTCGCTTGTGTACACAACCGTTGCCAGTTCGGTGGTGTTGGTCTCGACTGCCCCCTTGTGGGTAGCTTTGCTGGCTCCGCTTTTCCTTCGTGAAGGCATCCAAAAGGGAACCGCAGTGGGGATGTTGTTTGCCTTAGCCGGCACAATTCTGGTGGGGTTAAGCGAAAGCTGTCATTGGACTGCAGGGAGGCTGGAGTGTCCGCCCTGGTATGAATTCTTTGGTGCCCAAGCCCTTTGGGGCGATTTTCTGGCATTGCTGGGGGGGCTGCTGGCTGCTTTTTATCTCTTGGTGGGACGCTTTTTACGCCCGCGACTCTCCTTACTGACCTATATCTTTGTCGTCTATGGAATTGCCGCTGCCGTTTTGTTGGTTTGGGTGACTGTGAGCGGATTATCGTTTGCAGCCTACCCACGGCCGGCCTTCGGCTGGTTTCTTGCCCTTGCCATTGTGCCTCAGTTACTCGGACATTCGACCTTCAATTGGGCGCTGCGCTATGTTCCGACTGCGCTGGTTTCCATTGCTCTCCTCGGAGAGCCTTTGGGTTCTACGCTATTAGCCTATTTTTTCCTCAATGAAACGCCTAGCAGCCTGCAGATGATCGGCGGCGGACTGATTTTGGTTGGCTTGGTGCTGGCTTCCCTTTACCAAAAAGATGACTTGTAATCAAGGTGTTGGTGCGCAGGTATCTTTGCAGGGCATCTGGAGACGCAGGCGTCCTCGTCTGTCAGATTGGGTGCAGGGGGTTGTATTCCTGCCAAGGGGACAGCACAACTCGAGATAAAGCGTGATGCGGTAATCGATTCATCCTATCGGATGAAGGCAGTGATGAGCCTGCAAAGCGAGGCAATGATCTTTGAGCCGCAGGATGGCTTCGGTTTTTGCTCAGCCTTTTGGCTAACCAACCCGAAGGTAATTCCAGTCCATCGGGGAAAAAACGGGTCTCGAAATCTGGGGTAAAATCATCCTAAGCATCCATTTGTGACGAACCGCAATCGTTTGATCTTATGGCAAAAACAGACTCTAAAGCCAAATCCAGCGTGGAAAAAGGTATCTCTGCCTCCGAGGAGAAGCTGAGTTCTTTCCGCTTAATTTTGGCTCGCTTTCGTCGCTTTAGCCGAGATATTGGGGGTGTCCTCTCGTTAACCTTTGCCGCCATGATTCTCTTGGGCATCCTGCTTCCGGATTTGACCGGAGGCCTCCTGGCGCTTTGGATTCGCTTTTTGCGCTTGTGGTTTGGCTGGGGGAGTCTCTGGATTGTGGTTGGGTTGGTCTGGCTGGGCATTGGGCTGTTCTACCACGAACGATTGAACATGACGCCCTGGCTGGGTAAATTGATCGCTTGGGAGATGGTAGCCTTTGCATCCCTGGCTTTCCTCAGCATCATCGGAGGGATGGATTTCAGTCGAGCAGAAGCTGGCCTGGACGGTGGTCGGGTCGGGTGGGGGTTAGCCAGATTAAGCGCTGGATGGTTTTTGCCACTTGGGTTGGTCGGACGGATTTTCCATGCCTTGTTGGTGGCAATTGTGCTTGCTTTGTGTTTACTGGTTGCCTCAGGGTGGTTTGGGCGGATGATGCGCCAGTTGAAACAAGAAGAAAAACTTGCTCCCCCCCCGTTTGAGCCGGCGGTGAGCCTCTCCCCTATCTCGAACACGAAGGTTGCACCACCCGCCTCCTCAAATCGCGGGGAGCGCTTGCCAAGAGAATGGCGCAAGAAATTTCGCTTATCCGAAGAAGACGAGGGTGAGAAAACGAGTACACCCGTGCCGCGCGATGAACGCTTGCCTCCCCTCGATTTGTTGGTAAACGAAACCATGCTCCGGCCCGACGAGCGCAATGTGAATATGACGGCCGGCTTGATCGAGAAGACTTTGAGCGAATTTGGGATTCCCGCCAAGGTGATCGGTGTTCGGGTCGGCCCAACCGTGACTCAATTTGCGGTTGAGCCTGGCTTCCTAGAAAAAAACGGTGCAGAAGGGGAGGTTGCCAAGCAGAAGGTACGGGTGGCGCAGATTTCAGCCTTGAGCCGAGATTTGGCTTTGGCGTTGGCTGCGGAACGCTTGCGCATCGAAGCGCCGGTGCCCGGCCGACCTTACATCGGGATCGAAGTGCCCAATCCACGTGCTTCGGTGGTGCGCTTACGGCCGATCTTGGAGAGCGAAGCCTTTGCTAGAATGGGCTCACCTTTAGCCATTGCGCTAGGGCGGGATGTGTCGGGCAACCCGGTGGTGGGTGATTTGGCGAGAATGCCGCACTTGTTGATTGCCGGCACGACCGGTTCGGGCAAATCGGTGTGCATTGCAGCCATTACCACTTGTTTGGCAATGAACAACACCCCACAAGATTTGCGTTTGATCATGATCGATCCGAAGATGGTCGAGTTGGTGCGCTTTAATGGGCTGCCGCATCTGATGGGAAAGGTTGAAACGAAAATTGAGCGCATCTTGGGGGTTTTGCAATGGGCGGTGAGCGAGATGGAGCGTCGGTATCGGTTGCTGGAAGCCACACACTCGCGGAATTTGGATACCTATAACAAGAAAGCCCGCCGGCACAAAGACCTCTCTCCTCTGCCTTACTTGGTGGTTGTCATTGATGAGCTAGCCGATTTGATGATGAGTGCTGCCGAACAGACCGAACACGCCTTAATCCGCCTGGCACAGATGGCACGGGCGACCGGCATTCATCTGATCATTGCTACCCAACGGCCTAGCACGGATGTGGTTACCGGATTAATCAAAGCCAATTTTCCGGCTCGTATTGCCTTCGCGGTTGCTTCTTCGGTGGATTCGCGCGTGATTTTGGACACGGTAGGCGCAGAGACGCTTCTAGGCCATGGAGATATGCTTTACTTACCTCCTGAGGCGATGGCGCCTTTGCGTTGTCAGGGGGTCATGGTCAGCGATGTGGAAATTGAGCGCATGATTACTTTTTGGCAATCTAACGCCCCGTCTCAGGAAGAACCGCCACCATGGGAGGAGTTTCTCAAGGAAAGCTCGCTTCTAGAAGATCATGATGCCTTAATTGAACAAGCGATTCAACTCGTCCGCAAAACGCGCCGCGCTAGTGCTTCGTTACTACAACGCCGCTTGCGGATTGGCTATCCGCGGGCGGCGCGCTTGATGGACGAGTTAGAGGAAATGGGCGTGGTGGGTCCGCTGCTGGCTGGAAGCCGCGATCGTGAAGTGTTACTGGAGGATGAAGAGGGGGATGAGGCG
>QEXX01000010.1 GCA_003130835.1 Anaerolineae bacterium | reverse complement strand
TTTCCTTAAGCCTAGACAAAAGCTTATGCTTATGGGAAAATACACCGTCGTATTCACAATTTGAGAGGAGAAGCAATGGCTAGAAAAGTTGAAGAGAAATCAAAACGACAGCAACTGCGCGAAGAACGCTTGCGTCGGCAGCAACGACAACGAATCACCACCCTTCTCATTGTCATTGGGGCGGTGTTGATTATTGTTGCATTATTGATTTACCCTACGCTTCAACAATCGCTTGCCCCGGCTGGGGAGATTGTGAAAATCACCCCAAAGCCACGCCCAAATGCCAACTTTAACGCCATGGGCGATCCCAATGCACCGGTGAGAATCCTTGAGTTTTCGGATTATCAGTGTCCCTATTGTAAGCGCTTCTCAGATCAAACCGAGCCGTTGATTGTGGACAATTATGTTGCCACCGGCAAGGTTTATTTTGAATACATCCCGTACGGTCCTGGAGGCTACCCTATTGGACAGGAATCAACCGATGCTGCGATGGCATCCTTTTGCGCTGGTGAGCAGGGTAAATTCTGGGAATATCATGATATCCTGTTTGCTAACCATACTGGAGAAAACGTAGGAGATTATACCCCTAAGCGTCTTGAAGCCTTTGCCCAGACTCTTGGGTTGAACATGGATCAATTCAATCAATGTGTTAAGGAAAAGCGGTATCAAGACAAGTTGAATGAGGGCATTGCATTGGGTAGACAAAATAACGTGGGTGGCACGCCTTCTTTTCTGATCAATGGAAAATTAATCGAGGGCGCTCAACCGTATAGTGTATTCCAACAAGAGATTGAAGCTGCCTTAGCCGCTGCTGGTGGGCAATAACATCTTGATTTAAGACTGTTAGCGACAATCCTGTCGGAGTGGAGACGACAGGATTGTCGCGCTATGTTTAGTTGATGGTAACTCCGAGGGCGGTCAGAATCGCAACAATCAGTGGGGTAATGGCTAAGGCCGGTAGGAAATTGCCAACCCGAATTTGCTTGAGTTCCAGTAAAGAACTAAGGGCTAAACCCAAGATCAAAATTCCCCCAACAGCCGTCATTTCATTCATCATCGCTTCGGTAATGATGGCGTGAAGCTGGGCAGCCAACAAGCTAATGCCTCCCTGATAGACCAAGATGACAAGGGTGGAAAATAAGACGCCAAGGCCGAGCGTTGAGGCAAAGGCTAAAGCAGCAAAACCGTCCAAGATCGACTTGATTGCTAAGAGTTGATAATCACCGCTCAAGCCGTCTTGGATGGAACCCAGAATCGCCATGGGACCAATACAAAACAACAGCGAAGCCGCCATAAAACCACGAATAAAGCGATTCCCACCTTCTCCTTCGGGGGTTTGGTTAGCGAAACGCTTTTCAAGCCAGGCACCGAGAGAGTGCAAGCCGTCTTCGATTTTCCACCATTCACCTAACAAGCCGCCGATCAGTAATCCGCCTAGGACAATCATGGCATTCTCGGTCTTCAAAAACATCTGAATCCCAATCACGGCTGTAAATAACCCCAAACCGGCTAGCACCGTTTGGCGAATGCGTTCGGGCAACCTCGCCCCAAAGAAAATACCGATGCTTCCTCCCAAAAGCACGGTGAGAATATTAATGAATGTGCCGGTCATTAAGCGCTCCTTTTTTTGAAGGTTAATTCTAACCCACTCTGCCCATCCGAGCCGAATGAACTGTGGACTTCAAAACCTATCCGATTAATACTCGGAATGCCTTGTGAATCGGAAGTGTTGTATACTTAATCCGAAAGGAGGCTGCGATGCAAATTCGCTGTCAACACTGTCAAAAACCCTTTGCGCTTGCCAGAGAAGCGGTCGTTGCGGCGTTAGAAAACCTTGAGGAACATCAGCTCCATCACTATAACGCAATTTGTCCTCATTGTGGCCGCACCAATCGGGTTTCTCAAAAAGCGTTAAGAAGAGCTGCTCCGCAATGGCGAGCTTCGAGGCCTACAGAGTCTGGTGCAGAAGACGTTTGCGAGAAATCCGCTTAAGATGACGGGAGAGAAGAAACAGCCTGCTCGACCCCGGAGTGTCATCATTCTTGCCGTCATCCAAGCCTTGCAAGGAGTTGGCTTATTAGGAGCAGGTCTTTACCAAGGGAGAGCGGCGGGCTGGGATCTATGGACACGTTTTGGTGAATGGCAATATATTCCCTTGCCTCTTTTTGAGAGTCTTTCCAACGTATTCGTTTTAGTGGTTTTGGGGTTGGCAATGATTTTGGTGAGCATTGCCTTGTTGCGCTTGGCTAGTTGGGCTTGGTTGTTCTCTATGACCTTGCAAGGCATGGGTCTGTTTATCGGGTTAGTCAATTATTTGCGCCACCGACCAAATTACCTCGGGATGGTGATGGGGATTTTCTTGGTTTTCTACTTGAATTTGGATGAGGTGCAAGCCGCATTGAGGAGGAAGAAAGAGAAGGGATGAACGAGGCAGAGAGCCAATTGCGCATCCTCAAGCGCTTTGAACCCATTCTATGCTTTACCAAAGGAGAACGCTTTTTCCCTATTGACGTTGATTGGTATCTCTCGCAGTGTAGTTTATGGGTCAAACCACCGGGCAAAGCAGCGGTTGAGTTGGTGCCGCAAGGGGAGGTAACCCTTGAATTATTGACCAAAGATTGGAACCTCGAAAAAGGCAGCGTTCTTTACCTGAAATTTGTCGAGCCACTCGATGTTTTGGAGCTAGCTAAACAATCCATTGCTGATGTCGTTGACCGTCTTACTCATCACACCGTTGATGAGATCTTTCATCCTGGACGAGCAAGGTTAGCGCGGGTTGGTTATAGCTCGCGCTTGCTTGATGCCATTTTCAACCTTTCCTTATTTTGGCGCGGGCGTGTACCGGGCGATACGGCTGCAACTGCGGCATTTCTCTATCGCCAACGGCAGGCAAAAGAAGAACGATATTGTTATTATGGGCGAGTCGTGCGCCAGAATGGATGGGTTATCCTGCAATATTGGTACTTTTACCCTTTCAATAATTGGCGGTCGGGGTTCTTTGGAGTTAACGACCACGAGGGGGATTGGGAGATGGTTTCAATTTATTGCATTGAAAGGCATTCATCTTCTATATCAAATACAACGGAGCAAGAGCAGGAAGCAGCCGAACGTTTAGAGCCTATCTGGGTGGCCTATGCTTCGCATGATTTTGAAGGCGATGACCTGAGAAGGCATTGGACAGACCCAGAAGTGCAGAAAGTTGGTGATCACCCGCTTGTTTATGTCGGGGCAGGCAGCCATGCCTGTTATTTTCAAGCGGGGGAATACATGAGTGAGGTTGAGTTACCCTTTTTGCGCCCACTGGCTGTGATTGTCAATCGCCTGCAGTCTATTTGGTATGACTTGTTACGGCAGGCGGCAACACAAGATCGGCAAAAACCTTTCTTTGTGTTTCGAGTTCCTTTCGTCGATTATGCGCGCGGCGATGGTCTGCGGATTGGTGCAGGGGAAGCGAAACAATGGGAGGCGATACCCTTTGATGAGACTACCCCCTGGGCGTACGGCTATCGCGGTCTGTGGGGTTTATATGCTGAAGACCCGATTGCTGGCGAAAATGCGCCAGCCGGGCCTGTTTTTGACCGCGACGGAAACTTCCGCAGACGATGGATTGATCCGTTAGGATGGGCAGGGTTAGATAAAGTCGTTCCGCCCCATCAATTAAGCCAGCGCATCGAAGAACAACTATGTGCCCTTGCCTCCCACATTCATACGTTAGAAGACAAAATCTTGTCTCAAACCAACGATCTGCAACGATTACAGGTGACCTATCAAGCCTTAGCTACCCACCCCGATCAACAGAGGGCTTGTTTAGAGCTAGATAAAAAAATTAACCTTGCATCTAAAGGTTTGTGGGAACTCAAACGAGAGCTGGCAGAAACGAAGCGCGCAGCGCAGTTGTTGCAGAGCTATCATCAAAAAATTTCGGCCGGAGAGACACTACCCATTCGGGCGCATCTTGGTCGTCGGCATGAGCCCTTGCCAGATACCACGAATTTGAATGTGCTTGCGGAAGGGGTAGCTACACTCAGCGTCGGAATCTTGTTGGTTGGAGTGGTCCTGCTGTGGTGGTTTGAACGGCGTTACTTCCTGATCGGCCTGGCAGCTCTGATTGGGGGATTAGTGTTTATCGAGGCCGGCTTTCGCGGGCAGTTAGATCGGTTGATTAATAGCCTTGCCATTGGTTTAGCCATTGTCTCTGCCTTTGTGCTGTTGTTTAATTTCTTTTGGCAGATTGTGCTGGGAGGAGTCTTGTTTGCGGGTTTATACTTGCTTTGGCAGAATCTGCGCGAATTGCGAAGATGAGCCTAAGGCTGGCTCGTGGGTAAAGGGTGACGATTGTATTTTTCATTCAGCCTCGCAATCTGTTCTGCGAGCTGCATGGTCAAGGCATCGTCCGTTGTGCGCCAGCTCCAATACTGACCCAGCCGTCCCGGGTAATTCATGCGTGCTTCGCTGCCCAAGCGCAGGAAGTCTTGCAAAGGAGCAAGGGCAAAAACAGCAACGGAGGCCCAGGCATATTCAATGAGTTGCCAAGCCGGGTCTTGGTCGAGCGAGGGAAGGTAAAGCCTCGCTGTGTCTCGAACCGATGCATCAACGTCGGTGTACCAACCCACGCTTGTATCATTATCGTGGGTACCAGTATAGACAATGCAATGGGGCGAAAAATTGTGCGGCAGGAAAGGATTGCGCGGATTGTGATCGTCAAAGGCAAATTGCAGAATTTTCATGCCCGGCAATCGAAACTTCTCGCGCAGTTCGATGACATCCTCTGTGATTACCCCTAAATCTTCAGCGATGAAAGGGAGGTCTCTACCTAGCTCGCTTGCAAGCTGAGCAAAAAGGTTTTTGCCCGGCGCTTTGACCCAGCGTCCCTTTTCGGCAGTAGGCAAATGGGCCGGGATTTCCCAACAGGCGCAAAA
Organism: Anaerolineae bacterium; assembly: GCA_003130835.1. Lineage (GTDB taxonomy): Bacteria > Chloroflexota > Anaerolineae > Anaerolineales > UBA4823 > NAK19. Next base: position 30,495 of record QEXX01000010.1, on the reverse strand, counting down.
GCCCCGAAAATGATCGATGCGAATGAGATCGACCTGTGCCAAGGTGTGCTTGAGGCGCTTTTTCCACCACTCAAACTTGGTTTGACGATGAACTTTCCAATTGTAGATCGGATTTCCCCAACGCTGACCGGTGGGCGAAAAATAATCTGGCGGTACTCCGGCAATTCGGCGTGGATATCCATTTGCTTTGAGTTTGAATAACGGTGGATTACACCAGACATCACAGCTATCTTGAGCAACAAAGATGGGAACATCACCGATGATTCGAATGTTAGCTTGATTGGCAGCAGTCCGCACTGCAGACCATTGGCGATAGAAAAGGAACTGTTGAAACCGGAAGGAGTCAACGAGGGCTTGGTTTTGGCTCAGAAAAGCCCTTAGGGCGGCCACCGAACGCCTCCGAAAAGGCTCTTCCCAGTCCATCCAAGGGCGTCCCTGATGGGCTTGTTTCAACGCCATAAACAAGGCAAAATCTTCCAACCAATCGGCTTGAAGCTGGCAAAATTGTTCGAATTTCTCTTGTAGATCAGGAGGACGCCGCTGGCGAAAGTTTTGATAGGCGCGCCAGAGCAGGTTGTTTTTCCAAAGAATCAGCTTGCCAAAGTCAACTCGTTGAGGGGAGAACTCAGGCAATTCGCTTAGGTCAGCCTGATCCAACAAGTTATCTTGGTAAAGCAATTCCAAACTGATCAGGTTGGGGTTACCGGCAAATGAAGAAAAACATTGATAGGGGGAATCGCCGTAACCGGTTGGCCCAAGCGGTAAAACCTGCCATAATCCACAACCGCTTTGTTTGAGAAAGTCAACCCAGCGGAAAGCTTGTGCGCCAAGCTCGCCGATGCCATAAGGACCCGGCAAGCTGGAAGGATGAAGGAGGATTCCGCTACTACGCCTAAATATCGAAAGGTTCGCGTTTATTCTCAATGATAGCATCGCCGGGAATGTGGTTGGAAGGATAATCAGAGGATGAAACGTCTGGGTAGATTAAGGCACCAGCTTCGATGAGGAAATTCTCCGGGACATGCGAGTTTTTGCCGATCATCGCAAACTTAATGGGGTCGGGCTGCATTGAGCCAATGCGGGCATTTTTACCTACTCGGACATGCTTATCAATGATGGAACGCTCGATGGTGACATCGCTCTCGATTTCCGTGTCAGTCAGGAGAATCGACTCACGAATCACGGCTCGTTCGTGGATGCGAACGCCAGGTGATAGAACACTGCGTTCAACAATTGCACCCTGCGCAACAAAACAACCGTCCGAGATCAAGCTGTCTTGAATCAAAGCCCCCCTGGCAATGCGGGCTGGCGGTCGCTCTTCCGTGCGGGTATGAATCACCCAAGAGCGGTCGTTGAGGTCAATTGAGGGCTTCTCGTTGAGCAAGTCCATGTGAGCTTTCCAATAGGTGTAGGTGGTGCCCACATCGACCCAATAGCCGCTGTAGGGAAAACCAAGCACCCGTGCCCCATTGCGAACTAGCTTGGGCAGGATATCCTTTCCGAAATCGTGGGACGAATTGGGATCTTTATGGTCTTCCCAAAGGACGCGATCCAAAACGTCCATGCGGAAAACGTACACCCCCATATTGGCGAGGTTGGAGGGTGGTTGGGCTGGCTTCTCGATGAAAGAGGTGACGCGATAATTTGAGTCGACTTCAACAATGCCAAAGCGGGAGGCTTCTTCCATCGGCACGCGGATGGTTGCCATGGTCAAGTCCGCATCGTGATCGTGGTGAAAAGCGATCAAAGCGTCGTAATCCATACAGTAGACATGATCCCCGGAAAGGATCAAGATGGTATCCGGTTTGTTGTGCTTGATGAAGCTAAAGTTTTGCTGGACGGCGTCGGCAGTGCCCAGATACCAATCGGCGCTCCGTCTGCCGCGAAAGGGGGTGAAAAGTCGCACACCACCGGTGAATTCTCGATCGAGGTCCCATGGTCCGCCGCCGCCTATGTGCTCAATCAGGGAATGGGGGCGGTATTGTAGCAAGATCATGACATCGAAAATACCCGAATTGACACAATTCGAGAGGGTGAAATCAATGATACGGTATTTGCCGGCAAAGGGCACGGCCGGTTTGGTACGTTTGGCGGTTAGAACACTCAGTCGACATCCTTCTCCACCAGCTAAAATGACTGCCCGAGTTTTCATACGTGAACCCCTTCAGAAACCGAATCAGACCGTTTAACTTGGATTACTTGTTGATAGACATTCAGATATTCTTTGGCGGAACGCGACCAGGAAAAATCTTGCGACATTCCGTTGCGTTGCAAGGCTCTCCACGCGCGTCGGTTGGCATAAAGTTGGATTGCCTTTCGTAAGGTTGCTTCTAATTCTTCGCTCTGAGGATTTTGGAATAAGAATCCGGTTGAGGTATAAGGATTGCCAGTATCTAGGATCGTATCACGCAACCCACCCGTTGCCCGGCCAATCGGCACCGTTCCATATCGCATGGCGATCATTTGCGCTAATCCACACGGTTCATACCTGGAGGGGATGAGCAGTAGATCGGCGGCTGCATACAGACGATGGCTGAGGCTGGGATCGTAGCGAAGGATGGCGCGCAGGCGGTCGGGGATCTCCAGTTGCAGTTGGTAAACGGCTTGTTCAATGGCTGGATTACCTGTGCCGAGAATCACCGCTTGCCAAGCCAAATCTTTCAATTTCCGAAAGGAGGAAATGGCGATGTCGATCCCTTTTTGGTAATCTAGGCGGGTTACCATACCGATCAATGGCGACTCTGCCGTAGCTTCCCAACCCAACTCTTCTAAAAGGTTTTGCTTATTCGCAGCCTTTTTATCAAGTCGGTTTCGGTGATACTTTTGGTGAAGATAGGGATCGGTTGACGGATTCCAGATGTTCAAATCAAGCCCATTGAGAATGCCCGTAATCTCTGTTTTCCGTGAGGATAGGTATTCCTCTAGCCCGGCGCCAAAGTCGGTGGTTTGAATTTCCTGGGCATAGGTTGGTGATACGGCGATGATGCGATCGGCGGCGTAAATTCCCAAGGGCAGGGGCAGGTGTTGTGCCCAGCCGGGCAAAGGTGAGTCGAGCGCAGGGGGTAAGCCAAATTCTGTCAAGGCTTCTGCAGCGCCATGTCCAAGGTAGGGCAAGTTGTGAATGGTGATCACTTTAGCGGTGTGACGAAAAAAATCTTCCTGTTGCCTCAGCATTGCATACAGGGCTGGGGCTGTGTGCCAGTCGTTGGCGTGCACAACATCGGGCGTCCAATTGATGGCTTGGACAAATTCGAGACAAGCTAAAGAAAAGAAGGTGAACTTTAGCCCATCAAAACGGGTATCGGAAGAATAGACCGGCACATCTGGAGTGAAGAGATGTCCACTAATCAAATAGGTTCTAACCGGATGGTGCTCAACTTCATAGACTTGAGCTTGCCAAGGTTGGGGATAATGAGGTATTTGTAAGGTGGTCAGGAATTTTAGCGGCGGAGGCTGCTGTTGAATGGCTCCATGAAAAGGGATGGCAACTCGGATCTCAAAATCTTGTTCGGTGGCAACTTCTTGTAACGCGCGGGGCAAGGACCCGGCGACATCCCCTAAGCCGCCGACCTTGATGTAGGGTTCTGCTTCGGCTGCTAAATAAAATACTTTCATGAAGGCATAGTCTACTGATGATATTTCTTGTATTTTACCCTACCTCCCTTTCCAAAAGCCCCCATTTTTTGCGATTTTGCAAGCGAATTCATTGCCTAAAAACGGTATAATCAGGCGCGATTTTGTCTAACAGAAGTCGAGAGAATGACCCAGCGATATCTTTGCGTTCACGCTCATTTTTACCAACCCCCACGTGAGGACCCGCGCACTGGTCAGATTCCGATCGAGCCGGGCGCTGCACCTTACCCAAATTGGAACGAACGAATTTACCACGAGTGTTATCGTCCCAATGCCGAATTAAACAATTACGAACGCATCAGTTACGATGTTGGGCCGACGTTGTTTGAGTGGCTAGCAGCGGAGCATCCCGATACGTTGGCAGAAATCGTCAACGCCGATCGGCGCTTGGTAACTCGCTTTGGGTCCGGTAATGCCATGGCGATGCCCTATCACCATCCGATCCTGCCTTTGGCAAGCTATCTAGATAAGATAACCCAAGTGCGCTGGGGAATCCTGGATTTTGAAGCCCGCTTTGGACGCAAACCCACCGGGATGTGGTTGCCAGAAACCGCCGTGGATGATGAGACGTTGATCGTCCTGGCGGATCACGGTATCCGCTTCACCATTTTAGCTCCTTGGCAAGCCCGGGCCAAGCACCTGGATGTCACCCAACCCTACCGGGTGGAGTTACCTCAGGGAAAATCAATGATCGTCTTTTTCTATCACGCTCCCCTGAGTGGAGGCATTAGCTTTCATCCGCCGATGACGATCAATGCCGATCAATTCGTAACGGAGAATTTGCTTCCCGTCTATCAACAAGAAGGTGCCAAGCGCGCAGAAGCGAAGCTCATCCTTTTAGCCTCCGATGGCGAGTTGTACGGTCATCATCAACCCTTGCGTCAGTATTTTCTCGAAAGGTTACTCACTGAATCCTGTCGTATGAACCAGATCGGGGTGACCTATCCGGAAAAATGGTTGCAAGACTATGCGGTCCGTAGAACGGTTCACATCCGACAACGCACCTCCTGGAGTTGTCATCATGGGGTTGCCCGCTGGTCAACCGGGTGTGCTTGTACGCCTGGCGATTCAAGCTGGAAAAACGCCCTAAGGTCTGCTTTGAATCAAATTGCGGCTGAAATCGATCAGGTCTATGAAGATACCGCCTCAAAGCTGGTCGAGGATGTGTGGGAGATGCGCCACAATTATCTGAAAGTCCTTTTGGGACAGGTTTCTCTTGAAGCTTACCTTCGTCAGATGGCGGGTAAATCACTCAGCGTATCTGAGCATCAAACCCTGCTGCAACTGCTTGAAGCGCAATTCGAGCGCCACCGCATGTTTGCTTCTTGTGGCTGGTTTTTTGAAGATTTCGATCGCATTGAACCACGCAATGCAATTGCTTACGCTGCTCATGCTGTTCGCCTGACCGAGTTAGCCGGCGGAGTCGATCTTTCTGCCTTTGCCAAGCAACGGCTAAAGAAGGTGGTTAGTCCAACGAGCGGTTTGCGCGGTGACCAAGTTTTTGAACAATATCGAGACACCGCATTCCTCACCGCAAGCTATTAGACCAATCTACTGTGCATTAGGGTTGGTTAAAGAGAGCTCCCCACTGCCAGCGGTTTTCTTAGATGATGCTTATCTTGGCGAATTGTAAAGTTTAGGGTTGGGTGACCAACTGCATGAATTCTCGCAATTGATACCGGCTAAGCTGGGCTTTTTGGTTTAGCTCGCTGAGGAAGGACTCAAGAGAGGCTAACCTTTGGCGGCTATCTTCCGCTTGAAGCCATTGCCAGGTTATCCATGCAGTAATCTTTAGCCAGTCAAGCCATTCCTCGAAGGCTTCTTTGACGAACCAATCGGTGCCTTGGTAATGGTTGACGCCGATAAACTGGCGGAAAGAGCCATCGCTAAGCCAAAGGGCTGGGTCGTTTTCGGCGGAGAAAGGGCTCCCCTTCTGCAAAGTGAGAGGGTATTTCAGCAGCAATTGAACGGCAAGCAAGGCGCGTTGAATCTCGGCTTCAGTCAGCATCATGCCGCGTAGGGCTTCTTCTAACAGGCTTTCTAGCTTCCACTCCCTGAACCATTTCCAACTCAGTTGAAGTGCTTTGGGCAGTTCGCTCTCTTGCAGGCGGCCGAGCGGGGCAAGGAACATCCAGGCGAGCACCGTTGACCAAGCATAACTATCCCCTTGACAGAGTTTATCAACCGTGGGGTTGTTCATAGGAAGTTGCGCAGGGGTTAAGAGCGTTTGGCAGAGAAAAGCCAGGTCGGATTGCAGACGGTCGGTGGCAAGGGGTTTGGCGAGATAACTTTCTACATTTCGAGAAAGCGCGGCAGCTTTGTGTTGAAGTTCTGGGATGACTATGGTTAGGCTTTGCGGCGAGCGCTCACTTTCGGCGCATTGGCGATGTTGGATGAGCCAATTCCACTGACCTGGGTTGATCAACTCGCGCAGGGAGTGATAGAGCGGTTGAAGCCTTTTTTCCATAAGAGCCTGCTGGATACTTGCAATCCCTTTACCTTTCAATTCAGCATGCAGTTGGCGGTAAAGCCCATCGGGTGCATCCCTGACGGTTTGAAACTCGAGGAAGACATGAAATTCATAAGCTCTTAACCGAAGGTAAAGACCGTGCTGATGCAGCTCATGGTTGTTACAGAGAAATTCCAGACCGCTGATAGCATCTCGCAAAATTGTGTAACTTTCTTCATCGTCAAGGATTTCAAGTTGATCGGCTAGCGAGCTACGGATGAGCTTTTTTTCGCCTTGAGCATCTTTTTGAAGGGTGGCGCAAGAGGTCTTGATATATCCTTCTGTTTCAGCGTAGCGATTATGATACACCACCACCGCCTTTTCTGCCCCGGCGCGGTTGGAATAGGCGAATACATCTTCGTTGACGAAGCCCTGAGGGGTCTCAAAATCATAAAGGAAAAAGGCATCGGCTTCGGCGAAGAGATAGCGTTTGCGCAATAAAGGAAAGATCACCTGCTCATGGCGGGCAATGAGGTCTCGATCGGGTTGTTCGTCCCAATAGGCGCGCCGATATTCCATGCCGTACTTCTCAGTGAAACCCTCGATCTGTCCATGTCCAAACATAGGTAAACCCGGCAAGGTGGCCAACAACACACAAATGCCAAAATACTTATCGCCTTTGCCAAATTGGTCAACCGCAGTGCGCTCGTCGGGATTGTTCATGAAATTGACGTAGCGCTTAAGGATTTGAGGGTCGAATTCTAAGGTGTTTTTGATCACTAGGCGATACTCTTGGTTTTTTTCATCGCGCAGCATGTTCATGAAGGCGCTGTTATAAACCCGATGCATGCCCAGCGTGCGCACAAAGTACCCTTCCATCAGCCAGAAGGCTTCGGCGAGCAAGAGGGTATCGGGAATTTCGGCCGCCACCCGGTCAACCACTTCCCGCCAGAATTCATTGGGGAAGGCGGCATTGAATTGCTCTTTCGTCATGGCGTGTTCTGCGCGCGAAGGAATATCTCCCCCGTGACCGGGTTCTGGGAACCACAAGCGTTGGTAGTGCCGTTTGGCGAGAGTCATGGCGGCGTCGAAGCGGATGATGGGAAAGAGACGCGCCACATGAAGAACCGTTTGAATGACCTTTTCGCGAACTTCAGGGAGGAGGTAATTCAGTTGGGCTGTGTCGTTCCACGGCATTGAAGTCCCATCGTTGCCGTGATAGATATACAGTTCTTTGCCCGTCCAAAAGTCGACCCGCTTAAAGACCACCGCCGCGTCGGTGTTATTGTAGTAGTGATCTTCCAAAAAAATTCCGACCCTTTGGTCCCAAGAGAGGTTGGGACCGTTGAACGTGTAGGAAGGAAAGGGACTGTAATCCAGGGAGATAAACCATTCCGGATGGTTAATGACCCAAGGTGAGTCGATGCCCATGTGATTGGGCACCATATCTGATGCCAAGCGAATGCCCCGCTGCCAAGCACGGTGGCGTAAGTTGTAAAAGGCTTCTTCACCGCCGAGGTCAGCAGCGATGGTATAGTCGAACAAAGAATATGCCGAAGCAACCGCATCTGGATTGCCACGCAGTTGTTTAATGCGCTGCGAAGCAGGACTGCGTTCCCATAAACCGATCAGCCAGAGGGCAGTGAACCCCCAACGCGCAAGCTGGTCTAGTTCTTCATCCGGAATTTGATCAAGGCGGGTAATTGGGCGCTGATACTTCTTGGAGAGCTGATCCAGCCAAACATACGTATTTTTTGCCATCATGACCACGCGGGGCATCCAATCTCGATCTGGGCTGAAGCGTTCTAGCTCCAGTTCAAGATTATCAAAGCTCAAAACTGGGGCAATGCCGCTGCCGGGAAAAACGGCTTTCTGTTCTTCTTTGACAAAGTCTAGGCTGGTCAGCAAACGCTTGAGGAGGTCGCCGAGAAGGTATCCCCAATGCGAGCGGATGTATTCTAATTGCCCTGACAGAGAATGGGGAACTGCAATGGCTGGGCTGCGTAACATGGCGACTAAATTTTGATTCTGAGGCCCAAAGGTAGGTTGTCGGTCAAAAAAGGCGCTCAGCTCATGAATCATTTGCGGGTAAACCGTGTTTTGGCTTAAATTTCGGTCATCGAACAGTTCTTGGAAGGGTTCAAAGGCAGGATTGACGTTAGCCAGCCATAAAAGAAGCAATTCTTCAAGTGTGACAGCTTTGTTGCTCCAAGTTCCGCTTGGATAGGTTGTACTACCCGAAAGATATTCTTCTATCGATAGATGTTGACGATACACCGAACTGGGAGGGAACTCGGCGACAAATTGGGATAAAGTGGCTTCGAGGGCATCTTTGCCCAGGGCTTCCTCTAAATGCACTAAAGCTTGTTCCATGACATTGGGACGGCGCTGCTGGCGGTATTTCTCGACCACCAAATGCAGGATTTCGTCGATTAACCCCATGGCGTTGAGTTGTCCTGCTCGAATGGCTTGTTGGGGAAATTGCGCAAGATCGCGTTTGGCGTTGATCTTTTGCGCAAATTCTCGGGCGGCGCGGAAATTGCCCAAAATCACATTGCCATTGGTGGCAAACAGACGCTGATCGAAATTGTATTTTTGCCGAGCGCGTCGGGAAACGTGAAATTCCATCTTTCACCTAGTGTTTATGAGAATTGGCAAGGTTGAGATCGCAGTATAACAGAGCGGGTTGGCATTCTTTGCATTCCAATTGCAAGGTTGTATGAGTAATCGCATATCGTTGGCGTAAGAGTTGACTAATTTGCTCTTGAATCAGCGTGCCCTCGCTAAGGCAAATATCGTCGGTGACAATATGAGCAGAAAGGGAGCGCATTTCTCGAGTAATACTCCACACATGCAAGTCGTGCACGTCGATCACCCCAGGCACTTGGCGTAAGTCTTCCGCAAGTTGATCGACATCGACATCCTGTGGCGCGCTTTCGAGGAGAATTTGAATCGTCTCCCAGATGATTTTTAGGGCATTCCAAAGAATCAAGCTGACGATCAAAAGGCTGACCAGGGGGTCTAGCCAAAAGAAGCCGGTGAAGGCGATGGCGATGGCGGCAATGAAAGCGCCTAAGGTGGAAAACACATCACCCATCAGATGCAGGTATGCACTGCGCAGGTTGAGATCGGCGTGGCTACCACGGCGGATGAGCAGAGCAGTGACAAGGTTAACCACAAAGGCGATGCCACTGGTGATGCTCATAAGCGTTGATTGCACTTCTAAAGGTTCGCGAAAGCGGCGGTAAGCTTCTAAGCCGACAAACCCAGAGACCAACAGCAGGCTGCTAGCATTGACGAGAGCAATGAGAATTCCGGCGCGATGAAGACCGTAAGTGTGGCTGGAATTCGCCGGTCTTAATGCCAAACGGATTGCCACCCAACTGAGCGCCAAGGTGAGCACGTCAGTGAGGTTATGGGCAGCATCGGTCAGAAGGGCAAGGCTATTGGCTAAGGTACCGCTGATGACCTCAAAGATCACAAATGCCAGCGTGATCCACAAAGAGAGGGCTAAGCGGTTTGATCGCTGGACATGCACTTCGGAAACGGTGGAGGAGTTCTGGTTGCTCATCATGGCGGGATTGTATCACGAGGTCACGAAGAACGAAAAGATGAATCCCCTCGGATGATCTTCAATAGCTCCTGAGGCCGATCGGCGATAAAATCGGGCTGGGCTTCCAGCAACTTTTGACGGTCTTGATGTCCCCAAGTTACAGCAATGCTGTGGGCACCTGCCTCTCTGGCCGCCAAAATATCGCTAACCGCGTCCCCAATCATATAGGCTGGATGAGCGAGAGAAATCGCTTGCCGAATCGCTTGAATCTTTTCTCGTTTATTGCCCGGCTGATCGATGCCCTCAATGCGCCAAAAACATTCAGCAAGCTGATGCTTCTCTAAAAATCGGCGAATCACGCGTTGAAGGTTGCCGCTGACAACAGCAAGCACCGAATCCTTTGCCAATTCAAGGATAACCTCTCTCATCCCCTTGTAGAGCGAATAGGTGATGGGTTGGTCATCAAAGCATTGAAGCACCTTCTGGACATATTGGGGGATCAGCGATTCGGGGATCCTCAACTGGCGAGCTAGCTGATCGAAGCCCATGCGGGGTAATCCGTAGATATCCTGAGGGGTTGTACGACGCGGGTGACCTAACTCGGCGCACACTTGATCGGAAAAACGCAACATTTCTGCCATCGTATCGGTGAGGACACCATCAAAGTCGAAAATTACGATCTGTTCTTTCCGGAAGAATCGGTCAGGTTGAGACATGCGGTGATCAAGAATCCTTTCTGCCTAAGGTTAAGAATAGTCCGAAGCCTAAGAATCGGATGATGCCACTGAGGGTGAGTGCAATGGGAAGGCTATAGAGGTCACTCAACCAGGCACTGGCAATTGGGGCAATGAAGGAGGAGAGATGGGTGAGGGTTTGAGCAACCGCTACAAATATCGCGCTTTGGCCATCTGGAATCGTCTTCATTAACTCATCAAAAAACACCAAATCGATCCCGGCCTGAAAGAAACCAGCCACACCAGCGATGAGTGCAATAACCTGAACCTGATGAGTATGAGCGACGAGAATCGGATACAGGGAAACCCCAAAGGTGGTCACTAATAAGGTGAAGCGTGATCCTCTAGCGCGCGAGATCATCGTCCAGGCAAAATATCCCACCAAGAGAACTGCGGTTTGGGCAGTGTTGAAAATGCCAATCCATGCGTCGCTGGCTTTTACTTCGCGCACATAGTAGAGCGGAAAAAGTGGGGCAGCTAGAGTCGTCCCGATCAAGAAAATGAAACGAATCGAGACAAAACGGACAAAAGGTTTTTCTCTCCAAATCTGTCCAAGCAGGTGTGAGAGACGGGTAAAAACAGAGTTTGTTCGTGACGCATTTGAGATCGGCTGGGGTGGCAATTCTATTTTCGAGGAAAAAGCAAAACTAATCAGACTGCCTAAAGAAAGCAAAGAAAAAACGATCTGATAATTGAGAGGAAAAGGAAGATGTTCCAAAAGTTGACCAGCAACCGCTGTGGTGATCGCCATCGTAATCCCAAGGATTGACCAGCGGCGACTCATTAAGTCGTAACGATGTTGTGGCCCAGCGACGCCGTTCATGACTACATTGAAGGAAACAGCCACAACGGTTTGGGGTAAGGTGACCAATGCCCAGAGCAATAAAATCGCTCGGATTAACCATGCAGATGGCACGACTTCGATGAGGAGAGCGGTCACAGCATAGGCGAGCAAGACCAGAAATCTAGCTGCGCTGAACCAGCGCACGATATTCCGTTGTTTCTGTAGCAGTTGCCCGATCGCAATGCCTAAAAGTAGCCCTGTCAACGCAGGCATACTGGTTAGATAGCTTACTTCTTGGGAAGTTGCGCCTAGACGGGTGAGGAATATGGGCAAGAAAGGAGCAGCAGCGCTAGCTAAGCCAACGCCAATGGCATCAATTTGCACGCGGAGAAAATTCCGCCGCTGAATCAAGGGTAAATCAGGCGGAGCTGCAATTCCCCGAAGAGCCGCTAGCAAGGTTGTCCCCACAAAAACCAATAGGTGTCAGATGGAAAATGCGCTCGTAGCTCGCTTTCCCAAATAAAATCGCCTGTGAGCCAGCGATCTCGTAACTGTTGATCGAGTTGCTCGAGCGTGTTCCAAGTGTCAGAAAGCTCAGGATTTTCTTCTTTGAGCAGTTCCAGAATCACGCGGTTGCGCACTTCATAGCGGTAGCGATCAATTTGATCGGCCGGTTTTTGTAAATATTCGCGGAGAAAATCCCCCCAGCGTTTTAGGCGAGAAGAAGAATCAAGCTTGGCTTTCTCGAGCCAAGCTTGTCTCCATTTGGTGCGCAGGTGATCGGTTTCTCGAGCAAGTTTTTGCCATTGAGACCGTTGGGCGGCTGTCTTTGCAAAGCCCTCAGCTCGTTTTAGGGCGAGTAGGTAGGTGCCCAACGTGAGAGTCGGATAAGGTGGGTTATCTCCTTCACGCGGGAGGAAGACCATCCGATACAACTCCCGCGAGCGGAGATAGCTCTCCAGCTCAGGGAGCATGGCTGCAATATAGCGTATCTCATAGTTAAAATCGACCATCGATTGTAAGATACCATTGACTGTTGGTTAAATCAATAGGTGCAACGGATTTTCTAGATAGCGGGCTAGGTGTTGCAAAAATTGGGCAGCTTCTGCACCATCCGAGATACGGTGATCGACCGAGATGGTGAGATTCATCCGCCAGCCGATTTGCAAACTATTCTCCTTAACCACCGGCAATTGTCTTGCTGAGCCGACGGCTAGGATGGCTGCCTCTGGTGGATTGATGATGGCGCTAAATTGAGCGACATCGAACATGCCGAGATTGCTAATAGAAAAGGTAGACCCCTCGATGTCTTCAGTGCGCACTTTGCCCTCTCGGGCACGAGCAACTAAGGCGCGCACTTCCTGTGAAATCATGCGCACGCTTTTTTGATCGGCGTTTTTACACACCACGGTGATCAAGCCACTTTCCAAGGCGACTGCGACGCCAATGTTGATGGCTGCATGTTGAATGATTTCTCCTTTTTCTTCATCGATGGAAGCATTTAAGTTCGGATAGGCGCGTAAGGCTAAAGCTGTAGCTCGGATAACAAAGTCATTCACCGAAATTTTGTCGCCATCCGGAAGGAGCTGGTTAACCGCTTGGCGCAAATTGAGTAATGCTTCAACATCCACTTCATGGGTGACAAAGAAATGCGGTGCTGATTGGGTTGATTGCACCATGCGTTTGCCGATGATGGCGCGCAGTTTGGTGAGAGGGATGCGCTTTTCTTCTGCTGGCGGGAAGGTAGGCAAGGGTAATACCTGCGGTGTGATCGCTGGTGTCGGCGTTGTGAGTGTTTCGGCCGGCTTCTGGGCTTGTTGTTCTAAATAGGCTTCAACGTCTTCTTTGCGGATGCGTCCGAGGGGTCCCGAACCGCGCACGTTGCGGATGTCGATACCGCTTTCCAGCGCCAAACGGCGGGCAAGCGGCGTGGCGCGCACCCCGGCCGGTAAATTCCCATCCTCGCCTTCGGTCACGGATTGCGCCGCCTTAACGGCCGCAGAGGGCTCTTTTTCAAGCTCCGCCCTGCTTTCGGCTTGGGCTGGTTGCTTTGATTCGCCCAATAGGGGGAGTTCTTCGCCTGGTTGACCAATGATGGCAATGGGCGTGTTGACCGGTACGATGCTCCCCTGTTCGACCAAATGTCGTAACAGGGTGCCGCTGGCATTTGCCTCGACTTCGACGGTGGCTTTGTCTGTCTCGATTTCTGCTAGCACAGCTCCTTTTTTGACCTCCTCCCCCTCGGCGATGACCCAACGCACCAGGGTGCCTTCTGCCATGTCAAAGCCCAGTTTGGGCATAGTAACGATTTCTGCCATTACAATACCTCCTTAACTGCGCGCACAACGTCTTCGACTTGCGGAAGCGCCAATTGCTCCAAAGTACGATTATACGGCAAAGGCGTTTCTTTTTGAGCAATGCGCTGAATTGGTGCATCAACGTAATCAAAGGCTTCCTCATAGATTCGAGCTGCCACTTCGGAACCGACTCCATACGATCGCCAGCCTTCTTCAACAATAACCGCTCGGTTGGTCTTTTTGAACGATTGTAGGACTGGCTCCATGTCTAAGGGACGTAAGCAGCGCAAATCAACAATTTCCACCTCGATCCCTTCTTTAGAGAGTTGCTCAGCAGCTTTCATAGAAATTTCGAGCATTTTGCTGTAGGTCACCAGGGTGACATCCCGACCTGGGCGTTGAATGGTGGACTTTCCGATGGGAATGGTATAGTCTTCATCGGGGACTTCGCCGCGCATTTGGTAGAGTGTGGCATGTTCGATGAATAAAATGGGATCGTTAGAGCGAATAGCGGCTTTAAGTAACCCTTTGGCATCGCGTGGTGTGCCCGGCGCCACCACTTTTAAGCCTGGAAAATGAGCGAAAATGGCATCCGGGGTTTGAGAGTGAGTGGCGCCTAATTGACGGCCGCCACCGCTAACCGTCCGAATGACTAAGGGCAGGGTGAATTGCCCTCCGAACATATAGCGCAGTTTGGCAGCCTGGTTGACGATGTGATCCATGGCTGCAAAAGCGAAGTTGATGGTCATCAACTCTGCCACCGGGCGTAAACCAGTGAGGGCTGCCCCGATAGCGGCACCGACAATGGTTGCTTCTGCGATGGGGGTATCCATGACCCGTTTAGGCCCAAAATGGTCGTAAAACCCTTTGGTCACTGCATAGGTTCCCCCCCACACGCCGACTTCTTCCCCTAAGATAAAAACGGAAGGATCGCGTTCCATCTCTTCCCATAAGGCTTTGGAGATCGCTTCTCGATAGGTTATCCGTGCCATAGTTTCCTCACTCTACATAGATATCCTCAAACAAGGCTTCGGGGGGCGGTTCGGGGCTTTCTTCAGCAAAGCGCACGGCTTCAGCGACTTCTTGCTCAACACGCCGATCAATTTGGTCTAAATCCTGGGCGTTAGCAATGGCGTGACTTTCTAAATAACGGCGATAGATACCGATTGGGTCGTTTTCTTGCCACTGCTTAACTTCTTCGGCTTTGCGATACCGTTCCGGATCGCCCATCGAGTGACCGCGGTAACGATAGGTGATCACTTCCATGAAGTGTGGTCCTTGCCCATTGCGGATTTGCGCCAAGATTTCTAACGTGGCTTCTCGGACAGCAATGACATCCATACCATCCACGCGGCTATTGGGCATATCATACCCAAGCGCTTTTTGGCGGATTTCGCTCACTGCCGAGGCGCGTTCGACTGCGGTGCCCATGCCATATTGGTTGTTTTCACACACCCACAAGACCGGCAAGTTCCAGACTTTGGACAGGTTTAGGGCTTCGTGGAAAAAACCGATGTTGGTAGCTCCATCGCCAAACATACAAATCGTGACAGCGTCCTTGCCTTGGTATTGATCGCCAAGTGCTAAGCCGGCTGCAATGGGTAAGTGGGCGCCGACAATGGCATGACCGCCCCAGAAATTCCGTTGCACGTCGGCTAAGTGCATCGAGCCGCCTTTGCCTTTCGAGACACCGTTGGCTTTGCCCAACAACTCGGCTAAAACTAGTTTTGCAGGTATACCAACATTAATGGCAACCCCATGATCGCGATAAGCAGTGATAACGCGATCTTGAGGCAATCGAGCTGATACGATTCCCGTACTGACGGCTTCTTGCCCAATATAGAGATGTAAAAAGCCACCGATCTTCCCCTGCTGATAGAGCTGCGCTGCAGCTTCTTCCGTCAAACGGATTAGCACCATCTGATAATATAAATCCAAGTATTGTTCTCGTTCCATGTAAAGACTCCGCTGAAGAACATCGAAAGAAGTTCGGGGTATAAAAGTTAATGGCTGCTCTACAAATCCGAGACAGGGTTATAGAGCCAACCAACCCAAGCTAACGATTATAACCCACGAAGGCATAAAAAGATGTCAGAAATGTATAAGAGAAAAACTTGACAAAGCCAGAATCCCGCTGTAAAATATAGACGTCTATACATCTAGAAGTCTCGGGTTGTTTTTCTGTGGATAAAATCCTCACAACCGAAGGTGTTCCCCTCTATGTAAAAATTCGTGAAGCGCTGCGTGCTGAGATTCTGCATGGCAACCTTCACCCAGGCCAAAAAATTCCCTCCGAAGAAGAATTGGCTCAGCAATATCGGGTCAGCCGCATGACCGTACGTCAGGGCATTTTGGAGCTGATTAAAGAAGGACTATTACATCGTAAGCATGGTGTGGGCACCTTCGTCTCTTACCCCCATTTTGATCGCGACCATACCCACTTGACCAATTTCTTTGAAAGCGCTCGAGAACAAGGCATTGAGGCTTCTTCAACCGTTCTCAAAATTGAGATTTCTCCCGCTCCTGAAAAAATAGCTCAACAACTGCTGCTAAAACCTGGTGAGAGTGTCATTTGCATTCGCACATTACGCTTTGTGAACCAAACTCCGGTAACCGTCCACGACTCTTATCTCCCACACCGCTTATTTCCGGAAATTATCCATGAAAAGCTGGAGAATGTCCATCTTTGGGATGTGATGGAAAAATATGGTTACCGGGTGAAGCGTGCCATTCAAAAACTTGAGGCGCGCCCAGCATCTAGTGAAATTGCAAAATTGTTGGACATCAAACCGGGAGCACCCATTCTCTATAAGGAGCGCAAAATTTTGGCAACTGACGGCACGGTCGTTGAGTTTACCTATTGCTATAACCGTGGTGATATGTACTCTCTGACAGTTGCCATGGAGCGCTAAAACAAGGTTGTTGCAGAGAAACTTTTCTCTGTGAAAGAGATAGCCTCTCTGTCGAGGTAAATCATCCGTAGTTTTGATATGTAAAAAAAGGAGGTTTTTCTATGAAGCCAAGTGTGATCGAGCGTTTGGTTGCCACCAATCCCGAAATGGAGATTTGGTGGGACTCGTCTCCATTGGTCTATAAATCCTGGAAGCAGAAAATGATCGACTGGGCGCCGCCAGAGCGCAAAAAGACCATGGAAGAAGAATTGACCCGCTTTTTTAATGTTGATGATCCCGTGAACAGTGTTATCCGTGGATGTACCACCAATCCCCCGCTGTCGTTGACCGCGGTAAAGAACGATCCGGATTTTTGGAATGAATGGATTGATAATCTCATTGCTGAAAATAAAGACAAAACCCAACACGAGTTGTTCTGGATGACTTATAAAGAGGTCATTCGGCGCGGCGCTGAAATGTTAATGCCAATTTGGGAAGCCTCGAATGGTCGCTTTGGCTACATTTCTGGGCAGCTCGACCCGCGCATTAACTTCGATACCGAGCGCATGATCGAAGATGCCAAAGAAATCCGCGCTATTGCGCCAAACTTGATGATTAAAGTGCCGGGCACTACGCAGGGCGTTGAAGTGGTGAAGGTTTTGACCTCGATGGCGATTCCGACCAACGTTACAACTTGCTTTATGTTGCCCCAGATTATGGCGGTCGCCAATGCAGCCATGGAAGGTATTGAAATTGCCAAGAAGAACGGCGTTGATATGAGCAAATGGCGTGCCGTGATTACGATGATGATCGGCCGCTTGACGGAGAACCCTGAATTAGATGTCCAAGCTGCTCGCCGCGGAATTACCCTCACTTGGCAGGATAAACACTGGTTCGGTATTCACGTTTTCCGAAAGGCTTATCGCTTGTTGACCGAAGGTGGCTATGCCAGCAAGCTCCTGGCTTGCTCGATGCGAGATGGCCCAACCATGTTTGGCCGCCATCGTTTCTGGGACATTGAAATGATCGCTGGTGGGGAGATCGTCTATACCATGCCGCCGTATGTCCTCGAACCATTATGGCAAAAGTGCAACGATTTGGAATTTTCCAACCGCATCGGGGAGGAGATTCCCGCTGAGGTGATGAATAAGCTAACCAAGATCCCGTATGCCATTCAAGCCATGGATCCGAATGGTTTGGAGATCACCGAGTTCAACGACCATCCGGCAACGGTTGCGACCGCAGAAGCCTTTGCCAAAGCCTCGATTGGCTTGGAAGAGTACGTCGGTGAGCGAATGAAGTTGGTGCTTGGGAACAGAGTGCCAGCATAATTTGCCTCCCTGCATCTCCTTAAGTCCCCTCTCCGCAGTTGTGCGGAGAGGGGGTTGGGATGAAATGATACGAACAGTGTCTCTTAATCATCTTCCTGTAAAAGGATAAGCTCTCTGTTTGGGTAGGGATAATGACAGAATATACAAAACTTGATCAACTTGTTGCGACAACTCTGCGGATGCTCTCTATAGATGGCGTTCAGAAAGCCAATTCGGGTCATCCTGGATTGCCTCTAGGAGCAGCCGACATTGCTACGGTTTTGTGGGGGCACTACTTAAAACACAATCCAGACAATCCGCAATGGTTCAACCGTGATCGCTTTATCCTCTCTGCCGGCCATGGCTCGATGCTGTTGTACTCTCTCTTGCATGTTTTCGGATATCCAATGCCGTTGGAAGAATTACAACGTTTTCGCCAATGGGAGAGTGCGACGCCCGGACACCCAGAATATGATCCAGAGCGTGGGGTTGAGATGACCACTGGACCGCTCGGACAGGGGATTTCTACGGCTGTTGGTATTGCCCTTGCCGAAAGGATGCTGGCAGCTCGCTTCAATAAACCGGATTTTCCGATCATTGACCACTACACCTTTGTGCTTGCCTCTGATGGGGACTTGATGGAAGGGGTTTCCCATGAAGCCGCATCTTTGGCAGGCCATTGGGGTTTAGGGAAATTGATTGTGTTCTATGATGACAATCATATTTCCATTGATGGACCCACCGAACTCACCTTTAGCGATGATGTGCTGACCCGCTTCAAGGGTTATGGCTGGCACACGCAACGGGCGAATGGACATAACTTTGCGTCAATCGATAAAGCCTTGAGAGCAGCTTTGGCAGAAACTGAGCGTCCCTCCATTATCGCTTGCCGTACCCACATTGGCTATAAAAGCCCGAAACAGGATGATGCCAGTGTGCACGGCGCGCCATTGGGTGAAGAAAATGTGCTCAAAACCAAGAAAGCTTTCCGCTGGCCGCTTGAGCCGACCTTTTATGTTCCTTCGGAGATCAAACCTTATGTAGAGGAAGTTAAAGCGCGCGGCAAAAGAGCACAGCAGGAGTGGGATGATCTCTGGAAGCGCTACCAGCAAGAGTTTCCCGAAGATGCCCAGCAACTTCAGCGGTTTATGACGGGTGAGCTTCCCCACGGTTGGGAGAACGCCTTGCCTCAGTTCCCTGCCGAAAAACCCTTGGCGACCCGCGTGGCATCTGGCAAGGTCTTGGAGGCAATTGCGCCTCAAATTGGGAATTTGGTAGGTGGCTCAGCCGATCTGACGCCGAGCAATAACACCAAACCGAAAGATGCTCGAATCGTCCGACGAGGCGATTTCAGTGGTTCCTACATTCACTTTGGTGTCCGTGAACACGGCATGGGCACAATCCTGAACGGCTTAGCCTTGCATGGCTTCCGCCCGTATGGCGGCACATTCTTAGTGTTCTCGGATTATATGCGCCCGGCGATTCGTTTAGCAGCTTTGATGAGGTTGCCGGTAATTTACGTGTTTACTCACGATAGCATTGGATTGGGTGAAGATGGTCCGACCCACCAACCGGTTGAACATGCCATGGCATTGCGGGCTATGCCGAATTTAGTGGTGATTCGCCCGGCAGATGCAAACGAGACGGCTGTGGCGTGGAAAGTGGCTCTAGAACGGAAAGACGGCCCGACAGCGTTATTGCTAACCCGTCAGGCTGTACCGGTGGTCACAACGGATGGCAAGGGGTTGGAGCGCGGTGCATACGTGCTGGCTGAAGCTGAAGGTGGAAATCCCCAAGTGATCCTGGTGGCATCAGGTTCCGAGGTGGCTTTAGCGCTCGGCGCACGAGAACAACTGGCGAAAGAAGGCTTGCCGGCTCGGGTGGTTTCCATGCCAAGTTTTGAGTTATTTGATCAACAGCCGCTAGAGTATCAACGCTCCGTTTTACGAGCAGATGTCCCAACTGTGGCGATCGAAGCGGGTGCTAGTTTGGGTTGGTACAAATACTTGCCTGATCGGTGTGGCGTCGTGAGCTTGGAACGCTTTGGCGCCTCTGCACCGGATAAAGTTGTGTTTGCCCAGCTCGGCTTCACCGTCGATCGCGTTGTTAGCGAAGTCAAACGACTGGTCTAATCTGTTTTGCACCTTAAGAATTGAGTTACCTTAGGTGGAAAAGAACCTAGATTTGGAAACCTATCTGGATCAGGGGAAGTTGGAGCTTGGGTGGGTTATCTTTCTCCCTGACCAGTGGTGCATCGGGTGGGATCTCCGATATTCTGAAATGGAAGGAGGTGGTAGGAGGCGGTTTTTGGTCAATTGAGCGTTTTTTTGGTTTATTTTTGCGGTTCAATATCATTCTAATTTTTAAGGAGACTTGCGATGGCTGACTTAAAAGGCAAATCTCGTGAAGAGATCATCAAGCAAGACGTAAAAGATTTGCACCGCTTGGGCTATGCCCAACAACTGTTCCGCGAGATGGGGGGATTCTCGAACTTTGCAATCTCGTTCTCGATTATCTCTATTTTGACCGGCGCCATGATCCTCTATGGGTATGGCTTGAAATTTGCCGGTCCAATCGTCAACACGGTTGGCTGGCCGATTGTGGCGCTCTTTACACTTACGGTTGCAGCTTCGATGGCTGAGTTGGCATCCGCCTATCCAACCGCCGGCGGCCTGTACTACTGGGCACACCGTTTAGGTGGAAAGCGGTGGGCGTGGGTGACGGCTTGGTTAAACATGTTAGGGCAAATTACCATCACGGCGGGTATAGACATTGCTGCCTCCATCTATATTGTTGGCATGGTCGTGCGGATGCTTGGATTACCCGCAGATGCCCCTGTCCCCATTTTTGGGACTGCCGACTCCTGGGGCTTTTATTTGTTCGTGATGGTGATCATCATGATCCCTCAAATCCTCATCAACGCCTTTGGTATCCGCTTGACGGCTCTGTTGAATGACTTCAGCGTCTATTGGCACATTGGCGGTGTGGCGATCATTGCGATATTGCTGTTCTTCTTCGGGAAGACACACCAACCCTTCTCGTTTGGCTTTACGGCGGTAACCACCGTGAATCCGTTGGACGCTTCTTCAGCGGAGTTTCCAGATGGAACTGTTGCGCCAGCTTTGGTGGTTGGGAATTTGGTTTTACACTCACCTCTCTTTAATCTTATTCCAGGTCTGGAGAATCTCTACCGCGCCGCTCCGTTTGCTTTAGTGTTCGTGCTCGCCTTCCTCCAAGCACAATGGACCTTTACCGGGTATGATGCCTCAGCTCATGTTGCCGAAGAGACGGTAATGGCTCGTTTGAACAGCGCATGGGGTGTCTTCCTCTCAGTGGCGGTTTCGGCTGTTGTGGGGTATGTCATCCTGCTTGCCTTGACCTATTCAATACCCGATATTGCCGCCACAGCCACGGATGCTTACCCGGTGCTCTACATTGCCTACTACAATTTGAGTAAGTTCTTAGCTGATATCATTGCCATCATCGTAGCGGGTGGTATGTGGCTGTGTGGTCTCTCCTCGATTACCAGCATGAGCCGCATGTGGTTCGCCTTTGCCCGTGATGACGGAATGCCAGGCTCAAAGTTCATCAAGCAAATTCACCCCAAGTACCGCACGCCGATTAACTCGATCTTGATCACGTGTACGATTGCCTTCCTGTTGACCGTATATGCTGCAGCATATTATGTGGTGACTTCCATTAGCACGATTGCGTTGTACTTAGCTTATGGCATTCCCATCTACCTGAACTGGCGCAATAAACGCAAGAAACAAGGAGAATACACTACTCCAGAGACAGCGCCATGGAATCTGGGGAAATGGGGTCCCTTCATTAACATTATCGCTTTCATTTGGATCGCGTTCATCACCATTCTGTTTGTCCTGCCGCCTAATGAGCTGACCTTGTGGACGATGGTAGCCCTGGGTGTCTTCATGGTGATCTACTGGCAACTCGGTCCGAAACACTGGTTTGAAGGGCCCAAGAAAGCCTCCGAGGAAGAGCTGCGGCGCATTGAAGAGGAGCTGGAAAAGATCATTGCTCGCGGTGATGATTAACTTTGAACCCTGGGGGCAGGCTTTATGTCTGCTCCCTTTACCCACTTTACCGACTTGGAGGAAACAATGACTCTCACAATTGAAGAAGCAATTCAACGAGTTCCCTTCTTGCGAGATGCAAAAGAGATTAAGACCACCGTTTTGAAAGGTGGCATTACGAACAATAACTACCGTATCGATGCGGATGGAAAATCTTATATGCTGCGGATTACCGGCGAGAGCACTGATTTGTTGGGCATTCGCCGCGATGTGGAGTATGCATCGAATAAAGCTGCGGGTTTGTTAGGTGTAGCACCTGAAGTTTTATATTTCATCGAACCTGAAGGTTACCTGGTGACCCGCTTTATCAACGGAAAACATATTCCTCCTGAAGAGATGAATAAAGAATATAACATCCGTCGCGTGGCTCGCAAGCTGCGCTTGTATCACCGCAATGCGCCACCAGTCGATGGGGAATTCAATGTCTTTCGTCGCGTCGAGTGGTTGACCAAAGTCTCCAAAGAACACGGCAGTAAATTCCCCTTCGATTTTGATTGGATCATGCAGAAGATGCGCGAAGTCGAAGAGGCTTTGCTCAAAGACCCCTACATTCCAACTCC
The DNA here is from genome assembly GCA_003130835.1 of Anaerolineae bacterium. Taxonomy (GTDB): domain Bacteria; phylum Chloroflexota; class Anaerolineae; order Anaerolineales; family UBA4823; genus NAK19. Next base: position 8,190 of record QEXX01000010.1, on the reverse strand, counting down.
TTGTCATGATGACCTGCTCAACTTAAATTTCTTGGATGAGGATGTGCCTGGTGAGAAGGGCGAACTTAAGATTCTCGACTGGGAATACGCCGGAATGGGTGATATCTTCTTCGACTTGGGTAACTTCTGCCATCACCATCGTTTCAACGATGATCAGGTGCGCATTTTATTGCAGGAGTATTTTGGTGAAGTGACTCCCAAGAACTTTGCGCGCACAAAATTAATGTGGTGCATGTCCGAAATTCATGAGGCGATGTGGGGGACGACCCAAACGAAAATTTCAAAACTGGACGAGGACTTCCAGGGCTATGCTGATCTGTGGTTTGGGCGTTTTCGCGAGGACATCACCGACTATCGCTATGAGCAGTGGTTAAAGGATGTCGCTGCTAAATAGATGTTTCTAGTGTATGTTATATGGAATGATAGTATGCTTCTTTTGTGAGGTGTACTATCATTCCATCCCGTGTATAATCTACTTGTGAAAATTTTAACCAAAAGGAGTTGCTATGTCCCCAGTTGAAGATTATTTTGTTCCCTGGATCAAAGGTGTACCCATGTACATCTCACCGCACATTGAGCTCGCTTGGCGGAATCCGAGCTTAGCCCGCATGATGTCCAATGAAAATCCCATTCCGCCCTCAGAAAGTGTCTTAGCTGCCATCGAGAAATATGCTCGTGTAGCTAACCGTTATATGGACCAGGGTTTGTTGGTGCGTAGCAAGATTGCCGAACTAAACGGACTGCCAGGACCTGAGAATGTGCTCTTAGGCAATGGCTCGTCGGAAATCTTCGATATGGTCTTCCGCTCTTTTGTTGCCCCCGGCGAAGAGATCATCCAACAAACGCCTTGTTTTGGCATCTACAAACTGCGCTGCACGGTTGTGGGCGGGAAATTGGTCTCCACTTCGATGGTCTATAAAGATAAGCAAATCTTGTTTGACGCCGACGCAATTTTGAATGCGATCACACCCAAGACCAAGGTGATCGTCGTGGCTCATCCTAACAACCCAACCGGCAACTTCATGGACGAAAAAGATATAATCCGCATCGCTGAGACGGGCATCCCCTTCATCGTGGATGAGGCATACATTGAGTATTCCGGCATGAACCTCGAACGGTCGATGGTGAAGTTGGTGAAGGACTATAAAAACGTCATTATTTCGCGCACGCTTTCCAAGGCGTATGGTCTAGCCGGTTTGCGCTTTGGTTACGCGCTAGGCGATCGAGACGTGATCATGCAGATTGCCGCTACCTTGATTCCCTGGAACGTCAGCACCATTGCCATGTGGGCTGCCTTGGCTGCTCTGGAAGATCGGGAGGCTTTGCGTCTGCGGGTTGAGTTTAACCGCCGCGAAATTGAGTTCTACAAACAATCTTTAGCCGATATTCCGGGCTTAACCGTTTACGACTCGTATGGAAACTATATGCTCTTTGACGGCACCGATACCGGCAAGCCAGGCAAAGACATGATCAAGTATGCCGAGCAGCATGGCATCATTCTGCGCGGCCAAGAGGATATTTTTGGGCGCAATGGCTGGTGGCGGGTAACCATCGGCACCCATGAAGAGAATGAGAAGCTTGTGCGTCTAGCTCACGAATTCTACGCTCAATAAAATCGCTAGTATCGCTCCCCGTTATTGCCCTCACCCCACTTCCTCTTTCCTAGTGTGAAAGGGGCTGGGGTGAGGGTGTATTAAAGCGGTTCACTCGCCGATGATTTTGATCAAAACCCGTTTGCGGCGCCGTCCATCGAATTCCCCATAGAAAATCTGCTCCCATGGCCCAAAATCAAGGCGCCCATTGGTGACGGCAACCACGACTTCACGCCCCATGATTTGCCGTTTAAGATGGGCATCGGCGTTGTCTTCACCGGTACGATTGTGTAAATATTGCTCGACCGGCTCATGGGGGGCTAGCTTTTCTAGCCAACGGTCATAGTCTTGGTGTAAGCCCGACTCGTCATCATTGATGAACACCGATGCAGTGATATGCATCGCATTGACTAAGACCAATCCCTCACGGATACCACTTTCACGCAAGGCTTCCTCTACCTGCGGTGTAATGTTGATGAAGCCTCGCCGACTTGGCACGTTGAACCATAACTCTTTTCGGTAGGATTTCATCTCTTTACTCGTTTCCTTTGGATTCTAAAATGTCTTCAAGGCTTTGGACGACAAAAGCCACATACTCGGGGCATTGATTTTGCAAGACTCCGCTTTGTTTCGCAGCGTGATGATCTTGAGGATCGCGCAAGTCTAACCCGGTTAAGGTGCGGCAATGACGCGCTCCAAAACGCGCTTCAAAGCGCTGGATGATTTCCTGCCCCAGTTGATTGAGATGATCCTTTGCTTCGCTGTCGGTGGGGTCAGACATGGCGAGCGTTAGACCAAGAGCCATCAAGCCGCCGTTGATTGCTCCACACACTTCGCCGCTGCGTGCAATTCCCCCTCCAAAGAGAGCGGCGATCCGACGGGCTGTGTCAAGCTCCAAGCCGTTTTCAGTGGCGAAAACGGTAAAAACCGATTGGGCACAGTTATACCCTTGTGAAAAGCGTTGTAAGGCAAGGTCTTTGCGGTTCATCCGAAATCAATGGCTCCTTTAGATGAATATTGTGATCAACGATACGCTTGGTGTTTCAATAGGCGATCAAAGCCCGATGTTGCGACTTATAAGGAATAAATTGACCATTTATCTATCGATACGTTTGCATCGATAGAGGCCGTCGCCTGCCCGAGTTTGCATAAAAAGTCCCTGCGACTTTGGGCACTCAGAACTGAGAACAAATATGCTATACTTTTTATCATGAATTATCCTGAACTTCGTCAATCACTTCTCGAAGAATTTTATCATCTCTTGGGCATCAAACGCCAGTCTTGGCTGAAACCGCTCATCGATTGGCTCATGCGCAAACCGCTTGACCGCTTTGTTGAGATGGCTCTCCAATTCGATGCCATTGTTCGAGCAGAAGGTTTCAGCACAGCAGCGCGTTGGGTGTTGCCGCGTTTTGTGCGTGGTATTTATGTGCGCGGCTTGGCGCACATTCCAGCCGAAGGTTCGTTGCTTTTGACAGCAAATCACCCGGGCAGCATCGATGGGTTGTTGATTCCAGCTTGTATTCCCCGCAAAGACTTACGTATCTTAGCTTCAGGGCTAACTTTTTTGCGTAGCTTGCCCTCTTTAGAACGGTTCTTGATCTTTGTCCCTCGTCAAGGGAATGGTCGGGCTTGGGCACTCCGCCAGGCAATTCGCCATCTGCAGTCTGGTGGGGCCTTGCTGATCTTCCCCAGCGGTGGTGTTGATCCAGATCCATCCTTTCATCCCGAGGCTCGGCTTTATCTTGAGAAGTGGTCGGAGAGCGTTGCTTTGCTTCTCCAACGCGTTCCTCAAACGATGGTGCAGACGGTTATCTGTAGCCATGTGCTTTTGGAGCGATATTTGCGGCATCCGCTGACGCGCTTTGGCTCGACCTTACGTCAAAAGTTCGTCATCGCTGAGTACATCCAAATGGCGGAACAACTTGTCCGTCGCCAGAGAGAGAAGTTAATGCCCTGTCTATCCTTTGGAGAGCCGATTCCCGCTAGCCAAATCCTGAGCCGTGACCTTGAAGGCACGCTTAAAGCGGTGATCCAGGTTACCCAACATCTCCTTGCGGAGCACACCAGCTTGCAGCGAGATCGCTTCACCAACCTATTGAAGGGAGAGGAACCCTTTTCTATGCCCACTTCTTCGCCATAAAGTTGTGCGATGCCATCTGGCAAGAAGATTAATAGAGGGCTTTGTACATCCCGCCATCTACGGTGAGCATAACACCGGTAATATAGGATGAAAGTGGCGATAGAAGAAACACGACCGCGTTGGCGAGTTCCTCGGCGGTTCCCATTCGACCAAATACGCTCTGTTGGGCTTGTTTTTGAATCTCTTCTTCGAGGCTGGTTTGGTTAATTTGGGCACGATTTTGCATGAGAGAGATCACCCGTTCGGTTTCGATCCAAGCCGGCAGGACGGAGTTGAAGCGAATCCCCTGGGGCCCGTATTCTTGAGATAAGCTTTTGGTCAAGCCCAGCACGCCTGCTCGCAAGGTGTTGGAGAGAATCAAATTGGGGATCGGTTGTTTGGCGGAATAAGACGTAAAAGTCACGACCGAAGCAGCTTGGGACTGACGCAAGGCAGGTAGGGCAGCCCGAATCAGGCGGACATGCATCATCAAGCACGATTCAAAAGCGTTTTGCCAAAGGGTATCGTCAATTTCTTCAAACTTAGCGGGAGGGGGGCCTCCGGCGTTGGTCGTGAGCAAGTCTAAGCCTCCCAAGGCATCGATGGCTTGTTGTACAACTTGAATGGCGCCTTCTTTTTGGGTGACATCACCTGCGATGACTAGCGGTTTTACTGAGGTGGCTTGCTCGATTTGAAGGGCAGCTTGTTTCAGATTTTCCTCATTGCGGCTGTTGATGGCTAAGTGTACCCCTTCTGAGGCTAATTTTAGAGCCGTAGCGAAACCTAAGCCGCGACTGGCACCGGTGATTAGGGCGCGTAATCCTGCAAGTTTCAATTCCATCTTGTGCTCCAATTAAAGAAATTCGTAAGTGTCGTTGACCACCGTTACATCTGGCCAACAGCGTTCAATCCAATCGGTGACTGCTTGTAAAGACCGTTGGGAATGATCTTGATGGTTGCTGACCGTTGCAACTATTAAGAGGGCATCTTGCCAAGTATCTTGATAATCCATCTCGGCAACCGAGACGTTGAACTCGCGCCTCAGGCGGGCAATGAGCGGTTTGATTCGACTCCGTTTTTCTTTTAGGGATCGACAACCGGGGATTTGTAAATGAAGAGTGAGTAATCCGACAGTCATTGACGAATTGATGAAGATTTCTAGGAACTCAGTGCTTTTGGCTAGTATAATAAGTTTTATGGAAAATCGCAATAACTTTGTTTTTATTCTTTTTGGTTTCTTAGTGATCGGCGTCTTGTTATTGATCGGTTATCTGCTCGTCAATACCGTCGAAAAGAGCCTACAGCAAGCCCAATCGGCTATCCAACCTCTCTCTGAGCTGACCCAAAATGTCAGCACGCAAGTAGCACAGGTTCTCAATCCCACTCCGACCATCATCCCTGATCCGGTCACCATCATTCACTCTATTCGCTCTCTGGCGCGGTTGGAGACCATTCAGTATTCGGTGGAAAAAGTGATTACAGCGGAAAGTGGTCAAGGGACATTTGGCTTCCTATTCGGAGACCGCCTCTTATTGGTTGCACATGGGGTGGTAATTGCTGGAGTGGATTTGGAGAAACTGAGTCCAAAGGATTTGCGCTTGGAAAACGGGGTTTTATTTGTGCGTTTGCCCCCTGCAGAAATCTTTATCGCCACCTTGGACAATGCCAAATCTTACGTTTACGACCGCGAAACCGGCGTGTTGACCAAGGGGAATATTCAATTGGAGACCGAAGCTCGCCGTGCTGCCGAAGAAGAGATTCGGAAAGCTGCGCTTGAGGATGGCATTCTGGAGCAGGCAAGCAAAAACGCCCAAACCTACCTTTTGCGCCTATTTTTGCAACTGGGCTATCGGGATGTTGTCTTTGAAGAGTAGCGAACGGTTAGATGCGGTGATTCCAACTTAAGCTGGTGTATTTCTCTTGGTAGAGCTCCTCGGCACGGGCGATTTCAAAGCCGTTCAAGTCAGCTTTGACGAAGCGGAGGTCAAGAGTTTGTTCAAATGCCTGCACAAAGGCATTGGCGGCTGCTTGCCAACTCAGCGGCTCTCCCAGAACCTGTTCTGCTGTTGTGGCGTGTTGCTGCAAGCGGGTTTTTGCCTGCTGACGGGCTGTTTCGTCTGGAAAGGCTAGAACTTGTAGGATACGGGTGAGATCTCCACATAATGGAAAAGAGCCATGCTGCAAGACACCATCCTTGCGCCTGGCTTGCGCACTGCCGATAATCTTTTTCCCGTTAGCTAGGATTTCATAGTTTGAAGGGGTCTCAAAACAAACCGGGTTTGCGATGTGAGATGGGGTACTGGATGGAGCGGATGTGGCGGAAGGCGCAGAGGGGGAAGAAGAGACCGTTGAGCTGAGCGGTTTGGCTTGAGCAGGAATGTGGAGCAAGGCTAATGCTTTGAGCAGGGCTTGCGAGAGACGTTGATAGCTTTCTAAAACGCTGCCTTGCAAGCGAGGTTCGTTGGATGGGCCGATAACCGCGTAAGTTAGTTCGTCGGTGTGAAGGATGGCTCTCCCGCCAGTGGGGCGTCTAACCAAGTCCCAGCCGTTGGAGAGCAAAGCGGGTAAGTTAACATCTGAAACAGGCTGCGCATAGCCAAGAGATAAACAAGGGGGATGCCAGCTATATAAGCGTAACGTGGGTGGGACGAGCTGTTTTCCGCTGGCTTCCAAGATGGCTTCGTCAACGGCCATATTCCAAGCGCCGCGTGCAGGGGGAGTGATGAGCAGTCGCCAGGTCGTCTGCATAGCTATTCCTTGAGTAGATAGGCTAAGCCCATGATTATAACCTAAAGGTGGATGGAGAATAATGGAGGTTTGGGCGTGTTGTTCGTTATCTTTGGCTGGGTATCCGCCCAGCATTGGAGTCCCTCTCTTTGGCAAGACGACAACCCGTTCTGCCTGCTCTGATGGAAGATGCTGACTAGGCAAGTGATTTCTGTTTTTGCCCTTTCTTTCCTCTCAGGGCAGGAGCTTATCCATCAGCTATCTGTGTCTCGGCAACATAATCCGTTGGAAGGATGATAGTCCTTTTATTCCTGATCAGAAACGGATGGATTGGTAGGATGAGAAATTGAACGAAGGTAGTAGCGAATCGTCTTGAGCGGGTCTTCTCCTGCGGGGTTTTGGTCTAGCCTTTGAAGTAGTTCTTCAATGAGTTGAAAGCGAGCGAGGTTGGTTTCGTCCTGATCGGGGAAGTTATCGCCCCTGGATGGTTCTGAAATTGTTTGAGGAAGCGCTGTTTGGGGTTGCCAAGTTTCCAAAAGGGCTTGTTTATAGGCCTCTTTTTCAAGATCGAATAAGCCGAGATTGATCCATAAAAGCTCTGTGCCCATTTTCCGTAAACGTTCCCGAAAAGCTCGAGATTGAAATAGTTTCTTCAGGTCTGCATAAGGGTTGTAATCCGCAGGTGGTTTGAGTAGCTCACGAACTGTGTGTTGGTAGATGAAGTCGCTAATGGTTGAGCGAATCATCCCCTTGACCATCATTCGCCAATCGGTTAAGCCCTGTTCGGTCACTACGCGGCTCTGGAGCAGATACCGCAATGCGTGGGTAGAAAAGAGATAAGGCTTGGTCGCCTTTTCCCGTGATTTAGCATCTATTGCGGGGGTTGTCTTCAAACGATAACCGAAATGGATATCGGAGAGACGGATGGCGACGCCTTCATGGGTGAAAGCACTAACGGCTTCAATCCGATCGGTTTGATCGTTCAGATCGGCGATTTCCTCGACCTTTTCGCCACGCTGCAGAAAGTGAAGCCCTTCGCCATAGATATTCGAAGTTGCCTGAGGGCTACTGACGGCAACGGCATATCCCGATCGGATCTCAAGATAGCCAGGTCCTCCAATGTCGGGGAGATAGGATGAATCAACAGGTTTTTCATTCTCTTCCGCAGCAGCGATTGTCAATGTAGGATAACCCATTCCGAAAAGACAGGCAAAAAGATAGCGAAGGCACGCCTTCAAGCTGGGGAGATTATAAATGTCTTGAAGATAGCGGGCACATAAAAGCCAAGCCAGGATAAAGGTAAAGATGGGCAGGAGATAGAACCGCAGAGATGCCCAATGGAAGGGGGTCAGCAACAACATCGAGATTGGATTGGGTAACCAACGGATTATCGGCAGCGCTTTGTATCTTTCGGTTAGGAGGGACAGCGTTTCTCTCTCTAGGACACCTCCCCAAATCATACTCAAACAAATTCCCAAACCGATCAAAACCAACAGGCGAGCTAGTCCCCAACTATGGTAACCACCGATGAGGTTGTGGACAAAGAAATATCCTGAAGAAAGCAGGGTCTTTTTGGGTCTCATTCTCTCTGGTCCGTAAGCGGAGGTGAGGTTTGGGTACGGCTGACTTGATTCCGCAGTTGTTCAAAGCGTTGGTAGGTTTCCGGGGAGAGCCACTTTTGTGCGAGAGGATCGTTGAGTTCAGCTTCAATCAGGTTGAGCAATTTGGTTAGGGTTTCATGTTCGGGAA
>QEXX01000044.1 GCA_003130835.1 Anaerolineae bacterium | reverse complement strand
GTTGGGCGGCTTGATGTATAAGCCTTCTGAATAAGCATTCGAGCCATTATAATTATGGGGAAAATACTTATGGTGGAAGAGTAAATTTATGGCAGATGATCTTGAGCTAGTAACCATAGAAGAAGCTGCACGAATCGTTGGCAAAACGCCTCATAATATTCGTGATTACATTCAACGCGGGCGTATTGGGAAGTACAATGAGCATGGCGAATTGATTAAGCGTGCCCAGAATGGGCATCTACGAGTCTCGCTCAAGGAATTAAGAATATTCTTGTCACTTGTAGAACAAGGGCTTGAAAAGCACCATCATGCTGGACTGCACCCTGAGCTTGGCTTTCACAATGTTCCCGAATATCAACGAACGAAACATGTTCATCGCTTGCATCCTTATCTTGGCAAATTCATTCCTCAACTTGTAGAATGGTTTCTGGCACGTTATTTCCAACCCGACGACGTCATCCTTGACCCTTTTATGGGATCTGGAACGACGTTGATTCAAGGAAATGAGATGAGAATGCACACGATTGGCATTGATATCTCTCCCTTTAATTGTCTCATTGCACGAGTCAAAGCCGCGAAATATGATGTTACAAAGGCACGGTCTGAAATTCTAGAAGTTGAGCAACGGGTTACAAGATTTTCCAAATACCTGACTCAATCAGGTGAAGTTAATTTGTCTCTCTTTCCTGAAGAAAGGATGGACAATCTCAAAGCCAGTTTGTTGCAGGAATGTACCAGCGAATATCTCAAAACTTGGTTCGCGCCGCGCGCATTGCTTGAAATGCTCTACTATCGCAGACTGATTCCACACTATCAGTATCAGGATTTGTTGCGCGTGGTACTCAGTCGAGCGGTTCGTTCTTCGCGCCTTGTTCCCCACTATGATTTAGCCACACCCAAAGCCCCTTTACCTGTTGGCGAGAAATACTGGTGTAAGAAACACAATCGTTATTGTGTGCCGATTGATAATTGTATAACCAAAATTCATGCTTACAGTGGAGATACAGCACGGCGCATTGCTGAGTTTGACAAGTTACGTTCTGACAAGACAATCACCGTGATACAGGCCGATTCCAGAACGGTGGACTTACGCGCCGAGTTAGCCAATACAGTTATAGCCAATCGTCCCATAGATGGCATCTTTACTTCGCCGCCTTATGTTGGACAGATTGATTATCATGACCAACACATTTACGCGTATGAGTTGTTTGGATTTCCGCGTCAAGATGAACTTGAAATCGGCCCGAAGAAAAAAGGTAAATCTAAACAGGCACAGCAAGAGTATGTAGATGGCATTGTTGCAGTTTTCAGAAATGTTTTGCCATTGGTAAAACCCAATGGAAAAGTCTTTGTTGTCGCAAACGATCGTTTTCATCTGTACCCAGAGATTGCCAGACTCAGCGGATTGCGAATCGTGGACGAATTCCATCGAGCGGTAACAAAACGAACTGAGCAAGGTGATGATCCTTATCAGGAAACCATCTTCTTTATGATGAAGGATGTGTAAATGACCTTATCAAAAACCCAACGCGATCAAATATCGAATTTGCTCAAAGAGCAAATCAGACGCAAACTATCTGACTACTCGCCCGAGTCTAACAATATGCCGTTTCATGTCCGTTTGCTTGGGCAGGACCGAATGGCTTTATTTTCATTTATACAATCCATCAATACGACACTAGGAACATCGGTATTCGAGCAAGTTGCCGCCATGATTGCCATGCCGCATTTCAAGCATGCTATAAATCAGTACAAAGACTTTAACAACACAATTTCCGACAAGGCACAAGCCGCGATTCAACACATCATAGATGATTTGCGGGCAGCAAGAGCTAAGCCTGATAAGCCTGCTGAAATAGCAGAGATTCTCCGAGTGGCACAAACAGGCACTCTCAAAAAAATAAAGCGTCCCCGTATTGACTTGTTTTTGGAATCGGAAGATGGTACTGAATACTATTTTGACCTTAAGACTGCCAAGCCGAATGTTGATGAAATCGTCGGCTTCAAGCGGAAAATGCTTGAATGGGTGGCGATACGCGGAGCCATAAACCCCAAGCCCAAGATTTACACTGGACTTGCCATTCCCTACAACCCATATGAACCACAACCCTATGACCGTTGGACCTTTCAAGGCATGTTCGATTTGTCAAATGAAATAAAGGTGGCTGAAGAATTTTGGGACTTTCTTGGGGGGAAGAACACCTATGAAGAACTGTTGCAAATTTTTGAAGATGTTGGCATCGAATTGAGACCTGAGATTGATGCAAAATTTGCCACGTTTGCCCCCAAACGTTAGCGAACTGCGACAAATGACGAAGTCGCCCAACACGCGCATCCACCTGACGGCTTCGCCTCGCCGCAGGTGATGCGCAGGCCGTTGGGCAGCGCGATGAGCGGCACGCTGCGATAGTTTTAGAAGAATGAGGAGAGAGAATACGATGAGGAGTTCATCGCTGGTGCAGAAGCTGGTCTAGCATGTTTGGATAAGCCAGTTGCGCACCGTGTGCTGAAAAAGTTACGTTGGCTAGTGGAAAACTTTGCAGTGATCACACCTGAAACATTAACAGTGCAATGGCAAGGGGTGTTCAAGTTGCGCGTTGGCGACTATCGAGTGTTTTACACTTATTCAGGGAGAAGCAAGGATTGTACGGTGGTTTTGGTTCTATGGGATTGAATTGGTGGAATTTACTTTGGCTTGTGCCAATGCTGACGCCATTTGGAATTCTAAGCAAAAGGAAATGGTCAGATTCCGCCCAACAAGGCGCTCCGGTGGACGCGGCAAAGCCGCGCGGCTGAGCGGCAGACCGTCAGTCTGCCCAATGCACAGACAGCCCCGTTCTCGTTGCCCTCTTGCTGGGCTGGAAACGGGTTCTGATCCCGATCGGCCTCTGCGGCAGTTTGTACGTCCTTATAAATTTGCCGAGGAGGAAATTAATTGAGAAAGTCACATTTCCCCTTGCCAAATTTGAGAAGGTTGGTATAATTTGCCCCCAAGATGGCTGATATTCGTACCCACGCCCATCATCATCGCCCTTCCCGGCAGGCCGGGTGGCTTTGGCGCGTGGGTTGAGCAGCCCATCAATTTTGTGAGTTAACCTACCAAACGCCCCCGGTCAAAAACCGGGGCGTTTTTTTATTCTGGATTAGAAGAAGGAAGCATGGTATGACCGATCGCACCCAAATTCGACTGGCTTTGCCCTCCAAAGGGCGTCTAGAACTGCAGGCGCTGGAGTTCTTGAGTCAAGCCGGCTTGCCGGTCTTCAAACCGAATCCACGCCAATATCAAGCCAGCATCCCTGCCCTGCCCGACTTAAGCGTCATCTTTCAGCGCGCCGGGGACATTGTGGTCAGCGTGCGTCAAGGCAGTGTCGATTTCGGCATCACCGGCTTGGACGCCGTTGAGGAAAAGCGCGGCGAGAACGGAGAAGTGCTGATCTCGCACGACCATCTCAGCTTTGGGCAGTGCGCTTTAAAGCTGGCGGTGCCCGAAAGCTGGAGCGAGGTGATCGATCTCCCCTCCCTGCGGCGCAAAGCCGAGCAACTGGGGCATCCCTTGCGCGTGGCGACAAAGTTTCCTGTCCTAACCGGTCGATTCTTGCACACTCACGCCATCCCGCACATCCTGATCGCCGCCGAGGGCACCCTAGAGACCGCGCCAAATATCGGTTATGCCGACCTCATTGCCGATTTGGTCTCTTCGGGTCAAACCCTGCAGGATAACCGCCTGCGCCCCTTGCTGGATGGGGAAATCCTGCGTTCCGAAGCGGCTCTGATCGCCAACCGGCAGGCGCTAAAGCAGAACCCAGCCGTTCTTGAGATCGGCCGTCAACTGTTGGAATATATCGAAGCCCATCTGCGCGCCAAAGACAACCTGCTGGTCATCGCCAATATGCGCGGCGACAGCCCCGAACAAATCGCCCAGGCAATGTTCACCAAACAGGTCATCGGCGGCTTGCAGGGGCCTACCATAGCGCCGGTGGTGGTGCGAGATAAAGCGGCTTGGTATTCGGTCACCATCGTTGTGCGCCGTGACCAGCTCAGCCAAGCCATCGCCGAGTTGCGCTCCATCGGCGGCAGCGGCATCATCGTCACGCCGGTGACCTATATTTTCGAGGAAGAGCCGCCGAGGTATAAGGCAATGGTAGAGGCAATCCAGAGAAGTGCATAGTTTTTATGAACCGTTCGTGCTGTGGATGGTGCTTTCTGTGTTCGGGGATCTGCAAGGGATGACAACGATGCAGAAATTCACCCCATCTGGAAATCGGGCTACCACTTTCGCTGGGTTAGGCAGGTCGAGTAGGGCTTTAGCCCGTATCGAGACCTTCTCAAGAGGTTTCGATAGGCTCGCTGGCGCTCGCCACTCAACCCGCACTGCTGTAGGTAGGTCGAGTGGGGTTTTTGCAGGATGAAGCAATCTCTGCATCACGCCCTAACTCAAGAACTGCTGCCCTGTCGCAGGGTGTGCGTCCTCGTCCGCCAACCACGCAGGCGAAGACGCCCACGTTTCGCAACAGGGCATCCCAACCAAAATCACCCTTCTCGCTAAGGAGTTGAACCGTGCAAGTTCGCGCTCATATTGAAACCATGCCCCCCTATACCCCCATCGAGCCTTTCGAAGTGCTGTCCGCTCGTCTTGGGCGAGCGCCCGATGCAATCGTCAAGCTGGACGCTAACGAAAACCCCTACGGGCCGCTGCCGGCCGTCCGCCAAGCCCTTGCCGAGTTGCCGTTCGTGCACATCTACCCCGACCCTGAAAGCCGCGCCCTGCGCCAGGCAATTGCCGAATTCATCGGTGTACCAATGGAGCATATTCTAGCCGGCGCCGGCGCCGACGAGTTGATCGACTTGCTGATGCGCGTCTTTTTGGAGCCGGGTGATGGCGTTATCGTTTGCCCACCCACCTTTGGCATGTATGACTTCGACGGGCGTCTGAACAACGCCAATGTCATCGAAGTGCCCCGCAGGGAGGATTTTTCGCTCGATCTGCCTGCCCTGCGCCAAGCGGTACACCGCCAACGCCCCAAATTGCTCTTTTTAGCCACCCCGAATAACCCGGATGGCTCTCTGCCCAGCGCCGCCGATCTGGACGAAATTTTGGAGTTGCCAACCCTGGTGGTATTGGATGAAGCCTACATCGAGTTTGCCGATCCCCAAGGTAACCTAGGGCGCAGCCTGAGCCGTGTCGAGCAGGTGAGCCAAAGGGACAACCTGGTCGTCTTGCGCACTTTTAGTAAGCTGGCTGCTCTAGCGGGTTTACGGGTTGGTTATGGAGTCTTTCCTGCTTGGCTGATGCCCACTCTATGGAAAGCCAAACAGCCCTACAATGTTAACGTCGCCGCCAGCGCAGCCGCAATTGCGGCTCTAAAACATTCCGATCAATTGGTTGAGATGGTCAATCGGCTGATCGCCGAACGCCAGCGTTTGGCGCAAACCCTTGCCCGCTATCCCTGCTTTACCCTTTACCCCTCGCGGGCAAACTATCTCTTGATGCGCGTGCAGGGCATCGAAGCCGCCGAACTAAAGCGCCGGCTAATGGTAGATTACGGCATTCTGGTACGCTATTTCAGCACCCCACGTCTGAAAGATTGCATCCGCATCAGCGTTGGCAGACCCCAAGATAGCGACGCTTTATTCCAAGCCCTAGATGAAATTTTTGCGGAGGTGCATTGATGCGTCTGGCTGAATTTTCCCGCAAAACCGCCGAGACGGACATCTCGATTTCGCTCAACCTAGATGGAGTGGGCAAAGCGGACATTCACACCGGGTTGGGGTTTCTTGACCATTTGTTGGAAAACTTTGCCCTGCATGGCTTGTTCGACTTGCGCTTGCAGGCGCAGGGGGATTTGCATGTTGACCCGCACCACACGGTCGAGGATGTCGCCCTGGTGCTTGGCAGCGCCTTTGACCGCGCCCTTGGCGAACGGCGCGGCATCGTGCGCATGGGCGATTCCTTCGTTCCGATGGATGAGGCTCTGGCGCATGTGGTGGTTGATCTCTCCGGCCGTCCGTACACTGTCATTCAAGTGGAATGGAAAACGCCGGCGATTGCCCAAATCCCAACCAGCTTGTTCCCCCATTTCCTCGAATCGTTTGCCGTCACGGCACGCAGCAACTTGCACGCCCGTCTGCTTTACGGCCGCGATGACCACCACCAAGCAGAAGCGCTATTCAAAGCCCTTGCCCGCGCTCTAGAGAAAGCAACCCGCATCGACCCGCGCCGCGCCGAGCGCATCCCTTCTACCAAAGGGGCTTTGGCATGAACACTTCGCGACGCATTTTGCTCTTGGATGTCGGCACGGGCAACCTGCAGTCTGTGCAAAAAGCCTTTGAAGCCGTAGGGGCAGAAGTGGTGCGCAGCGATTCGCCGAATAGCTTGTCACATTTCTCCAAGATCGTCCTGCCCGGTGTCGGGGCGTTTGGCGATTTCATGCACCGTCTGCGCGCCTTAGGGTTGGAAGACCCCTTACGGCATGCCCTGGAGCGCGGGGCTGTTCTGTTCGGGATTTGCGTGGGCATGCAAGCCCTGTTTGAGTCCAGCGAGGAGATGGGCTTTCACCACGGCTTGGGACTGCTGAAGGGGCGTGTGGTGCGCTTTCCGCACCGCCCCTTGCTTAAAGTGCCTCATACCGGCTGGAACGAGCTGATCGTTCAACGAGAACACCTCCTCCTAAGCGGCTTGCCCGAGCGCCCTTTTGCCTACTTCAACCATTCCTATTACTGCCTTGCCGAGCAACGTGAGGACTGCCTTGCTCTGACTGAACACGAGGTAACCTACGCCAGCGTTGTAGCAAGCCGCAACTTGTGCGGCGTTCAATTTCACCCCGAAAAGAGCCAAAAGGTGGGGTTAAGAATCTTGCAAAATTTTGTGGAGTGGCAGCCATGAAACCCTTCACCATTTACCCTGCTCTTGACCTGCGCAGCGGGCGCGTTGTGCGCTTGCAGCAGGGAGACCCGCGACGCCTGACCCTCTATCACGAAGACCCACTGGCTGCTGCTGAGCAATGGGTGGCGGCCGGCGCGCGCTGGTTGCACATTGTTAACCTAGATGGCGCTTTTGGCGAAGCCGGTCAAGCCAATCGAGCCGCTGTAGCGGCGATCTGCCGTGCCCTACAGGGAAGCTCCGTGCGCCTGCAACTGGGCGGCGGCTTGCGTTCGCTGACTGATATTGAACAGGCGTTCGATCAGGGAGTGAACCGCGTCGTCTTGGGCACGTTAGCGTTGGAAAAACCAACCGTCTTGCGCCAAGTCGTCCAACGCTTTGGGGCGGCTCAAGTTGCAGGGGCTTTGGATGTGCAAGGGAAATTTGTCGCCGTGCGCGGGTGGCAAGAGAACAGTCGCATCGACGCCCTGCTTGCCGCCCATCAGATGTTGCAGAACGGCGTGCAAACCCTGATTTACACCGACATCCATCGCGATGGCATGGGCAGCGGCTTGAACCTAGATTTTGCCCGCCAACTTTTACAGATGTCCGGCTTAGAATTAATCCTCTCCGGCGGAGTTCAGAGCCTGGAGGATGTGCGGGCGGCGCGCCATCTCGGGGCCTGTGGCGTCATCATCGGTAAAGCCCTCTATGATGGCAGAATCGACCTGAAAGCAGCGTTACAAATCGAGGCAGAGCTATGCTGACCAAGCGCATCATCCCCTGTTTGGATATTCGCGATGGGCGCACGGTCAAGGGCGTGCGTTTCGTCAACCTGCGCGATGCCGGTGATCCGTTGGAACAAGCCCGCGCTTACGAGGAGCAAGGGGCTGACGAGTTGGTCTTTTTAGACATCTCAGCCACCCCGCGCGGCAAACAGACCACGCTTGAACTTGTCCGCCGCGTCGCCGACCACGTCTTTATGCCCTTGACAGTTGGTGGAGGCGTGCGCACGGTGGAGGACATCCGTAACCTTTTATTGGCTGGGGCAGATAAGGTGAGCATCAATACGGCTGCGGTGCGCGACCCCCATCTTTTGGAAGAGGGAGCAATGCGCTTTGGCTCGCAGTGCATTGTCTTAGCCATCGATGCCAAACGCCGCGCAGAGGGCAATGGCTGGCAGGTTGTGGTCGTCAGCGGTACAACCCCCACTGAGTTGGACGCTGTGGAATGGGCACAACGCGGCGTCGAATTAGGCGCCGGCGAGATCTTGCTGACCAGCATGGACACCGATGGCACCCTAAACGGCTATGACCTCGACTTGACGCGCACCATCGCCCAAGCAGTAACGGTGCCGCTTATCGCTTCGGGAGGCGCCGGCAAGCCTGAGCATTTTTCGCGGGTCTTCCAAGAGGGTCTGGCGGATGCAGCTTTAGCCGCTTCGGTCTTTCACGATGGGAGGATGCGTATCCCTGAGCTTAAGGCTTTTTTACAGGCGCAAGGTATCCCGATTCGCCTTTCTCAATGAGGAAAAACATGGAGATTTTTGAAAGAATCGAAGAGTTAGTTTTCGATGCACAAGGGCTGCTGCCGGTCATTGTTCAAGAGGTTCACACCCGGCAGGTGTTGATGCTTGCCTATATGAATCGGCAAGCGTTAGAAATGACCCTGCAAAGCGGTGAGATGGTCTTCTGGTCGCGCAGTCGTCAGCAATTGTGGCGCAAAGGCGAGACCTCCGGCAACCGCCAGCGCTTGCTCGCCCTTCGAGTAGATTGTGATGCCGACTGCTTGTTGGCATTGGTCGAAGCGACTGGCCCGGCTTGTCATACGGGGAATACCAGTTGTTTTTATCGCCTTTTAGAGGGAAAGGAGTTGGAATGAGTTTGGATTGGCTTTATCAAGTCATCTTAGACCGCCAAGCGAACCCATTGCCGCAGTCGTATACCGCAACTCTCTTTGAAGCAGGCATCGGGCGCATTGCCCAAAAAGTGGGTGAAGAAGCTGCCGAAACGCTGGTGGCTGCTCTTGCCGAAGATGAAGCGCGCTTGGTCAGCGAGATCGCCGACCTCACCTATCACGTTTTGGTGTTAATGGCGGCGCGCGGCATCTCACCCCAAGCGGTGCAAGCCGAACTGGAGCGGCGGCATCGATGACCCGCATCCTGTTGTTGGATATCGACGGGGTTTTGGTGCGTCCGCTGGGCTATCGCGCCGCTTTACGTGCCTGCTTGGCGACCATTGCCGGGTGGATGGGGTTTGCCAACTTCCAAGTCGAGGAAGAGGTCATCAGCCATCTCGAAGCCCAGGGCATCAGCAGTGAGTTCGATATGCTGCCCCTCTTGGTAGGCGCTTTGATGGATGCGGCTTTATCAAAGATGCCGCCGCTGGAGCTGGCTGCAGACCTTGAACAAGCTGCCCACCAGATCGCTGCTCACCATCCATCCCCCCCAAATCGTTTGCAAGTGCCAGCCTTTCCCCTCCAAGAAGGTTGTTTTCCGGCGGAGTCAGCTTATCGCAACGGCATTTACCCGAACATCCCTCAGGCCTTGCGGCGCAGTTTGCTTCTACATACCCGCGAGGTCTATCGGTCTGCTACCACGCGGCTCTTCCAGCAGTTTGTGTTAGGCAGTCAGCGCTTTGGCGAAGTGTACGGCTTGCCTGCCCAAGTGCAAACCCCGTCTTATTTACAAGCCTACGATCAACCTTTACTCGACTCGCTTAGCCGCCAGCGCTTCGAAAAGGCTTGGCGCAGGGGGGAGTTTCAGGCTGCTGCTATGACGGCTCGGCCGTCTCTGCCGCCGCGTGGCGTTGCACCACCCGCAGAACCCTATCCGCCAGAAGCGGAATCTGCCCTTGAGTTGATCGGCTTGCCTGACCTGCCACTGATCGGCTTGGGCAAGATCGAGTATGTTGCCAGGCGGGCAGGGCAGCCGCTTGAAAGCCTGCTCAAACCTGCCCCAGCCCAAGCCCTGGCGGCTACGTTGGTCGCTTATGGACAGGAAGAACTCCCTGCCATCGAAGGCGTGGTGGCATGGATAAGCCAGCCCGTCCAGTTCCCGCCTTTCGATAGCCTGCCGCAGCAATTCGAGCTTCACGTAGTGGAGGATACATTGGGGGGCATCCGCTCTGCTCGTGCGGCGGCAGAGATGTTGCAGCAATATGGCTATCGCGTCAGCGTCTGTGCCTGGGGGCTGACCGACGGCAACCCACTCAAGCGGGCAACGCTCACGCGTCAAGGGGTGCGCTGTTGCGATACATGGAGGCAGCTTTTGGATCAGATGGGTCTCTAGTGCATTCGTCCCTAGAATATGTGCGTCGGCGTTCCAGATCGTAACAACAACCTCAGCATCTCCACCGAAAGGGGTGAGCCTGCCGAGCGTTGTCAATGAAGATGAAAACGGCAGGCTCACCCAAACTCTCGGCGCAGGACAGGGACACGCCAAGAAAGCGGTTGGCAAACAGTCTAACTCAAATGGTGGGCCAGCGTGAGCCTAAGGTCAAGCCAGCCCGCAAGACAACTTCCTGCGCCCGGCGGCGCGCTTCCCTAACGATGGCCTCTTCATCAAGCGTTTTTACTTGACGATGCTCCATAACGATCTGTCCATCGATAACCACGGTATCCACATCGCTACCATGCGCCGCATAAACTAAGGTTGAGACCGGATCAAAAGAGGGCGTGAGGTGCGGTGCATCGGTGTTGACAATGATGAAATCCGCTAACTTGCCTGCTTCGATCGAGCCAAGTTGATCTTCCATTCCCAAGGCTTTTGCTCCATTAAGGGTTGCCATTTCCAACACCGTCTCAGCCGGCACAACTGTCGGATCGCTTTCGCGCAGGTTTGCCAGATAGGAGGTCAGACGCAGATCGCGAATCATGTCATAGGTGTTGTTGCTTGGGCCGCCGTCACAGCCGATGCTGACGTTGACACCATGTTCTAACATTCCCTTTACCGGCGCAATGCCGGTGGCTGTTTTAGCGTTCGAAGCCGGGTTATGCGAAACGTGCGTGCCGGTCTCGGCGAGGATTTTCCAATCCTGCTCATCGGTCCAGACACAGTGTGCCAAGACGGTCTTCTTCCCCAGCAACCCCATATCAAGCGCAAACTCCACCGGCGTACGGTAGCCCTGTTCGTGAGCGTAATCATGGTCTTCGCGCACCTCGGAAAGGTGCATCGTAATGCCCATGTTGCGTTCCTTGGCTAGGCGCGCCACCTCGCGGTACAGTTCTGGGGTGACGCCGCCAGGCGTGCGCGGTCCAAACCAAACTCGCAGGCGTCCATTGGCTGCCCCATCCCACTTTTCGTGCATCAAAAGGGTGTTTCGCAGGCTGGTCTCGCCGTCTTCTACCATACCTGGGTACATCAAGCCCTGCTTTTTGGCATACGAGGGCAGGTCCATCACGATTTTGCCGATTGCCCCGCGCATCCCGGATTGAACGACTACCTCCGCAACCCCATCAAAGCCATAGCGCTCGGCAAGATTGACCTCGATAAAGGCAGTTGTCCCAGATTTGATCATCTCCAGAATACATAAAGCGGCGCTAGCACGTCCATCCTCAGGGGTGTAGTTGCCTTGCAACACCCAGACCCGTTTTCCCAACCAATCGAGCAACCCAAGGTCATCGGCACAACCGCGGATCATTGCCTGGGCAAGGTGAATGTGGGTATCGATCAAACCCGGCAGCAGAATGTTGCCGTTGCAGTCACAGCGTTCCATTTCTGGATATTGTTCCAGTAATTGGTTCGTTTTTCCTACCGCTAAGATGCGATTGTCTTGAACAGCGACGGCTCCATTCAAGATGATCTCTCGTTTCGGGTTCATTGTGATGATCGTCGCATGATGAAATAACATACCATCCTCCAAAGCTTATTTTTCCGGATAGGGTTTTCCCAAGGCGGCCGGTGAATCGCCGCGGTTAACGAAAACTACAAAAGTAACCAAAGTTAAGAGATAGGGAAACATCAGCAAGAATTCATACCGAATAGGCAATCCAAAGCCTTGTAGGCGCAACTGCAAGGCATCGGCAACCCCAAAGAGCAGACAGGCAAAGGCGACATTCAGCGGTTTCCAACGCCCGAAGATGATCGCAGCTAAAGCGATAAAGCCGCGCCCACTGACCAAGCCTTCGGTGAAAGCGGAAATCTGCCCAAGTGAGAGGAAGGTTCCCCCCAAGCCAGCTAGCATCCCGCTCAAGATTAAGGCAAGATAGCGCATTCTGGTCACATTGACCCCCACTGTCTCTGCTGCGCGGGGGTGCTCACCACAACAGCGCAACTTCAACCCCCAGGTGGTCTTATAGAGCAAAAAACTAAAGAGTGGAATTAACAGATAAGCCAGATAGACCAGCGGCACCTGGCGGAAGAAGATTTGCCCAATGAGCGGGATGTCGGATAACAGAGGCACATTCCATACGTCAAACGACGGAACAAATTGAGAAATGCCCGCCTTATACATGCTACGGAAGAAAAAGGAGGTTAATCCCAGGGCAAAGAGGTTCAGGCCGGTACCTAGCACCACCTGGTCTGCCCGCCAGGTGATGCTCAAATAGGCGAACAGCAAGCCTAGCAGCCCACCAGCAAGCATACCGCCTAACGCCCCGCCCCATTCCGAGCCGCTGAGTAAAGCGCCGATGTAGGCGCCGAAAGTTCCGCCGATCATCATCCCCTCTAAGCCGATATTTAACACCCCGGAGAGTTCATTGGTAATGCCACCCAGGGCAGCAAACAAGAGCGGTGTAGCTAAGCGCACTCCGGCTGCCAGAAGGGAAACCAAAAAGGGAAGCCATAGGAACTCGTTCATAGGCTAACTGCTTGCCTCCCTATTGCGCAGGAGCAGCGTTCTCAGCGGGGCGCGCCAGCGAATCATGGCGCTGACAGCCACGAAAAAGATCACCGTTGCTTGCAAGACGTCCACAATGGTCACCGGCACCCCAGCCAATGCCTGCATGTTGTTAGCGCCCACCTGCAACGCCCCAAACAATAGCGAAGCGAGAATAATTCCGAGCGGATGGTTGTTACCCATCAGAGCAATGGCGATGGCAGAATAACCTAAACCTGGCGAGAACATGTCCCGCAAGCGGTGCTGCACCCCCAAGATTTCTACCGTACCTGCCACGCCGGCCAAACCACCGCTGACCACCATGACGATGATCATGATCAGAGTGGTGTTCATGCCGGCGTAATGCGCCGCCGCAGGGCTGCTGCCCACTGCCCGCGCCTTGTAGCCAAATGCCATGCGGTAGGTGATCAAGTACAGCAGCAGGGCTAAGCCTAACCCTAACAAGAAACCGGCATGCAAGCGCGTGGGAGGCCAAATTAAGGGTAACTGGCTGGATGCTTGAACTTCTGGTGTTTGCGGTAGAGCGGCTTCTGCAAAGGGGTTATCCCGCAAGGGCCCGTGGGTGAAGTAACTCACGATATAGATGGCAATATAATTGAGCAAAATGGTCGTGATGACTTCGTTGATCTGATGACGCGCTTTGAGATAGCCCGGCAACAAGCCCCATAAACCGCCACCGATAAAGCCGCCCAATAAAGAGAGCGAAATGTGCAACCAAGCCGGTAACCCCCAATCTTGAATCCCAATCGCTGTGCCGAGCAGAGCGCCCATATACAATTGACCTTCGGCGCCAATGTTGAAAACACCGCTATTAAAGACGAAGCCCAAGCCCAAGCCGATGATCATGAGGGGAGTGGCTTTCACCAACACCAATCCCACCTGATAATTGCTCTTGGCAATGCCTTCCCACATTTTCTGATAGGCAAAGCCGGGCTCCACCCCGGTTAAGGCGATCAAGATGGCACCGATCACCAACGCAGCGAAAACGGCCCCAAAAGGCAGCAATGTAATTTGGAGATAATTCAGCCAACGCGCCCATGAGTGATGCCGCGAGGGGGAAGAACCCGAAGGCGCACCCTGTTCCATTTAGACGATTGCCTCCAGTCGCTCTCCTAACATCATGCGGCTAATCGCCGGCAGGGAGTCGGTTTCGCCTGGCACAACCCCGAGGATCTCTCCCCGAAAGAGCACTGCGATGCGATCCGACAGTGCCAATAATTCATCCAAATCGGCAGAAATTAAGAGGAGGCCGATTCCCTTCTCCTTTTGGGAATAGAGAAAGCGGTGTACGCTTTCGGTTGCTCCGACATCCAGCCCTCGCGTTGGATGCACAGCAACCAAGAGCCGCTTCGCCAACTGCAATTCGCGGCCGAGAATGACCTTCTGTTGATTGCCGCCCGACAGCTCCCCGACCGGTTGCAGTAGATCGGCTGCGCGAATGTCAAATTCGCGCAGGACCTGCTGAGCGTTTAGACGAACGACTTTCTCACGAAGGAAGCCGTAGGTATTATACGGAGGATCATCCAAGCTCTTCAATACCAAGTTGTGGGCAACGGAAAAATTTTTGACCAATCCAACGCTTTGGCGGTCAGCCGGAACATAACCCAAGCCGCAGTCCTTCATCTTTTGGGGCGTCGGGTTTCGAATCGGACGTCCTTCTAGGAGCATTTCCCCTTCGGTATAGGGGATCAAACCACAGACTACATCAGCTAATTCTTCTTGCCCGTTGCCATCAATGCCGGCAATGCCTAAGATCTCGCCGCTGTGCAGGGTGAGGTTAAGGTCTTTGAGGACCCGTCCTACCTTGGGACGGATTAGGGAGATGCCTTTCAGTTCCAAGATCGGCTGGGTGGCGCCGCCCTTGGGGAAGCTGTAATCGAGGGCAACGGCTCTGCCGACCATCATTTCGGCTAAGATTTGCTGCGTGGCGTGACGGGTTTCGATTGTGCCGATCCGCCTGCCTTGGCGCAGGACGGTGATGCGATCGCTGATGCGCAGCACTTCGTCCAATTTATGGGAGATAAAAATGATCGAAACTCCTTTGCCGACCAAGTTCTTCAAAACGGCAAAGAACTCCTCCACTTCCAGCGGCGATAACACAGCAGTTGGCTCGTCGAGAATCAGTAAATCAGCGCCGCGAAACAAGGCTTTGAGGATTTCCACCCGCTGTTGGAGGCCTAAGGGTAACTGCTTAACCTTAACGGTTGGATCAATCGGTAAACCGTATTGAGCGGCAAAGTCTTCTAAGCGAGCAAGCGTTTCATTAATCGGTAAAAATGGCTCGCGAGGAGACGGCAAGCCGACCAAAATGTTTTCCAAGACGGTGAAATTTGGCACCAGCATCAGATGCTGATGGATCATCCCAATGCGATAGCGGATTGCATCGCGTGGGGAATGCAGGGTGATTTTTTCGCCTTTCCAGTAGATTTCCCCTGCATCGGGCTGATATAACCCGTAGAGGATATTCATCAAGGTTGTTTTGCCCGCCCCATTTTCTCCCAACAAGGCATGAATTTCGCCAGTTTGGACCTCGAAATCCACCCGATCGTTGGCGCGCAACGGGCCAAAGGTTTTGACAATCTGGCGCATTTCAAGCAATGGAGCGGGCATGTTAAAAGAGACCCCAAGAACTACTGGCTCATGCGCTCGACGGTGATTTTACCGGAGATGATATCTTGCTGCACTTGATTGACGTAAGCAACCACATCCGCTGGAACATTCTCGCGGAAGGGAGCTAAGGCAATTGCACCGCTATCCAAGCCGAAGAGATAGGCTTTTCCTTCAAAGTTGCCCTCTTTTGCCGTCTTGGCTGCCTCGAAAATGGCGGTCGAGATATCCTGAATGGCACTCGTCAAGATCAGATCTGGCGCCATCTCGTATTGATCGAAGATACAGCCAATGAGCTTAACATTAGCGCCCTTGGCAGCTTCTTGAATACCGAGCATGGCGTTATCTACGTAGTAGAAGATTACATCCACACCGCTTTCAGCCATTGCCAAGGTAGCTTCTTTGCCTTTGGCAGCGTCATTGAAGTCACCCAAATAAGTGAGCGAAACCTGAATGTCTGGATTGACATATTTGGCGCCTTGTTCAAAGCCTTTCCCGTTGCGAATGACCGGTGGGATTTCCAAACCACCGATATAGCCCACTTTACCGGATTGCGACATCTTGGCTGCTACGACACCGGCAAGGAACGAGACCTGCTCATCGAACAAGGCAATCGAAGCCAAGTTGGAGGCGGTATAGGCGCCGTTGACGACAATGAAGTTGGTATCGGGAAATTCCGGCGCAACCTTCTTGGAAGGCTCCGAGAATTGATCGCCGTGGCCAAGCACCAACGAATACCCTTGGCTGGCAAAGGTGCGCAACGACTCTTCCCAATCCGTTGAAGGCACCTGTTCGAGATAAGCGGTTTCAACCCCTAATTCGTTCTTGATGCGCTCCAAGCCCGTAAAACCGGCTTGGTTCCAGGACTTATCGTTGACTGCGCCGGGGAAAACCATCGCCACGCGAAAGACCTGGGGTTCTTGCGTGACCGTCTCGGTAGCCTGAGCGGCAGGGGTCTGTGGTGAGGCACAAGCCGTCAAGCTCAAGATCATGACAAAGGTGAGAAGGGCGAGAAACAATTTGCGAAACATACAACTTTTCCTTTCTTTATGAGTAAATTCGATCCAGAGAGGGAGCGATAGAATATAGTTTTTTGCTGTTCAACCTCCGCTTAGCAATGGATTTTGGAGCGACGTTCATGGCTTTGCCCGGACGATATTCAAGCGGATGACCTTATCGTTGTAATAGTTCTCAGCCATCACCAACGGCAAACCAATCGAGCTATAGAAGATTTCATTCAAACATAACAAGGGAACTGCGGGCGGGCTTTGTAGGATGGCTGCCAATTGCTCGTCCAACAACACAGCGCTGATGTCGGCGATCGCGTAACCGAAACTCTGCCCACAATAGCGCTCAAGGATATACAGAATCGAGGAGTGGGCGGCTTCATCAGGGATGGGGTTGCGGATGATCGTCTCGGGGATCATATTAATCGAATAGATGACCGGCTTTTGATCGGCATAAAACAAGCGGCAAAAACGGATCAAGGCAGTATCTGGGGAGAGTTCTAACGCTTCGGCTTGGCTGGCGGTGGGTAGGATGCGCTCGCGCTGCAACAAGCGGATCGAAGGCTCTTTGCCAGCGGCTTTGATCAATTGGGTGAATTCCCAAACGGTGTTTAATTGGGTGGTAATGTCAATGAGATGGCGATTTACGTAGGTTCCATCGCCGTGGCGGCGGATCAATAAACCTTGAGCAACCAGTTGATCCAAAGCGCTGTGGATGGTGGCGCGGCTGACGTTGAATTCGAGGGCGAGTTGGTCTTCGCCGGGTAGACGACCGCTGGCGTCGAATTCGCCACGGCGCACACGCTCCCAGATTTGCTCGCGAATCTGTTGGGTAATAGATTTCGGTTTTGCCAACATAGAGGTCTGACGTCTGTCGTCTTTATTGGTCATTCTAGCTCCATTCCTTCAAAAGGTCAAGCATGACATTTGTCATCTTTTTAGCGGTTAAGTGATAAATTCAGGTAAATCTGTGTTTAAGCTTCCTGTTGGTTGCTATTTTCTGCGATCCAACACACACGCACTGCTAAGATGATGTATAATCAACCATGGCATGATTGATTATTCCGAATTTCGTCAATGGATCGATGCGTTATACCGCCACCCGGAGTGGCGGGAAGAGTTGCGCCGCGTCGTTTTGACGGAAGAGATTCTGGAACTGCCGAAGCTTGTGCAGGAGACAGCCGAAATCGTCCATGAAACGGCTGCCATTGTGCGCGAGCTGGTCGAAGCACAAAAGCGCACTGAGAGGCGCATGGAGGAACTTGCTGAGGCGCAGAAGCGCGCTGATCAGCGCATGGATCAGCTCTCGGAGGCTGTCCAGAGCTTAGCTGAGGCGCAGAAGCGCACCGAGCAACGTGTCGATCAGCTCTCGGAGGCTGTTCAGAGCTTAGCTGAGGCGCAGAAGCGCACCGAGCAACGTGTGGAAGAACTTGCTGAGGCGCAGAAGCGCACGGAGCAACGTGTCGATCAGCTCTCGGAGGCTGTTCAGAGCTTAGCCGAGGCGCAGAAGCGCACCGAGCAACGTGTTGAAGAATTAGCTCAAGCCCAGCAGCGCACCGAGCAACGCGTGGAAGAATTAGCTGAAGCCCAACGCGGCTTGGGTGTGGCTGTCGGAGCCCTGCAGAAAGCCTTTGGTGCTACAGTAGAGGAAGAGGCTGCTAGTGTCGTAGAAGTGGTGCTGAGGCGGAAGGGGTATCGCATTTTGCAACCTGCTTTTTCACTCCCTCTTGATGGGGAAATTGATGTTGTCTTGCCGTTAGAAGACCCCTCCGGTCGCAAAGTATGGGCGGTCGTAGAAGCCAAGGCACGCCTCTCCTATCGCGATGTACACGCTTGGTCGCAGCGCATGCATGAGCCTACTTGGCATCAGCGATTAGCCGAGAAAGGCTGTGCCGGGCCATATCTCGTCTATGCCTATTGCATCCGAATGGACTTAGGGGCACAGGAGATCGCACAGAAAGAAGGGATTGGGCTGCTCAAAAGCGACGGGGAAGTACTGGCACCTGCTGCTTTGATTGAACCTTCAGCGACCAAACCCGAAAAATAAAGCAATCCTGCAGCGATTTTGTGAATCCAGTGCAAGTTCAACAGTATCCTCTCCTGGGCGGTGCAAGAAGGTTATATGCACCGCCCGCTTTGATTTCAAAATTGAGCTGCTCACCCAAACGCAATTAAGATAAAATTAGCCCTAAAGGAGGTATCGATGACTGAACGAGTTGCACTCTATCTTCAAGACGCCCATGATTTGCGAGAGGGGCTAGATTATGTTCGTTATGCCGAACAGCGCGGCTTCGAAGCGGTTTGGCAAGCCGAGTCCCGTTTGGTGCGGGATGCCATTGTCCCTATGGCCGCCTACGCGGCTGTGACCGAGCGCATCAAAGTGGGTTCCGGGGTGATCAACAATTGGACGCGCAACATTGGGTTACTGGCGGCTACCTTCCTGACTTTGGATGACCTGGCTCCCAACCGCATCATCTGCGGCATTGGGGCTTGGTGGGATCCACTGGCGCGCAATGTGGGCATCGAGCGCAAAAAGCCGCTGGTTGCTATGCGCGAGACGGTGACCGTCCTGCGTCGCTTGCTTAATATGGAACGGGTGACGTTCCATGGAGAGTTTGTGCATGTGAATGAGATTGAGCTTGATGTCGTCCACGGCCGCCGCGAACCGCGCCACGTGCCGATCATGATCGGCGCCACCGGCGACCAGATGATGGAACTGACGGGTGAGATCGCCGATGGAGCTGTCTTGAATTATTGTGTGCCCCCAGAGTATAACGACCGCGCACTCGAATTGTTAGAAAAAGGCGCCAAGAAGGCTGGGCGCAGCCTTGATGACCTCGATCGCCCGCAATTGGTTGTCTGTTCCGTGGATCACGACCACGACAAAGCCATTGACAATACCCGCATGTTGCTGACCCAGTATCTTGCTCAACAGCCCCATATCGCCAAAGCTTCGGGGGTTTCCCCAGAAGTTGTTGCCGAAATTCAATCCATCCTCGGTTGGCCAGCCACCAAAGAACAAATCAACAAAGCCAAACACTTGGTGCCCGAAGAGTTGATTCACCGCATCACAGCCTCCGGCACCCCTGCAGAGGCACGCGCAAAAGTGGAGGAATATCGCAAACACGGCTGTACTTGCCCAATCCTCTACTCGGTGGGCGGTGATGTTAAGCTCTTGATCGACACTTTTGCGCAGGCATAGGTGCTATGTCCGAGAAGCGGCGTATCCTTGTCTATGGTGCAGCGGGCGGAATCGGCTCTGCCCTATGCCGGCGCTTGCACGCTCAAGGTGTCCAACTGCACTTGGTCGGTCGCACAGAAAGCACCTTAAGCGCCCTGGCTCAGGAAGTCGAAGCAACGTATACGGTGGGCGATGTGACCGATGTGGCGCTGTTTAGTAAGGTTGCCCAAGAAGCCGGTGAGCCGCTTGATGGCTTGGTTTATGCGGTAGGGACGATCACCATCCGCTCCCTGGCGCGTTTGACCGAAGCGGATTTCTTGACCGATTTCCGCGTCAACGCCTTAGGCGCAGCGCTGGCGGTTCAGTCTGCCTTGCCTGCTCTTAAGAAGAGTGCTGGGGTTGCCTCGGTGGTTTTGTTCTCCAGTGTGGCGGCGTCGCAAGGCTTTACCAACCATGCCTCGATCGGCATGGCAAAAGGCGCAGTTTCGGCTTTGACCCTTGCCTTGGCAGCCGAGCTGGCGCCCAAAGTGCGCGTCAATGCCATTGCGCCTTCCCTCACCCGCACGCCGCTGGGTGAAAATCTGCTTGGCAGTGAACAAATGGCGGCTTCCATTGCCGCCCTGCACGCCTTGCAACGCCTCGGCGAGGCAAAGGATATTGCCGCTTTAGCAGCCTTTCTGCTTTCACCCGAAGCAGATTGGATCAGTGGACAGATCATTGGGGTCGATGGCGGCCGCTCTACCTTACGTACTAAGGGATAACGCCGTCAAAACCCGTATGAAAACCCTGCCTCAATCCATTGCTGCGGCGACCTTGTTGGTTAGTCGGCTGGAGCGCCTCTCAGCCGATTCGTACTGGGCGCATCAGGCAAGCGGGGTGCGTGGCGCGTTGCTGCGCCTAGTCGAGCGCTATGAAAGCACCTCCTCTCTATCCGATTCAGAACTGCGCCATCTGGAAAACACGCTGCAATTGGGTTATCACCTGCTGAGTTTGGCGGCAAAGGAGGTCACTGCCTCCCACTTTCGGAAACCTTTTGACAATTCTGACAGCGTCCAAAAAGGATGAGGTGGTTGGTGATCATTTCAAAATGATATCGACCTTCGAGGTAACGAAAGAGTTCGTTCACCGGCCGATCCTCGATTGTCATCACTGCGCCACAGTCTTGGCAGACTAAATGGTGATGCCGTTCACCACCAACCGCCTCATAGACCATTGCTCCCCTGCCCATATCAGAAACCGAAATTTTCCCCGCATGTGCCATGCGTTCCAAAGCCCGATACACGGTCGAGGGGTTGACCGCCGGTAGGCGCAACTTGAGCTGCTGGTAGATTTCCTGAGCAGTCAGGTGAGCTTGCTCATGGCTTAGCAAATCCAAAATGATCAACTCAACCGAACTGGTCTTCATAGAAGCCTTTCTAGTATTTTAATGCAAATACTTGCATTTTCAATTATTTGCATTTATAATATTCGTAAATTTGAGAGACATTCCTACTGGAGAGAATCATCCGTTTTAGGTTATTTTTCTCTCTTAACATTTTAACTCAAAGGAGCTCTAGCATGCCAAAAAACCTGTTCAAAGCAGCAATGATTTCTCTCTTTTTCGTCTTTCTCATCGCAGGTTGTCAATCAACCAGCCCTTCGTCCTCGCTGCCGATCGAGACCCCTTCATCAAGCCAAGCCCTTCCCACTGCTGAGCAAACAGATAGCGGCGCCCATCAGCCAGAGAGCCATTCGCGGACGCTGACCCTTGCGATTGGAGGCGAGAGCAGTGATGGCTACGATCCAACCTTGGGTTGGGGACGTTATGGATCGCCACTTTTCCAAAGTACCTTGTTACGTCGCAATGCCGAATTGAATATCGTCAATGACTTGGCAACCAACTATACGGTGAGTGAAGACCGCTTAGTCTGGACGGTGGATATCCGCACCGATGTCAAATTCTCTGATGGTCAACCTTTGACAACGCAAGATGTGGCATTTACCTACAACCAAGCTGCCAAAAGCGGGGGACTTGCGGATCTTTCCATTCTTGATCAAGCCGTTGTTATAGACGAGGATACTGTAGAACTGCGTTTGAAACAACCGGCCAGCACTTTTGTCAACCGTTTGATTTCCTTGGGCATCGTCCCACAACACGCCTATGGTGAGGGGTATGCACGTCGCCCAATTGGCAGTGGCCCGTATCAGCTTGTCCAATGGGACGAAGGGCAACAACTAATCGTAGAACCCAATCCCTACTACTATGGGGAAAAGCCGCAATTTGACCGGATTGTTTTCCTGTTCACTTCCGAAGATGCCGGCTTTGCTGCGGCGAAAGCCGGGCAAGTACAGGTTGTCTCGGTTCCTGCGGCGTTGGGGAAACAAACGATTGCGGGGATGCGTGTACTTCCCGTCCAATCGATCGATAACCGCGGCATCTTATTTCCTTTCGTCCCAGATACAGGCGAAAAAACCGAGAAAGGCTATCCGATCGGCAATAACGTTACCTCTGACCTTGCCATTCGGCGGGCGATCAATTATGCCATCGACCGTAAGGCGCTGGTCGAGGGGGTTTTGGAAGGCTTTGGCGCCCCTGCCTATGGTCCTGCCGATTTTGTCCCTTGGTGGGAACCCGAATCGGCCATTCAGGATACCGATCCCCAAACCGCCCAACAAATCCTAAGCGAAGCCGGTTGGCTAGATGCCAATAACGATGGCATCCTAGAAAAGGGCGATCTGCAAGCCAGTTTCACATTGGTCTATCCAGCTTCGGATAGCACACGGCAGTCGCTGGCACTGGCCGTTGCCGATATGGTCAAACCGATCGGCATTCAAGTCGAATTGCGCGGTGCCAGTTGGGACGAGATCGAAACCCTGATGCACAGCAACGCAGTCTTATTTGGTTGGGGAAGCCACGATCAAACCGAGATGTATAACCTCTATCACAGCTCGATGCGTGGAAATGGCTGGTATAACACCGGCTTCTATGCCAACGAACAGGTGGATAACTACCTCGATTTGGCAATGGGCGCCCCAACAGAAGAAGAAGCTCTGGTTTACTGGCGAGCCGCCCAGTGGGATCGGAAAGGAGTTGGCTTCACCACCAAGGGAGATGCCGCCTGGGCATGGTTAGTCAACCTTCAGCATGTCTATTTTGTCTCCGATTGCTTGGATGTGGGTAAACAGCAAATCCAACCACACGGTCATGGTTGGCCGATCACCTTCAACATCTCTGAATGGAAATGGGTCTGTAAATAATCCCCTCCCTTCCTTCCTTAGCGGGTCGTCTCTTTGAGACGACCCGCCCGATTCCTACTCAAGAGGCAGACGGATGAACATTCTACGCTATCTGATCAACAAGTTGTTGCGCTTACTCTTACTCCTGTTGACCATGTCGGCTTTATCGTTTACCTTAGTCAGTTTATCTCCTATCGATCCGGTGCAGGCTTATGTAGGAGCGGAAATGATGCGCATCGGACCAGAGCAACGTCAGCGCATTGCCGAGCGCTGGGGGTTGAATGATCCCCCTCTGGTGCGGTACACGCGGTGGCTGACCAGCTTGCTCAAAGGGGATTTAGGCACTTCGGCAATCTATAACCAACCGGTGAGTCAGGTCATCCGCCAACGATTTTTCACCTCGTTGGGGCTAATGGGCAGCGCTTGGGTGCTTTCCGGCATTTTTGGGTTCCTTCTAGGGGTGATCAGTGGGGCAAAAGCAGGCTCGTGGATCGATCAAGGAATTCGTTTCTACGCCTACCTTTTGGCATCGACGCCCACGTTCTGGCTGGCACTCCTGTTGCTGATCGTCTTTGCGGTATCCTTGAAATGGGCACCCATCTGTTGTGCTACGCCACCGGGCCTCTTGCCTGAACAAGTCACCCTTGCGCAACGGTTGCATCATCTTGCCTTGCCTGCGCTTACTCTCAGCATTATCGGCGTTGCCAATATCACCCTACACACCCGCCAAAAGCTCATCAATGTCTTAAACAGCGATTATGTTCTGTTTGCCAAGGCGCAAGGAGAGAGCTTATGGGGCACTCTCTGGCATCATGGCTTGCGCAACATCTCTTTACCAGCCATCACCTTGCAGTTTGCCTCGATCAGCGAACTGTTCGGGGGTTCGGTGCTTGCCGAACAGGTCTTTGCTTACCCTGGCTTAGGGCAAGCGACCGTACAGGCCGGTTTACGTAGTGATGTTCCTTTATTGCTGGGAATTGTTTTATTCTCCACGATCTTCGTCTATACCGGCAATACCATAGCCGATATTGTTTATCACTTCATCGATCCCCGCATTCGTCTTGGAGCAGAAGCATGAACCTCGAAATAACCAAACCGTCGAAATTGTGGATCCAATCGGTCAAAACCCGTGCAGGGGTTCTTAACCGCCGCCGTCAAACGCTGGTTCTGATCGTTTTGTGTGTGGCCTGTCTAGTGGTCATCCTAGCCGGCAGCAACCAAGCAGCAATTGCTAACCAAACCAACCTAAGCCACCGCAATCAAGCTCCTTCTTGGTCGCATCCCTTTGGCACCGATTGGCTGGGGCGGGATATGTTGGTGCGCACTTGGAGCGGGCTGAGCCTGAGTTTGAGGGTGGGTTTTCTGGCAGCCTTATTCAGTTCCATCATCGGTTTAGGGGTCGGCCTTATTGCAGCAACTATGGGCGGGAAAATTGATGCTTTCTTTTCTTGGTGGATCGATGTCTTTCTCAGCTTGCCGCACATGGTTGTCTTGATCCTTTTGGCTTTTGTCAGCGGTGGAGGGTTGAGGGGAGTGGTAATTTCGGTGGCACTGACCCATTGGCCATCTTTGGCGCGCGTCATCCGTGCCGAAGTCTACCAAGTGCGTTCAGCCGATTACGTCCGCCTATCGGCTAAACTGGGCCATTCACCCTTTTGGATCGCCCGACATCATATCCTGCCGCATGTCTTGCCTCAATTCTTGGTGGGGTTGATTTTGCTCTTTCCACATGCGATTCTGCACGAAGCTGGCATCACCTTTATTGGGATTGGACTATCTCCGCACCAACCGGCGATCGGGATCATCTTAGCCGAATCGATGCGCCATCTTTCCACCGGCTATTGGTGGCTGGCCGCCCTGCCAGGTGCGGCTTTATTGGCAATGGTCAAAGTGTTTGACATTCTCGGCGAAAATGTGCGTGCCCTGCTCGATCCGCGCACTGCTCAGGAGTGAAAGCTATGCTGGAGGTGCGTCATTTATCGATTCACTTTCATCGCTACGATCGCGGCTTACGCCGGACCACGCTCACACCCGTGGTGGATTTAGACTTGCAAGTGCAAGCCGGTGAGATCGTCGCTGTAGTCGGTTCCAGCGGCTCGGGAAAAAGTCTTTTGGTCCATGCCGTTTTAGGCATCCTGCCGTCCAACGCCCAGGTTGAAGGGGAAATCTGGTTCAAAGGGCAGTTGCTGACACCTGAACAGCAAGTGGCGGTGCGTGGCCGTCAAATTGCTCTGATTCCCCAATCGGTCAGTTTCCTTGATCCGCTGATGCGGGTTGGGGCACAAGTGCGCCGTGCGGCACATCTAAGCGGTAAAAACCGGCAGGCTTTGGCAGCCCAACGCGCAATTTTCCAACGTTATCAACTTCCCCTCGAAGTAGAAGGTTGGTATCCTTTTCAGTTATCGGGGGGCATGGCGCGCCGTGCTCTGGTTTCGATGGCGGTGGTCGGGGAAGCCGAACTGCTCTTAGCAGACGAACCGACACCAGGCCTACACCCTGAGGTCGTACAAGAGACGCTCAACCACCTGCGTCAACTTGCCGATGAAGGGCGAGGGGTAGTTTTGATCACCCACGACATCCAAGCCGCTTTACAAATTGCCGATCGAATTGCCGTTTTCTACGCCGGCACAACGGTGGAAATTGCCCCGGCGGCTGCCTTTTCCGGCAAGGGCGAGGGATTGCTCCACCCTTACACCCAAGCTCTGTGGCGTTCTCTGCCCCAAAACGAATTTGTTGCCCTGCCGGGCATTCAACCTTCGCCGCAGGACCTACCGCGCGGCTGTCTCTTTGCGCCGCGTTGTCCGCTTGCCACGCTGGAATGTACAGTGGAACGCCCGCTCATGCGCGCTTTACAGCAGAACCAAGTGAGGTGCATCCATGCTTAGAGCTGAACGGATTGCCTTTCGCTATAGCCCGCAACGGCCTTGGATTTTGCAGGATTTTAATCTATCCCTCTCAAGCGCAGAGCGAGTGGGAATTTACGGGCCGAGCGGTTGTGGTAAGACCACCCTTGGGCGTATCTTGGCGGGTTATCTCCAACCATTGAGCGGCAAGGTGACACTCGATGGAAACCCCCTCCCGAAGAAGGGATTTTGCCCGGTGCAAATGATCTTTCAACACCCCGAGTTGACCATCAATCCGCGCTGGACGATTGGGCAAGCTCTATGTGAAGCCTATCGACCGCCAGCCAGTCTGCTGGAAGCGCTCAGCTTGGATGTGCATTGGTTCGATCGTTTTCCCCACGAGTTGAGCAACGGGGAATTGCAGCGAGTGGCTGTTGCGCGTGCCCTTGCCCCGCAAACCCGCTACCTGATCGCCGATGAAATGACCACCATGTTGGATGCCAACACTCAAGCTCAACTCTGGCGGGTGCTTCTCGAAGTCGCAACCCAAAGACAACTGGGTATTCTTGTCATCAGCCATGATCTGCCGCTGCTAGAAAGGGTTTGTACGCGCATCATTCCCTTTTCGTCGTCCTGACAAAACGCACAGTTCCACGGAGAGGTCTTCTCACCCTCAAGTTCGCCGGGCACGCACAATCCATCTAAAAATGGCGTATAATAGGCCGCGGCAAACGTTCGATGGTTGGGATTTGAGGAGGCTATGCCGTCGTTTTTCTTTCAAGGTGTGCTTAAGCGGCCGGAGACGGTTGGCAAGTGGACGTATGTCGAGATTCCCCTCGACCTCAGCGCCATCTTCGGCAAGAAGGGGCAGATCATTGTGCGCGGCACGTTGAACGGCGTGCCGTTCCGCAGTAAAGCCATGCCGCACGGGGATGGCACCCATTACCTGGTGGTCAGCCATGCCACGCGGGTGGCGGCCGGTGTTGTGGTCGGCGATACCGTGCAGGTTAGTCTGGAAGCCGACCGCGAAGTGCGCCAGATCATCCCGCCGCCGGATTTTGCCCAAGCCCTCGAAGCCAACCCAACCGCCAAAGAAGCCTTCGAAGCGCTAGCTTTTCACTATCGTAAAGAATACGTCGAATGGATCGAGAGCGCCAAGAAAGAAGAAGAGCGCAAAGCCCGTATCCAACGCGCCATCGAACTCCTGCTTCAAAACCTAAGCCTTTACGGTTAGCTCCATAAGGCAGAGTGCAAGACGGTCTGCCCTTCCGATCCCCTGGTTCTGCCTTGGAATCGCTCTACCCGATCACTCTGTACGAACGGCAGAGATTTTAGAACAACTCACGGCGATAGACAAGGGGTAAGCAAAGAGCAGACGTCCGCCCCGTCCTGTGGGCAAGGGTTTTCACTCTCCCAAGCAACGCGTGGCAACCTCTACGCTTTTAGGGGCCGCGCAAGCCCGCCTGCCCTGCTGTAGGGTGTTCAAAAAGCCGTCAAGATGATCCCCATCACGGCAAGAATCATCCCCCCGCCTTGGATTCGCGTGACCCTTTCTCTCAAGAAGATCATAGCCAAGCTGATTGTTACCACGGACAAAGCCGAAGAAATCGGCGTGATCAAGATGGCATCCCCAATGGTCAAACCGTAATTGACCAGTGCCACGGCAGCAGCTTCGATGACGCCCATCAGCAGCACGACGGCTTTGGTCTGGTGTTTGGTTTGGGAGATGCCCAAGCGGCGACGGCTTAACAGAGAAACGATCAACAAAAAGAGCACAATGCCGCACTTAACGGAGAGGGTAGTCCACAGCCAACCCATCTGTTCGGATAGGATTTCGCTGAGGTTCCAAAAAACGCCGAAGAAGAAGGCGCCCAGAACCGCTTCCTTAACCCCACCGGAGATTTGGAATTTTTGGTTGCCTAGCTCTTCCCAACGCAGCGATGCCAGAGTCGCGCCGCCAATGATCAAGCCCACGCCCACCGTTTGGGTTGGGGTTAGGCGCTGTCCCATAAACAGAAAGGCAAACAACATGGTAAACACCGCCCAAAGGTTCATGGTGGCAGCAACGATGGACACATTCCCGATCTCAAACCCCCGGAAGAAAAACAAATACCCGCCGGCGTAGATCACCGCCCCCAGCGCACCCAATACCCCCATGCGCAGCGGGACGTTGAAGCTGGTTTGAAGGATAACCGCCAGGCTAAGCAGAGCCAAGAAGCCGGCCAACTGCGACCAAAACAACGAGCGAAAAGGCCCAATCTGTTTGGCAAAGACCCCCCCTAAAAAATCATAAATTCCCCATCCCACCATGCCCCCCATTCCGATGAAGATGCTCACCAGGGTTGTGTTCACCGACATATCGGCATCCTGTCTGGAAAAGTGTGGAAAGCTATATCCTTACAAAAAGCAAAATTTTCGTCCCTCATCGTATCACGGCAGATTGGGGATGTCAACCGAAGCCGTGCTCGGCTTTTCGCTCCGAAAGGTCGATGAGCGGTAAGATGTCTATCGGTGTTCGGTGGAAAGCCCTCTCTCTTTTAATCTTATGATAAAATCAATTTATCCTATCTGCTGCCGAGGTGTGCATGGGCGTAATTCTAGAGCTACATGGGATTACCAAACGGTTTCCGGGGGTGCTTGCGAACGATCACATCGATTTAGATTTGCGTGAAGGTGAAATTCATGCCCTGTTGGGGGAAAACGGTGCCGGCAAAACAACCTTAATGAACATCCTCTACGGCTTATACAAACCCGATGAAGGCGAAATTCGCGTCAACGGCAATAAGGTCGAAATCCACTCTCCGCGGGATGCCATTGCCTGCGGTATCGGCATGGTACACCAGAATTTCATGCTGGTGCCGGTGTTTACGGTGGTGGACAACGTGATGCTGGGCGATGAATACGTGCGCGGCGGCGGATTCCTCGATCGGCGCAAAGCAGCTAAGCGCATCTTGGAGATCTCCCAGCAATACAACCTCCAAGTTGACCCCTTTGCCTACATCAAAGACCTGCCGGTCGGGTTGCAACAGCGGGTAGAGATTATCAAACTGCTCTTCCGCGAAGCCAACATCCTCATCCTCGACGAACCGACCGCCGTTTTGACCCCCCAGGAAGTGGATGAACTGTTCAAGATCATGAAGTCCCTGGTTGCCAGCGGCAAATCGATCATCTTCATCACCCACAAACTGCGCGAAGTGATGGAGTTTTCCGACCGCATCACCGTGATCCGCAACGGCAAGGTGGTGGGTACCACCACGCCACAGGAAGCCGATCAAAATAAACTGGCGGCTATGATGGTCGGACGGCCGATCGAGCTGGCGATCGAAAAAAAGCCGGCTGCACCGCAAGAGGTCGTCCTCGAAGTGCGCAACCTCAAGGTGCTGGATGCGCGCAAGCTAATCGCCGTCAACGGCGTTTCGTTCGAAGTGCGCGCCGGAGAAGTCCTAGGCATCGCCGGCGTGCAGGGCAACGGACAGACCGAACTGGTGCGCGCCCTGACCGGCATGCAGCCCCCGGTCGAAGGGGAAATCCGCATCCTCGGCAAAGAAATGACCCATGCCAGCCCCAAGCAATTCTTTGAAATCGGTGCCGCCCACATTCCCGAAGATCGCCAAAAGGACGGCTTGGTTCTCTCCTATCCGGTTAAAGACAATTTGATCCTCAACACCTTTTACAAGCCCCCCTTTGCGCGCGGCATTGTCCTGCAACAACCGCACATCATCTCAAACGCCGAAGAACTGGTGCAAAAGTTCGACATCCGCACACCCAGCATCTTCACGTTGCTGAGTTCCTTGAGTGGCGGCAACCAGCAGAAGGTGATTGTGGCGCGTGAGTTTTCCCGTCCGATCAAGCTGTTGATCGCCTCGCAACCGACGCGCGGCTTGGATGTCGGTTCGATCGAGTATATCCACAACCGCCTGATCGAAAAGCGCGACGAAGGCTGCGCGGTTTTGTTGGTTTCCACCGAGTTGGACGAAATCCTGCAGCTTTCCGATCGGATTGCTGTCATGTATCGCGGTCGCATTGTAGCAACCGTTAACGCCGCCGAGACAACCAAAGAACAAATCGGCCTCTACATGGCGGGCTTACAACCCGAAACGGCGTAGGATAGAAAACCCCCGCTAGGAAAAGATCATGAACGATTCACAAAAGAAAACAGTTCAGAATCCCAAAGGTTTCAGCGTTTTCTTAGAGGAAGTTCGCCGCAGTTCTCTAACCGTGACCTTTTTAGCTATCTTCACCGGCTTGTTCTTGGGCGGGATTATTGCTGCTCTGACCTCCGAGCAGATGTATGCTGCCATGCGCCTCTCGCTGGGAGAAGGAATGAAAGTCGGGGCGCAGGCGGCTTGGAACACCTACCGCGCCTTGTTCCTTGGCGCCTTTGGCGACCCAGCCAAGATTTCGGCTGCCTTTGCAAGCGGCGATTGGTTACAAATCAACCGAGCCCTCAGCCCCTTCTTTGAAAGTCTGGTGCAAGCTACGCCCTATATTTTTGCCGGCTTAGCGGTAGCCTTTGGCTTTCGTGTGGGCTTGTTTAACATCGGCGCTGAAGGGCAAATCTTCGTCGGCGCGTTGGCAGCCGTGTGGGCGGGCGTGTTTATCAAGGGCTTGCCGGCTCTCATCCATGCTCCTTTAGCGTTTCTGATCGGCGGCTTGGGGGGCGCCTTGTGGGGCTTTGTGCCGGGCTGGTTGAAGGCGAAAACCGGCGCCCATGAGGTGATTATTACCATCATGATGAACTACATTGCCTTCCGATTAAGCGAATATCTGTTGACCGGTTATTTGCGTGACCCCAACAAGACCACCCCCATCAGTGCGCCGATTGAGACCACCGCTTGGATTCCGCGCCTTTTTCCCGATCCCAATCGCTTCCATTTGGGCTTCTTCATCGCCTTGGGCGTTGCCTATCTGGTCTACCTGCTGCTGTTCAAGACCACTTGGGGGTTTGAACTGCGCACGGTCGGCGCCAACCCCAGCGCTGCTCACTATGCCGGCATGAACATCGTGCGCAGCACGGTGATCACCCTGTCGCTGTCGGGAATGTTGGCTGGCTTCGCCGGCGCCAATGAAGTGCTGGGGGTCAATCGCAACTTGGGAGTAGCGTTCTCTTCGGGATACGGTTTCGACAGCATCGCCTTAGCTTTGCTGGGAAACAGCCACCCCTTAGGGGTCGTTTTAGCTGCGTTGCTCTTCGGCTTTCTGCGCAATGGCGCCATCCAAATGCAACTCACCGCCGGCATCCCTATTGATATCATCTCGATCATCCAAGCCATGATTCTGGCTTTTATCGCCGCGCCAGCCATTATCCGCACCTTGTATCGCTTGCAACCGCCGAAAGAAGTCGAAGTGGCAATCCGCTCTGAAGGAGAATCAGCATGAGCGCACAAACGATGGCACGCAATTCGGGACAATATATCTCCTCCACCCGCGAACGGGTGATGGGGGTCATCTTCCTGGTGGCGGCCGCAGCAATGTGGTTCTTTTTCCTGCGCAACACCGAACCCGGCCTGGTAACCACCTTTGGCATGACACCCGGCGGCTCGAAAGTCGCCGCCCCGGATTGGGTCTTCGAGACCTCCTTTGCGCTGCAGGTTTTGATCTTCCTCACGGCTTTCTTGGGCGTTTATCAGTTGGCACGCGGCTTCAAACAGCGCACCAACCTCGTGCTGGGCATTGTGAGCGGCTTTTTCATTTTCGCCTTCTTGGCTTGGGGCACAGCGGGGGTTTCTCTGAACTTAGCCGGCCTGCTGCGCGTCATGGTCATCCGCTCGGTACCGCTGACCTTGGGGGCTTTTTCAGGCATCCTGTGCGAGCGCTCCGGGGTCTTCAATATCGCCATCGAGGGGATGATGCTCACCGCCGCCTTTACGGCAACCTTGTTTGGCAGTGTCACCCAAAACATTTGGATCGGCCTGGTTACAGGGATGCTCAGCGGACTATTATTGGGCGGGGTGCTGGCAGTGCTGGCAATAAAGTACAAAGTGGATCAAATTATCGCCGGCACGGTGATCAATATCTTTTCCACCGGGTTAACGTCCTTCCTCTCGGCAAAGTTCTTGCAGAAATATCAAGAGCTGAATAACCCAGGGCGCTTTCCCAACTGGGATGTACCGGGCTTATCGCAAATCCCCTTTATCGGCCCAATTTTCTTCAGTCACAACCTGTACGTCTATACCATGTATGTGCTCTTGATCGTCCTGACCGTCGCGCTGTTCTACACCCGCTGGGGTTTACGGCTGCGGTCGGTGGGCGAGCATCCCAAAGCCGCCGACACTTTAGGTATCCCGGTCAACCGCACGCGTTATATGGCCGTGTTGTTGGGCGGTTTGATGGCTGGCTTTGCCGGCACCTATTTCACCTTAGGTTCGGTGGGGCGCTTTGATGAGGTGCTGACCGCCGGGCGCGGCTTCATCGCCTTAGCAGCCATGATCTTCGGCAATTGGAATCCGTTCGGCGCTTTTGGCGCAGGGCTGTTGTTCGGTTTCTCGGATTCGCTGGCTGGCAAGCTGACCATCCTGCGCGTGCCCATTCATAACAAATTCTTGGAAATGGCACCCTATTTGGTGACCATCATCGTCTTAGCCGGCGTGATCGGGCGTGGCCAACCACCCGCCGCGGGCGGCAAGCCCTATGAGAAAGAATAAGATCATCCTGCGGGTCTCGGTACGGGCTGACGCCCTACTCGACCCGCAGGAAGGTGCGGGTTGAGTAGCGAAACGAAGTGGAGCGTACCAAAACCCGTTACTTAGGTCTCGATACGGGCTGGCGCCCTACTCGACCCGCCAACGCCAGTGCGGGTTGAGTAGCGAAACGAAGTGGAGCGTACCGAAACCCGTTGGGTTGAGCTTGTCGAAACCCGCCACTTGGGTCTCGATACGGGCTGACGCCCTACTCGACCCACAGGAAGGTGCGGGTTGAGTAGCGAAACGAAGTGGAGCGTACCGAAACCCGTTACTTGGGTCTCGGTACGGGCTGGCGCCCTACTCGACCCGCAGGAAGGCGCGGGTTGAGCTTGTCGAAACCCGCCACTTGGATCTCGACACAGGCTGACGCCCTACTCGACCCGCGGGAAGGCGCGGGTTTAGGTGCGAACGCCATACCCCCACCCCTGGCACCCCAAAATGGACGAAGGAAATCAAAAAGCCCTTCCCCCTGTCAGGGGAAGGGCCTGTGCAGAGAAACTCCAACCTAAAAGGCGAAAGCAGGTCTAATTATCCGCAACCACCGCCGCTGGGACCGCGCTTCAATTGCAGCTTGATCTTCGGCGTGTACTCGAACTCATATTCGTGCGCAAATGGGTCTGCTGCCGCATAACGATCGCCCAACGCTGCCGGGAACTGATAGCGGATATAATCCAGTCCCAGAGCGGGAGTAGGCGTGGGGCGGATTTGTGGGTCTTCGGCAGCAAACAATTCTAACCAGTGGTTGATGCCACCCTCCAAAATATAGACATTGGGAACACTCTCCGCCACCAGAATCTTCCACGCTTCGGTCGCTGCCGCTTCATCATTGCTCATCACCACGATCACTTGGTTATCGGTGCGCTCTAAGAGCAACGAAGGGATGATCGAGCGCACTTGATCCAAGGGGACATTACGCGCCCCGCGCAAGTGGAAGAGGTTGTAATCGGCTTGGGGACGAACGTCGAGCATGACCACGCGCAGTTGATCGTTGGCAAGCGAATCGAGCAGTTCGCCAGGGTGGATTTGCACCTCGCGGTTGATCAACTGGGCTTCTTTCTCGGGGGCAATGCGCGCCCACTTCTCGGCTGGGGTTGGCTCACCGATCAGCATCACCGCCAAGGCCGCTAAAAAGAGCGCTGCTGCTCCCGCCACGCGCAAACGCGGCTCTTTGGAGAGATCGCGCTTGCCAAAAATGCGCTCTAATTGTTCACCACCCCAGAACATGAACAAAGCCATCAAGACCACCAAAACAACCACTACGCCAGCCGGCAGATGGAAGACATCCATCAAGGTCAAACGACCGTAATAACTGCTGTTGAAGAAATCTTCGTACCAGCCCACCGTTTCGCCGAATAGGAAGATGCCGAAGGCGCTGCCGAGCGCAAAAAACAACCCATCCACCTTGAGGGTCGCCATAGAGACCAACGAGGTGCCCGGGCAGAAGCCCCCGATGATAAAGCCCACCCCCATGATCAAACC
Organism: Anaerolineae bacterium; assembly: GCA_003130835.1. GTDB lineage: Bacteria > Chloroflexota > Anaerolineae > Anaerolineales > UBA4823 > NAK19. Next base: position 11,394 of record QEXX01000044.1, on the reverse strand, counting down.
GCCTAAGATGCCCGGCCACAGATAGGTAGGGTTGACCCAAATCAGGTTGTAATCCAACCAACCCAGCGCCGAAGCGCCGAAGATCAACACCATGCCGACCACAATGGCGGTGAACATAACCTTGAGTACGGTCAGGTCTTTGAAATAGAATTGGGCCGCCAAACGGGTGGAAATGGCAAAACCGGAAATCTCCAAACACACCCCAAACAAAATACCGATCAGCAGGTAAACGGCATACATGCCGACTTTACCGATCAAACCTTCCAGAGGGAGAGGAAAGGGTGCCATGTGTGACCTCCTCAATTCCAAACTTTGCGCAGGAAGTAAGCCAGGGCATACGCGCCGCCGAAAATGGCAAACATCAACGCCCAACTGCCGGCGGCAAGGGTTGCCCCACCGGAGAGCGCCTGGCCTGAGGTACAGCCGCGCGCTAAACGGGCGCCATAGCCCATGATCGCCCCGCCGATGAAAGCCAACGCCCAACGTTGCCGCACGGTGATGCGCGGGCCCTTATTGGTCTCGATTTTCAAGCGCCCGTTCCACCAGCCGGAGAGAAACCCACCCAGAACTGCGCCCACGGTGACGAAGACGATCCAGTCGTCTAGGGGGTTTGCCCCGCCGCCAGCCATTTTGAGCAGGTAGGCGGTGCGGTCAACATGCTCGGGGGCGACCAGGTCTTCAATGAAGACCACAATGCGATTAACTCCGCCGGAAGAGCCCAGCCCGTTGCCGGTGATGAAGAAAGCTAAGAACAGTACAATGCCCAACAGCGTGCCGCCCAGATAGGGATGCACATACGGTTTCGCCGGGCGCTCGAGGAAAAAGGCGCGCCAGTTAAACCGCTTGGGTTTGGATTTGGTCTGAGTCACTGCGCTCATCGGATACAACCTCCTCAATTTCTTGGGCAGAGAGGTCTTCGACCTCTTCCCAGCCCATCATCATGGCTTTGATACTTGCCAACGGCTCATGGCCGGTGGTGGTCAGATAAACATGACCGACGATAAAGGCGCCGAACAGCCAGGCAATCAAGCTGTGGAACGGCGCTAAGAAGGGCAAGCCGCCCAATCGATCCGCAATTTGCGGCCATTGCTGCACACCCCACATCAGGATGCCCGTCAAGCCCTGTAGGGGCAATAGGACGTTCAGAATGGCGAAATAGGTGGCTTGCTGCAAGGGATTGAGCTTGCGGTCGGGGCGCTTTTCAAAAGGATGCGGTTCGCCCTTGAAGATGCCCTGTAGGTAATACTTGGCTTGGACAATGGCTTGGTCAAAGAAGCCATAGGGACGGGGGATAAACTGGCGAATCTCACCGCTCACCAAATGGTAGAAGAACGAGAGGAAGGCGTTGATGGCAAGGATCGCCGCCATCACGTTATGAACAATCACCACCCCGTTGAAGCTGAAGATGCCAAACAGATCCGGGCGGTGGATAATTAACCCCGTAAACAGTAAGAGGACGATGGTAAAGGTCTGCAACCAGTGCCAGAAGCGCTCATACACGGCGTAGATATAGACCCGCTTGAGCGGCATAGCGTGGCGGGCGCGGCGTGTGCTGGTGATGAAACGCACCGTGCCGTGTCCGGCAACGCCAGCCAGCACGCCGAGGAAGAACAAGCCGCCCACCCAGTCCACCCAGGCAACGCGGTTGTGACCGAAGACATACCGCCCCTGCTTGGCAACCACCGGTTGATAATATAAGGCGCCACCGCGCAGCACCAGTTCACCTTCGGCAGTGACGTTGGCATCCTGGACAAAGGCAGGCATCACTTCTGCCGGCACGTAATCGGCCAGCTTCATCGGTTGAGCCAACATGGAGTTGTCGCTGTGGCAAACACGGCAATCGCGCACCGCCCATTCACCCCGCGCCACATTGTGGTTGATCGAGTAAGGTTGGATCTCGCCTTGGATGCGGGGATTCTGTAACCCCAAGGCGCTCAAGCGGGAGGCGATCAGCTCCTGTTTCTTCGGCGTATCCAGGCGCAGTTCGCTGGCATCCAATTGCCCATCTTTATTGCTGTCGAACAAGCGCATCACTTGCGGAGCATAGGCATTGTCTTCCAGCCAGGCTGCCTGCAGGTCTCGCAGGCGCACCGGGCGTACGCCGTCCGGAGAGTCGTACACCCAAAACCAGGAGACAATCAGGTTGTACGGCGCAAGAGGCCGACGGCCGCTCTCATCCAGACGGGAAAGCAAAACCGGTTGGAAGCCACGCACCAGATCGGCAAGAGTCCCCGTGTTGCCTTCTACACCGCGGCAGGCGGTGGCGCCTTCTCCTTGCGCAGTCAGCACCGTCCAATCCACCGCAGAGACGGCCGGCGCATAGAGGTTGGGAATGTGGCAGGTCTCGCAAGAGACTTCGGCAAAATGCTGGCGGGCGTAGGGCAACCAGGTATGCGTCTTCTCGGCGTTGTGGCAGGACTCACAGCGGCGCATCGTGCCGCGCAATTCGGGAGCCAAGGTATTCTGAGCGCTCTGCCCGCGTGCAAAGTTGTGATCGGGCTTTTGCAGATATTGGCCGATTTCCAAACGGCGCGGGTCGAACTCCAGGTGAGAAAGCTGCTCTTGCGAAGCCGGTTGCGCATACGTCGGATTATTGATCGAGTAGTGACAGGAGGTGCACTTCAAGCCGCGCTCGGCGTGGATATCAAAGGGACGGTCGAGGGCTTGTTTATCGGCAATGTTCATCCCCGAACGAGAAATGCGCTGTGCGGCAAATACCTGTCCGGTGGTGGCAGTTTGCCAGTTATCCAGTGCGCAACCGCTCAAGACCAGCGGCTCCGTCCCGGCGTAGGCAACCCCGTGACAGGCAGCGCAATTTTCGTTGCTCGGGTCTTGGATGAAGACAAAATCCTGCTTGAGATTGCCGTTCTCGTCGAAGGCGTCGGTGTTGTAGGTGAGCGTTTCGCCGGCTGCCTCAACTACACCGCTACCCAAGAGGGTGGCCGTATTTGCCCACTGGAAACGCCCTGCTAGGAGGGCTTCCTGACGGGCCGTTTGGTTTGGGGCCGGCGTGTGACACAGAAAGCAGTTCATCTCCTCAACCCCAGATTGCTTCCAATCCCAAGGTTGCACCGTCCCATCGGGGGCAAGCACGCGGGCATCTGGGCTATCCGGTGAAATTTCGGTCAGCGGCATCCCCTGCCGAGATGTTTCGGCAGGCCCGCCGCCAACGTGGCGCAAGCCGATGGTGCGCACCCAATCTGCCACGCCTAAATCTAGGGTTTGGTCGCCGGGCGGAGAAAGATAGCGGTAAAGCAGGGGATTCCATTTGCCGAAGGGACCGTTGCTGGTATCCCACGGCCGGCTGCTGGGGGCTTGGCCGGGTTGGGTGAGGGCGCTCAAGCCTAAATCGGTGTGGAAGCTGTGGCTGGTAATGAAAGCCGTATCGTGACATTGCCCACAGGTCTGCAGGGTTGAAATCGGAGCGCCACTCTCTAAGACATTGTTCCCTTGCGCATCCAGAAAGGCAAAGGTCGGATGCAATGGGGAGATTTGGGCTTCGGCGAGCGGCAGCGGGTGAGCCAAGCTTTGTTGGACGATCAACCCGCCAAACACAGCCAGGATCACCAAGGGTATGAGCAGTTTGGTGTTGGTCGGAAGAGTCGGTTTCATCATTGCTGTTCTCATCCTTTAGAAGCGGTTTGAGCCCCATTCTGGGAAAGCCGGCCTGTCCCTAGCTCTCCCAGAATGGGCGCAGCGATCACCGATTGCTGAAGCGGCCTCCCCATTGCATGGGGTCGCCGGGGTAGCCGAGGGCTTGCCAGTCTAACCGCCCGTTGACACTGTGGCAATCGTTGCACTGCAGGGCATTGGGACTAGTTTGCACCATGTGGGTGATCGGCCAATACATCCAAGTTTCGGCAAAATCATACTCACCGCTAAAGGGTAAACCGGTAAATTCGGAGCCTTTGCGCAGGGCATCTGCCCAGTCAAAGGTTGTCCAGAGGCCGCCTTCACCGGCTGTCAAGGGTTGCAAGAGATAGTTATAGACCTTATCGTAGGGTTGGCGAGCGACATGCACCTTGAAGGGGAAGATCTTGGCGGTGGGATCGTTGATGTCACCGGCCGGCGGGTTGAGCAACGTGGGTTTCGTCGGATCGATCTTATCACCCAAAAGATAGCGATAAGAAACGCTCTCGTTGAACCACAGATAGGTTGGGCGTACGTTCTTTTCGTAGATGAAGTTGCCCTTGATCTTCAAGAACGTGTAATGGTCTTCGGGTTGATCTTGCCCAGCGGTTGACCAATCCCAATACGTCTTGGTGGGGTCTTTCAGCGCAAAGGAGGGGACATGACAGGTTTGGCACGCCACCGTTTTGACGTGCGTATTGATGCGCTCGTCGGCGTGCAGACGTTCGCTGTGGCAGTCGGTGCAATAGACCTGATTGCTGCCTTCCACACTGACCGAAATCATGCGCCCTTTGATCTGATGCTTTTCGGTGCGGTGACAATCGGTGCACTGCATGTCTTCACGCCCCATGTGCACATCCAAGTTCTCGGAGGGGAAATACAGGCTCTCGTCCAAATCGCCGTGTTTCACGCCGTTGCCACCGCCGCCATCAAAGTGACAGGCGCCGCAGTTTTCACGGGTCGGCAGGCGCACGCTTTTCGCCGCCGCAACCAGGTCAACCCCCTCAGCCGGCAAGCCATAATCGGCTTTGGCGTAGGTTGCCATATCGGCATGGCAAGCCAGACAATCAACATTTTCGGGGTTGTTGAAGTCGAAATTGTTGTCCGACCAGCCGTATCCGGCATGGCAGGTGTTGCACTTGTTCCAATTGCCCTGGATGCCGATACAGAAGTTGTTGATCAGGTTCTTCTTGCCAATGCCCATGACAACGTTGTCGTGTCCCGGGATGGGCACCGGCTTGCTCTCCCAGGTCCAGTGAACGGTCTGCATCACCTCTTGGGCAGATTCGGGGTGACACTTCAAACAGGTGCGCGTCACTTCTTGGGGGGTGTTGAAAGGTCCTTGAATGATATTTGCATGGGGGGTGTGGGGTTTATGCTTGGGCAAAAAGGCGCGCGGGTTATCCGCCGAGGCTTCTGCCCGTGGCCAAAAGATCGCCAGCGGGATGATGATCACCGCCAGCGTCACAGCAAGTCCAACCAGCCAGATATAGCGGAAGTTTCTCATCGTGTCTCCTTATTCGCTTAGTTGGTTTTGTTCGGCTTCCTGCACGACCACAGCGCGGCGCAGAACGCCATCGCGCAAGACTTCGCGCAGCAAATCCAAGGCTTGAATGAGACGCTCATCGGCAAGGGAATATTCCACCATTTGCCCTTTGCGGGTGGCAATCACCAGACCGCGCTCCCTGAGCGTCTTGAGATGACGCGAGATGGTCGATTGAGGCAGGCCAAACTCGAGCGTCAATTCGTTCACCGTGCGCGGCCCCTCGAAGAGCGTATAGAGCAGCAGGATGCGGGTTGGGTCTGCCAAGCCCGAACAGATATCAGCATGGAGTTGGTTGACTTCTTGAGAGAGGGAGGGACTGAGGGCACCCATAATCATCATCCTATCAAGTTATGCGCTTATCCGAATAAGTTCTGTTTAGATGATAGCGCAATCCCCCTTGTCCGTTAAGTGACAAATGTCACAATGGCTTATGACAATGATAAGTCTGCAGGATTAGGCTGCCAACGCCTCTCATAGAGTTGAACAGCCATTTGGCGAATTTCCTCGGCGCGTGCCAGGCAACTCAACCAACTGCGCGGGATTTTCTCCACCCCATAAAAGGCACCGGCGATCTGCCCACAAACCGCCGCCGTAGTATCGGCGTCATAACCCAAATTGGCTGCCAGCAGCACCGCCTGCCGAAAGTTCTCTGCCTGCCAGAAGCTCCACAAGGCGGCTTCCAGCGTGTGGACGACGTAACCGGTCGCCTGAATATCCGCTTCTTTCTTGCGCAGATAGCCACCTTGGGCGATCTCGGCAATGGCGGGAGCTAAGGCTTGGTCAGCAAAATGACGTTGGTAGGTTTCAAAGAGAATGACATGCTTGGATTCACCGCGCAGGGCTAAAGCGACCATCACGGCAAACAGGCGGCAGGCGTCCACCGCTTCACGCGAGGCGTGCGTGGTACGGGAACTCTCGCCAGCATAAAAGGAAACTTTCTGCAAATCCTGCACATAAAACATCGGAATCGGGGCAAGGCGCATCAACGAACCGTTGCCGGAGGTCAGCGGATCGGTCGAGCCGGCAAACGGGTCACCGCTTTGTTGAAAGCGCCGCAGGGCAGCAGCGGTGGTATAACCGATATCGAAGCAAGAGCCAGTGCTGCTCCACAAGCCCTCATCGCGCCAACGGCAGTAGCGTTGCATCTGATCGCGGGCGTCGAAGCCGCCGCGTTGAATCAGGCTCTCGGCTAAACATAACGCCATGGCAGTATCGTCGGTCCATTGACCGGGGGCTAACTGAAACGGTCCCCCGCCCACCATGTCCGTCAGGGGTGGAAAACTGCCCGGCGCTTGGAATTCCACCGCCGCACCTAGGGCATCCCCACAAGCCAAACCGAGCAAACAACCCTCAAAGCGCTTTTTCATTTTCGCTTAAGGACCTTGAACCAACGGATAACCCTTTGCCGACCAATCGGTCACCCCACCGGCCATCGAGCTGACCTGCTTAAAGCCGTTTTCCAACAGGATCAACGTGCCCTCGCGGCTGCGATTGCCCGAACGGCAGACGACCACAATTTCGCGATCGCGCGGCAACTCGTTCACCCGTTGAGCCAATTGATCGAGCGGGATGAGCGTGGCGTTCGGGATATGCCCTTCGTTCCATTCTTCGGGCTGACGAACGTCAAGGATGAAAACACCCTCCTGGTACTTTTCATACGCCTGTTGGACATCAATCTCCGGGATTCTGACATTGCGCCGATTGGCATAGGTGATCTGTTGATAGATGCCATAGAGCACCAGGATTGCCACAACGCCCAAGACCAGCCAAGTGAGCAGGGACGATGAGCTTTGGCGGGAGGTCTTTTTAGAGGTGGTTTTGGAAGAGGCAGGTTTATGGGGAGTTGATTTCTTTGCCATGGGTACTCCTAGAGAAGTGGGTTATCTTTATCATACTTCAAAGAACTCACCTCCGTCAATCGTTTTGCACCGAATCGACTCTCACGGATGAAGGTGCTGGCAGAGAAGGCTTAACGGATTCGCTCGACTTCTGCAAAGCGCCTGCAACGCAAGGGGCTTGTCAGCTACCCGAAAAGTCCTCCCAAGCTCTGGATGTGTAAAAAGGCAGCGTTGCACGCCAGCAGCTTCTGACGATTCATCTTTATTCTGGCGATGATTTATGGTAAAATTTCAGCGTTTGCCCCCATCGTCTAGTGGCCCAGGACGTAGCCCTCTCAAGGCTAAAACACGAGTTCGAACCTCGTTGGGGGCATTTTTTGATTGCGGGAAGCCCGTCCGGTTAGGCTAATTGGAGAAGGCAATCTCTCGAGCGCCCTGATTGTGCAGGAAAGAGGCTGGCGTGCCACGAGACGGATGGGAAATGCGAACGTTTTACCCTCAAGTCTGGCAAAAAAACTCCCCTACCCCGGCTTTCAGGAGTAGGGGAGTTTTTGCGGTTGGTATAGACTCTTACGGGCAAGCCCACAAGTAAGCTTCGTCGATATACATGCCGGTCACATCACCGTCGCCGTCGTTGGCAACGCCGAAGCGCACGATTACCGTTTGACCGGCATACGCACCCATTGGCAAGCTCTTCAGCGCCCAGGTGCGCGTATTGCTGCGTTGCCAGAGCAGATAACCCAACACATTTTGGTTGGTATCGAGGACAGCCACATATTGAACGTCGTTTTCAGGGGTAGAAGTGAGACCCAGCTCGTCCAAGGAGAACAGTTCGCTGCTCGTTAGGTTCGATTCGTAGCTGATGGGGTACATCCAGAATTCAATGCGGCTGTTTATAGCACTAGCCGGGATGGTTACGGTTTGCTGGAAGACAGAGTAGCCGCTAGCCGTTGAGCCTTTGGTGGGCACACCGGCAAATATCGAGCGCGCCCCCCGATACTTCCAGGCTGTGGTGTAGAAAGGCTTGACCGGTGAATCGCGCAGATCCCAACCGCTGTTGGTCTCGAAGCCGCTGTTGGTGAACAAGTTCGGCCCACAAGCGGGTGTTGGAGAAATCGTCGGGGTAGGGGTATTGGTGGGTGTGGGTGTATTGGTCGGTGTGGGTGTATTGGTCGGGGTAGGGGTGAAGGTCGCTGTAGCTGTGGGTACAGGAGTCGTGTTGAGCGTTAGGGAAACGTCATCGATAAACATCGAACTGACCTTGCCATCGCCATCGTTGTAAACCCCGAAGCGCAGGATGAAGGTTTGACCGATATAACTGCTCAGATCGAAGGAGAACTTTTCCCAGCTCTGCTTATCGCTGCGCCGCCAGACGAGGTACCGCAGCACTTTGTGATTGGTATCCAGAATTGCCACGTATTGGATGTCGTTGCTCGGCTCGGCTTGCAGGGAGAGGTTGCCCCCTGCAGGCAGCTCTTCAGCCGCAGCGGTCAAGTTCGATTCGCCGCTCTGCGTCCACATCCAGAACTCAAGGATGGGATTGGTCGATGCGGCTGGGATGGTAATCACCTGCTCGAAGGGCGAATACCCTTTCAACGATGAGCCCCTGGTCTGCACTCCGGCGAACATGGAGCGATTGCCGCTGTGTTTGCGTTCGGTAGTGTATTGGGGTTGCAGAGCAGGATGATCGGCGTTCAAGCGTGCCCACCCCTGATTGTTCTCGAAACCTCCGTTGACGATCAAATCGGTTACGGCTGGCGGATTGACACACACTTCTAAAGAGACATCATCGGTGAACATGTTGGTTACCCCGCCGCTGCCATCGTTATACGTGCCGATTTTTAGGCGCACCCGTCGCCCGTCAAAGTTGACGAGTTGATAAGCTTTATTTTCCCAGTTGGTGGATTTTTGGCGCGTCCAGAACAGATAATTGGCCGTCAGTAAGTTGTCGTTGCTGTCGAACAGACCGGCATAGTTGATGTCACTTCCCGCGAGCGGTAAATTCACCGCAGAGGGAGCGTAAACTACCGTTTCGACTTCAGCGGCGGCTTCACTTTGTCCGACCGTCGTATCTTCCGTAGTGCTTTGGTAAATCCATAGGTTCAGGATAACCGAGGTCGTATTTAGGGGAATATCGAACTCCTGACTGAAGAGCGAGAAACTGTAGCGGTTTTCCCACCCACTCAAAATACCGCTGCGCATTGAGCGGGAACCGTTGCGAGCCAGAATGGTCGAATAAGAAGCCGGCATTGTGGAACCGAGAATGTTCCAGGCGCTTTTCTTTTCGAAAGTGCCATTGTCGATTAATTCGTAACATCCGGCCTGTTGCAAGGCTGAAAAATTAACTTCGTTATTCTCTGTCAGGTCGATTTGAGACCCACTGGCAGGGAAGAGATAACCCTGTTTGCTGAGTTCAACCGTCACCGGGCTGTTGGGTAAACCGCTCAGCCGATAAGCGCCTTGCTCATCGGTGAAGGTGGCTAAGGATCCGTTCGCCCGTACGGCTACCCCAGGAATGGGATTGCCATCCAGATCGGTCACATGCCCTTGCAGGGTTTGCCCCTCTAACCATTTTGAAACCAACGGTAGGAAAGAGAAGCGCGGCGGCTCACGATTCACGAAGAAGGCAAATTCTCCAAATTGGCAGACGGTGGCGAGGTATTGATTCTGTTCGGTGTCTAATTGCGAGTCCTGTTGCGGATTACAGGAGCGGTCAGCTTCCCGCCATGTTTGACTGACCTCGTCCCATTGGAAAAGGGTCAGTTGACTCTCTTGGGCGCTGCTCAGCGTTTCATCCGTATAGGACAGCGTAAGCAAGAAAGGTTGTGCAAGGCTTGCCACCACTTGTCCTTGACCATCTTGAGCTTTGAGGAAGAAGGATTGTAAGGGGCGGCCGCGCCAGTCTTCCACAGCCGCGAAGGGCTGGTTCAAGGTCTGCAAGGTGACGGTTAACGGACTGCTCACCGAGCCGGCGCTGAAGTTGGCAAGGACTTTGCCATCGGCTGAGAGCAGTTCGGCGGCTTGATCCGGTTGGAGTACCACCGAGGTTGCTGGGCCGCCTTCCGCTAAAACTTGAAGCGGAGCTAAAGCCCGACGAAAGGAACCTTGAATGAGAAAAACACTCACCCAGAATACGACAAGGATGACTCCCATACCGATGAGGATTTGCGCCAAACGAGATTTCATGTCACACTCTCCTGGTATAAACAATGAAAACATGCCCAAGCTGTAGATGGACAGCCTCAGATGAATTGTTGCAACCTTGATGCCAGTTCCATCTTTACCGTAACACCAAATTGCCTTACTGGCAAGTGAATCAGGATTCAGGAGGATGGAGAGCTGCTCTTAAGTCGTGTTCTTATAGACGCTTTTGCTATAGATTTGGTTCCTAATTCGCTCGTTAAGCTTTTTTCGCTGACCTTTCTCGCTCAGGGTCTTGAAGGGTTGCGAAGTATGCCGCAGGGGGGTTGCTTCCAACGCCTTCTCACCGGCGCAAGGGTGGGCGCTGCGTCTGCAGCCTCTTCTGCAAAAGTCGCTCACCCTAAAATCCTGAACGACCATGGGGCTTAGCAGGTTTGTCCATCTAGGGTGCGGGGGGTGCCTCGACTCCCCTCTGCCTTGGTGGGAGGGGGGCTGGGGATGAGGGGACAGCCTCGTCCGCCGCCGGGTCTCGGTACGGGCTGACGCCCTACTCGACCCGCCAACGCCAAGGCGGGTTGAGCTTGCATTGAGTTTGTCGAAATGTAGCGAGCGCCAGCGAGCGTATCGAAACCCGCTGGGTTGAGCCTGTCGAAACCCGCTGGGTTGAGCAGTGTGCTGAGCTTGTCGAAGCGCTTGTCGAAACCCGCCGCACTCCCCTCTCCCCTCCTGGGAGAGGGGCCGGGGGTGAGGGAGCGACCCAATCATCAATCGGAGAAAAAGGGGTTGCAGGTGTGCCTGCGATTCCTAATGCTGGCAGGTGCCGCAGCAAGGTGGGTTCTACCAGGGGGGTGCGTTGGAAGGCCCCCAGAGGTCAAGTGGGAGAAAGGGGGTGAATGCTCTGAGGGTCGGAGGGGGACTGGAACGAAATGAATTTGGTTGTACGAAAACCAGTAGTCCGAAGGCGTCTTGATGCCCTTGAGGGGCGGAGGGGGACTGGAACGAAATAAATTTCGTTGTACGCCCTTACGGGCGGAAGGGGATTCTGACACACCAAAGACAATACAGGAGGCTCACATGAGAGATAGTCTTAATGCCCTTACGGGCGGAAGGGGGACTAGAACGAAATGAATTTCGTTGTACGCCCTTACGGGCGGAAGGGGATTCTGACTTATTAACTCACCTTACGCAGTAGCACGAGATTTATCTCGTGGTTTCAGGTGACATGCATGTCGCTTACGC
>QEXX01000009.1 GCA_003130835.1 Anaerolineae bacterium | reverse complement strand
GGCTTCAGGCGACATGAATGTCGCTTACGCGGTAGCACGAGATTTATCTCGTGGATTTAGGCGACATGAATGTCGCGGCACGAATGATTTATCTCGTGGATTCAGACGACATGAATGTCGCGGCACGAATGAACTGCGTAACATCAGTTAATAAATTTGAGACGGGTCGAGCATGACCACGACTACCCGACAAAGTAGAGGGGGGCATAATAATCAACTCTGGCAAATCTCAGAGCTCGTTTATAATGCAAGCGCAAACTCAAAGAATACTGGAGATGAACAGGCGATGACTGTTCTCTTAATCACTGGCGCCTCTTCCGGCATTGGGGCAGCGATTGCCCGTTTGGCTGCCAAACAAGGTTTTGATTTGGCAATTACTGCCCGACGCATGGAACGCTTAGAAGCTCTGTGCACAGAGTGTGAGCCTTATGGAGTTCGCGTCTTGCCTATCCAAGCTGATCTAGCTCAATGGGAAGATGTACAAAGGATTGCAAAAACTGCTCTGCAATTTTTTGGCTGCATTGAAGTTTTGATCAACAATGCTGGCTTTGGGCGATTGAATTGGTTGGAAAAGCTGGATGGTCAATCAGAGATCGCGGATCAAATTCAAGTCAATCTCATTGCTCCCATTCAATTGACTCGTCAAGTGCTCCCGAGTATGATAGCCAATCGACAGGGGCATGTCATTAATATAGCTTCGCTTGCTGCTTGGGTTGCTACGCCGACCTACAGCGTTTACGCAGCCAGCAAGTTCGGTTTACGTGGCTTCACGGAAGCGCTGCGAAGAGAGGTGTCAATCTACGGTATTCAGGTTTCTGGAATCTATCCGGGTGGTGTCGAGACCGAATTTGCCCAAAAGGCAGGGATTGAGCGCAAGACTCGCCTCACAACGCCGCGTTGGATGCGCTTGACTGCTGAGCAAGTTGCCAAAGCAGCTCTAGACGTCATTCAACACCCTCGCCGTCAGGTCATCTTACCGGGTTATATGAGCTTGGTCATTGGATTGAATCGTTTTGCGCCTCGTTTGGTGGATTGGTTGATTCAACAGTGGTTCGTTAGACGAGAACGTTTGACCTCCTAAAAACGACATCACACACTAGCGGTCGATTTCAATGTCTTGATAGGAGAGTGGATCGTCCACGGGTTCGAGATGGGTGAAGACGGTTGCGCCGTTCAGGGATTTGCGGATATCGGCCTCGACTTCTTCGGCAAGATGATGACTCCGATGGGTTGACCAACGCCCTGGAACAAGGATATGAAAAGAAATAAACCGCCGCCCAGCCGCTTGTCGGGTGCGTAAGGCGTGAAATTGAACGCCTTGAGCTCGATATTTGTCGAAAATGGCAAGGACGGCTTGTTGGTCTTCGGCGTTGAGGGCGGTGTCCATAAGACCATAGACTGAACGTCGTAGGAGAGAATAGGCTGTGCGCAGGATATTGACTGCAACCAGGAAAGCAATAATCGGATCGAGAATAGTCCAGCCGCTAAGGGCAACAACCCCTACAGCTAGAATCACACCTGCGGAAGTATAGACATCGGTCATCAAGTGATGAGCATCTGCTTCAAGACTGATCGAATTGTATTTTTTCCCCGTTCGCAACAGGATTTGAGCAACAACAAAATTGAGCAAAGAGGCGCTTACCGAAACCAGCAGCCCTAAGGGTACTTGATCCAATGGCTGCGGGTTGAGGATGCGCTGGATGGCTGAATACATAATCCCAAATGAAGCAATCAGAATTAAGAATCCTTCGGTAAAGCTGGCAAAGTACTCCGCTTTGCTGTGTCCAAAGTTGTGCTCTTCATCGGCTGGCCGGGCAGCAATCATGAGCATCACTAGCGTTACGATTGCGGCGATTAAGTTGACTAAGGACTCAACTGCATCGGATAGCAAACCAACCGAGCCGGTGATTAGATAGGCGATGCTCTTGAGAGTAATGGTGCTGAGCGCAGCTCCAATGGATAACCAGGCATATTTGGTCAGCGAGGATCGATCCATGTTGATTTACCTGTATGTTTGAATTTATCTATCAAGCAGCCGAATTGATTCCAGTCGGTGAGCTCGATCTGGAAAATAAGTCTAATCCTTTTCTGTGATCTTGTCGAGGAGTCTAAAAAAGAGAAAAGCGGGTGGTTTTACTTTTCTTCGAGTTCTTTAGAGGGTTGCAGTCGCTCGCTTTGGAGATAGCTGATGCCATTGCGGACTTGGGTTAAGGAACGTTCGAGTTCCATCTCTAGACGACGCAGGGTTTCTAGGACATAAGCATCGGCTTCGCGGCGGGTGTTTTCCTGTTCAAGTTTTGCTTCGGCGAGAATTTGTTCGGCGCGGGCATGGGCTGCTTGGACAATGGCTTCGCGCTCGACCATTTGGTCGCGTTTTTCTTTGGCAATAGCCAGCGTGCGATTGGCTTCTTCTTGGGCTTGGGCTAAGATGCGGTCTTTTTGGGCAAGCAGTTGTTGCGCTTTTTTGACTTCTTCGGGAATCAAAGCGCGCATTTGATCAATGATTTCAAAGACTCTTTCCTCATCCACAATGATATTGTGGGTGAAAGGCAATTGGCGGCTTTCGTTGAGGACTTCTTCTAAACGATCAATCAAGTGCATAATATCCATAAGAGTCTTTCCTACACTGGCGAGTCTAAATCTACTATCAATAGATTACACGCAAACCGCTCTTTCGTCAACATAGATTGCAAGGAATATGCCATCATTGCAAAAAATCAGTCACGCAGAGAAGTGGTGGGGACGATTTGTTGACTTTCGCCCAACTCGCGGAAGCGACGTTTGAGCGCTTCGGCTACCAATGGTGGCACCATGGTACTGACATCACCGCCTAAGGAAGCAACCTCGCGCACGGTTGAAGAAGACAGAAACGTATGTTCTTCAGCGGTGATGAACGCGACGACCTCGATTTCCGGAGCAAGGTGATGATTGGCTAAAGCCATGCGGAATTCGTACTCAAAGTCGGAAAACACCCGCAAGCCGCGTACAATCACTTGCGCATTGATCTTGCGGCAGAACTCAACCGTCAATCCACTATAGCCCATGACTGTAATTTTTGGGTTTCCAGCAAAGGTTTCTTTGGTCATCTGTATCCGTTCTTGCGGTGAGAACAAGAGCGTTTTCAATGGGCGGTCATATACGGCGACCACCAATTCATCGAATAGATTTGCTGCTCTTTGGGCAATATCCATGTGCCCAAAATGGATGGGATCAAAAGTGCCTGGAAAGACTGCGCGGATCATATCACCTCATCAGTGGTTGGTGAAGGATTCGGTAGGCAAGTTCAACTGATGTCACTGGTTGTCTCCTGCCAAAAGCGATTGATGCGTTCTGCCAGCATGCGATGTTCAGGTTTTTCTAAGAGCGGGTCATCATTGAATAGCGCTTGTGACTGCTGGCGCGCGATTTCAATCAGGTGTAAATTGGTAAAGTTGGCAAAACGCAGTTGAGCAAAGCCGGATTGGCGTGTACCCAAGAAGTCGCCAGGCCCGCGTTGGCGTAAGTCGTGTTCGGCTAACACAAAACCATCCTGAGTTTGAGCCATGACCATCAGCCGTTCGTTCTCGGCCTCGTCAGCCGTATCCGGGATCAAGATACAATAGGCTGGATCGTTACCACGCCCAACGCGACCGCGAAATTGGTGTAATTGAGCTAATCCAAAGCGGTTTGCCCCTTCGACGACCATGACGGTCGCTTGAGGGACATCAACCCCTACCTCGACCACTGAAGTCGAGACCAAGATTTGAACCTCACCGCGTTGGAACTGAAGCATCACGGCTTCTTTCTCCTCTGCTTTTAGCCGCCCGTGCAATAAACCTAGACGGTAGTTTGGGAAGACCTCCCGTTGTAAGCGTTCGTATTCTTCAACGGCTGAAAGGCTTTGGATTTTTTCGCTCTCCTCAACTAATGGGTAGATGATAAAGGCTTGTTTGCCTTGCTCTACTTGCGATTCAATGAGGCGATAAACCCTTTCGCGCTCAGAAGGAAAGACAACATACGTGTTGATCGGTTGTCTGCCGGGTGGCATTTCGTCTAAGAGGGTTAAGTCGAGGTCACCATAAAGGGTTAGGGCGAGTGAACGTGGAATCGGAGTAGCGGTCATTACCAAGAGATGAGGGTTTTCTCCTTTTGCACGTAAGAAAGCCCGTTGTTCTACCCCAAAGCGATGCTGCTCATCCACAACAATAAACTGCAAGTCGTGGAATTGGACGGTCTCCTCGATCAGTGCATGAGTGCCAATCAGAATTTTGATCTGATTGTTTGCCAACTGCTCGAAGATTTCGCGCCGTTCGGAGTCAGGAGTGGCACCGGTTAGCAAACGAATCGCCGAGGGGGGAAGTTTTACACGATTTTGCTCAATCTCAGGATGATCTGTTGATGTTAACAACTTCAGAAATGTGCGATAATGTTGTTCAGCCAAGATGCTGGTTGGCGCCATGATGGCGGATTGAGCGTTGTGGTAGGCAATTAAGGCAGCAATCCCGGCTGCAACAACGGTCTTTCCGGAGCCTACATCCCCTTGGAGTAAACGGTTCATCGGTTTGCCGGAGGCTAAATCGTGAAAGGCTTGGTGCAAAGCGCGTTCTTGGGCTTGGGTCAGGGAGTAGGGCAGGCAGGCTTTAAACTGATCCATCCAATCCGCCGGAGCTTGGAACAGACGCCCAGGCCGTTGTTGCCATTCGTATTTATGGCGAAGGACTCCCATCTGCAAGAAGAAAATTTCATCAAAGGCAAGGCGGTAACGAGCTTGTTCAAGGCTCTCCTGCGAGTCTGGGAAGTGCGCCTGATAGATCGCTCTGGAGAGCTCCATTAATTGGGCTGACTGTCGAATGGAAAGCGGCATGTAATCGACCACTTTCGGGGCATAGCGGTCAACGACTTGTTTAATGGTGCGTCGCAACCAGCGTTGGGTGATGTTTTCCGTCAGACGATACACAGGGACGATGCGGCCGCTATGCAACAACTCCTTATCGATCGGTTCAATTTCTGGATTGACGAAAACCAATCGTCCGAGATATTGATCGATGCGGCCGGCAACCGCGTAAGGCTCACCGATTTGAAGTTTTTGGGCTTGCCAGGGTTGATTGAAAATCGTAATTCGGATGCCAGCGGTACCATCGGACAGCACGGCCTCTACAATTGAACGCTTTGAGGCCGATTTGCGTTCTGTTACGGATTGAATGACACCAATGACCGTGACTTCTTCGCCGTAAACCAGACTGTGGATGGGTTTTAAGTTCGAGTAATCATCGTAACGGCGTGGAAAGTAGTAAAGCAGATCCTCTAATGTGTGTAAACCTAGTTTTGCTAACACATTGGCGTATTTCTGACCGATGCCCGGCAATACTTTGATGGAGGCTTGTAAAGCTTTCAGGTTCAGTTGCTCGTCGATTGTTACTGTTTGCTTTGGGTGTGCCGATTTCGAGTGCGGTTTAGGTTGCGAGGTGGGTTTGGTTGGCGTTTCTGAGCCGGCTTGTAGTAAAGCTGGAAGGTCAGGATAGAGACTTTGCAACGTGTTCCAAAGTTGCTCGATTGTTTGTGCCCGCTCTTGAGTCGGGAGTTGTGGGTAGAGTTGTAGAGAAGCTTGAACCTCTTGGATAATATTTTCGCTTAATTGATCTTGAAGAGCTTCTGACGTCCAGCGTTCGATAATTCGGTCAAGCCCGCCAATTACAGCTCGGTTAAAAAATTGATTTTCAACTTCGATGCGGAAGATGTTATATAGTTTCTGGAGAGATGGCTTCATCAAGACAATTTTACCAGCCAAATTAAGATTGTTTGAGGATTGCCGTAAAACCCAGTCCATTTGGCCCAACATGCGAACCAATGACAGAGGTCACGTTAACCGTCAAAACCTGTTTTGGAGAGATGTCCTTGACTTCTTCAAGCAGTTGTTGGGCACGGTCTTCAGCGTTGGTGTGTAAGATAGCCAGCTTTTCGATAGGATCAATACGGCGTAAGATTTCGACCAAGCGAGCAAATCCTTTTTGATAGGTGCGCGTTTCACCTAAACTCAGGACTTGCCCATTGAGAACTTCAACAAATGGCTTAATACGCAGCAATTCTCCTAGTCTGGCTCTTGCCCACGAGACACGCCCGCTGCGGTGCAGATATTCGATTGTGTCGAGCATGGCAACGAGCTTGATGCGCTTGCGCAACTCAGCAAGCAGGTTAAGAATCTCTTCAAAGCCTAGTCCTTCCCGCACTGCTTCTGCTGCGGCAAGCACTTGAAAGCCCAATCCCATGCTGACGCTCTGGCTATCAATGACCTTGACACGATTAGCAAAGGAACTGGCTGCGGCACTAGCGGCATTCAGAATGCCGCTCAAACGACCCGAAATATGGATCGAGAGAATGATTTCTTTCCCTTGCGAGAGCAATTGCTCGTAAAGACTTTGATAGGTGCCGGAGGATGCAGTTGCTGTTGTGGGGAAGGTTTTCATACGCGGCAATGCAGCATAGAATTCTTCTCGGGTCAGATCTTTGCGGTCTTCAAAACTTTTTCCATCAATCATGATGTAGTTGTTGACCATGTGAATCTCGTAGTGATCTAAAAGCTCATTGGGAATATCGGCTGTGCTATCGGTCACAATGGCGATCGAAGGTCTCGGTTTCATTTTTTCGGGTCGCTTTCTATCAGAATCACACAAATGGATTGATCACCTAAAACCTGATTTAGATAAGGACTCATCACTTGGGAGTCCAATAGGCTAGAAGAGGGCATGGATTGAAAACGATTTTGTATATTTTTTCTCTCCGAAATGCCAATCGAAATGCCAAAGTGTAAGCCAATGAATTCGATCTGGTCAAACTCATGCGAATATTCCAATAGGTGGTCAACTAAATTCTTGAAATTGCGTACTTTTTGATAGGGGATCATTTGATCATGCTCAAGTAATACGAGAGAGCGGATGCCGAGGTAATCACCGATCATAGCCTGATCCGGATCGAGAAGATTTGATCGGGATAGGCTGGTCAGATAGGGGAGGTAAATTAGCGTATAAATATGAGGAATTTTGTGGTTGAGGAACTGCTTGATAGCAGTCGGCAGGGAGGTCTGGGTAATAAAAGCGGTGCACGTTTGGATTAGCCATCCGAGTCCGAAACCAAAAGTGCGGCTGTCGATGATCGTAAAAACGGAGGGTAGATTCATCTGCTGCAGCGTTTGAGTAACCACCGCAAACGAAGGAAAAAGAATTTTGGTGGGTAATAAGAAAAACACGTGTTGATAATCGTAAGCTAATCCTGCAAGAAATAGCCTTAATTTATTTTGCTCTTCTGCACTCAGTCCGAAGGTTTCCCAAGCATGATTTACTGGCAAGGCGGGTGCTGGCGAACATTGGACGATGTGTTCTTTGATGAACGTGATGGGCAGGATCTTAACAAATTCTTGCCACCCGTTCTTATGTTTAGGGAATTGTGCCGTAGTATCGGTAACGATACAGATTGGTTGCATAGAGTCCATGCAGAGTTTCGGCCGTTATCCTTATTCGATCGAAATGATAAAGTAATAATGAGGTTGACCGCCTTCTTGGACTTCAATTTCTTGTTCCGGATACGCAAAGCGGATTTCATCGGCGATCTGATTGGCTTCTTGCTTTGTTAGGTCTTTTCCATAAAACAAGGTAATCAGTTCAAAATGGTCGGCGTGAGCGATGCGCATGAGTTCTAATGTGACATCCCTTAGAGAAGTGGAAGATGCAACCAATTTGCCGTTGTGTAAGGCGATGAACTCGCCTTCCTTTACCGAAATGCCGTCGATTTCCACGCTCCGAGTTGCACGCGTGATCTCACCGGTTTCCACTTGAAGTAGGGCCTCTTCCATTTCACGAACAACTGAATCAAAGTCCTCATGCGGAGATAGGCGCATCATTGCAGCTAATCCTTGAGGCACCGAGCGGCTAGGGATAACCGCTACTTTTTTAACCGTTAATTCTTTGGCTGCTTCAGCCGTTCGGATGATGTTTTTGTTATTTGGTAAGATAATAATTTTGTCTGTTGGCAGATTTTCAAAAGCGGAGAGGATTTCTTGGGTGGAAGGGTTCATTGTTTGTCCACCGTGCACGATGGCGGCTGCTCCTAGACTGGCAAATACTCTGGCTATCCCAGTTCCTGGAGCGACGGCTACAGCAGCAATTTGGCCGGGCTCAACGGGGGCAAGCGTGAGTTGAGCCATACTGCTTTTTTCTCCGGAGTGCTCCATTTGAGCTGCCAAGTTCTCCATCGCCACTTTGGTAAAAATACCCACTTGCTTCACATATTCAATCGGCTCATATTGCCGCCCATCGGCAACGTGAATATGTAACCGATAGATTCCATCCCCTTCACCCAACTGAATAGAGGTGCCCATTTTCTCCAAATCACGGTAAAAGGCTTCAATGTCTAGTTTGTCATACGGCCGAAAATCAATCACGACTTCCACATCCTGTCCGGGTTCAATGATTTCCATCGTGCGTTCGAGGTTCATGGACGCAATTGGCATAACGGTGGTGGTAGGTGAGTCCAACGGTTGTCCTTTCGCGTAGCGCAACATTCCTTCGAGGATGAAGAAGAGTCCTTTTCCACCTGAGTCAACCACACCAGCCTCTTTGAGTACCGGTAGAAGCTCAGGAGTACGCTGAACTGATTGATCGGCAGCTTTAACAATGATTTCTAGCAGGTCAAGCAGATTCTTGGTTTCAGGTAAGGCTTCTTGAGCAGCCGTGGCAACATCCTTGATGACCGTCAAGATCGTGCCCTCTACCGGCCGTACGACACCTTTATAGGCTGTATCTCTGGCAGCAGCCAAGGCTTTGACAAATGTAGGGACATCTAAAGTATCATAGTTATCCACTGCCCGGGCAAAGCCCCGCCATATTTGTGATAGGATGACACCGGAGTTCCCTCTTGCCCCCATGAGGGCACCATGAGCGATGGCGTGGGCAATTTTGCCGAAGTTCTCTTCGTGGCTGTTTGAGATTTCATCATAGGCTGCCTGCATGGTCAAGACCATGTTTGTTCCGGTATCTCCATCTGGAACCGGGAACACGTTCAAGGAATTGACGATTTGCTGGTTGGTGCGAAGCCAGGTTAAACCGGCTTCGACCATTGTCCTTAAGACTTCACCATTGACTTGCTCTTTTAGATTTATAGCGTGATCTGAGGTTTGTCCTTTCTTTTTTTCAACACTCATAAATGACTCCTCAACAGTCTCGAAATACCCTTAATCTTCCTCACTGATTCGCAGACCACGCACATGGACATTGACACAAGCTACAGGCAAACCCAGGGCTTTTTCGACTTGATAGCGAACTGTATCCCGAACGCTCGATGCTACGGCAGAAATTCGCGTTCCATACTCAACGACAATATAAATATCAATGCGAATTTCCACGCCGTCATAGCTAACTTCCACACCATGCAACGGGTCTTTGACTAATTTTTGGCTTACACCGTTTAAGAAATTTTTGTGGGCAAGGCCGACAACGCCATAAGATTGCAAAGCCGCCTGATAGGCGATGGTTGCAATCACGCGGGGTGAAACGTAAATGGTTCCAAGGGGAAGGACTTCTTTTGTCATAGGCTACCTCTGGAAGTATTAACCATCGAGCTTGTCAAGAGATACGATTTGTGGTAAACTTCGCCTGCTTTGTGAAGGCAAGACTTTAAGTATATACGGATAGGAAGTGAGCTTATGGCTAAATGTGAACATTGCGGAAAGAAAACCGTATTTGGACAAAATCGGCCCTGGTCGAAAAAAGCCACAAACCGCACCTTTCGCCCGAATTTGCAGGTCGTGAGCCTCTATGAAGGAGGCAAGAAGGTACGGAAAGTTTTGTGTGCAAAGTGCATTCGCACCTTGGCAAAAAGCGAGTAAATTTATCATCTCCGATTCATTGTTGCCACTAGATAAAAATCGCGGCGACTGCCGTGATTTTTATTTTCGCCGCACACCCGTAATGATACCCTTGGTTAGGATTTCTGACAAGTCTTCTTTACACAGCGAAGGTTACTGGTATAAAAAATAGACCCAAATCCAAAGGGGGATTAAGCCCCCAACAGCTAAGATGGTGATCAGCCCCAAGAGGATGGTAATCCAATCCATCTGCGGGAAAACGCTTCGATCAGCCGTGTGGGGCGCTGCAATTGGGGTGAAGGTGGGCTGAGTAGAAGGGGGTGGAATCGAGACGGTAGGGGGTGGCATGGTTGAGAATGGAGGCGGGTTGGTTTGCGAAATAGCAGGAGAAATCTTCGTTTTTTGTGAGTCGCTCTGGGTATCGTCCGCTTTCCCATATAGTTCATTTTGTAGGGTGACCAGGATGCGGCCAAATTGATCAGCAGTACGGTAACGTGCCGAAGGTTCTTTGGAAAGGACTTTTAAGATCACCAACTCTAAGTTGGGTGGGATGGAAGGATTGTAGCGGCTTGGCGGTGGAGGGGGGTCTTCTCGATGCATGCGGGCGAGTTCTTCGGCGCTTGAGGCTTGAAAAGGGAGTTGACCAGTGAGCATCTCAAAAGCAACGACGCCAAGCGAATAGACATCGGATGCAGGAGAGGGAGCTAAGCCAGAAGCCTGCTCAGGAGAAAAGTATTGTGGCGATCCCCAAACGACATCACTCTTTTCTTCCGGATGAATCGAAGCCAAGGCTCTGGCTATGCCAAAGTCAGTGACTTTCAAACGGTGGTCCGGGGTGATGATAAAATTTTGGGACTTAATATCACAATGGACAATCCCAGCGCGATGCGCATAACCGACCCCGGCGCAGGCTTGAATCATCAGGGATAAGGTCTCACGCACCGAGAAATGCCCTTTGCGTTTCAAGTAGCTTTTTAGGTCAGTGCCTGGCACATATTCCATGACAATATACAAGCGGCCGTTGTCGTAGCCAAAATCGTGAACGGTCACAATGTTTGGATGAGAGAGGTTGGCTGCCGCACGGGCTTCTTGACGAAAGCGTTCTTGAAAAGCTGGATCGGGAGAGTAATTCTCCCGTAAGATCTTAATGGCGACATAGCGATCTAACCGTCGGTCATGAGCGCGATAAACTACTGCCATTCCGCCAGTCCCGAGACGTTCAAGCAGTTGATAGCGATCGCTAAGAATCATTTGTGCGGTCATTTCTGATACAATCTCCTAGCAAGTATTGTACCATGTTGGGATTTACAGATTGGGAGAAGAACAGATGCTGAGACAAAACTTTATCTGGGGCTTGCTTGGGGCTGTTCTTGTGGCTTGTTGTTTGGGTTTAGGGGTAGTTGCCTTGTCGAGAAGCGAAGGCGCAATCTTAAGCAATCTCTACCCGACAGCGATCATCGAGTTCATCCCGGCTCCCACACTAACACCTTCTCCCCAACCAATGGTGACATCCACAGCGCAACCCGCAGTCGTTCAATCTTTCGGCGCTGACCAATCTTTAGGCTTAATTCGCCTTGGGGATTCTGTTCAAATCTATGGCACGCAAGGGGATGGTTTGCGATTGCGAGCAGCACCAGGCTTGGATAGTGAGATCTTATTTCTTGCCTTTGAAGGTGAGATTTTTGTCGTAGAGGATGGCCCCCGAGAGGCTTCTGGCTATATTTGGTGGTATTTGGTTGCGCCATATGATCAGAATGTCAAAGGCTGGGCGGTTGAGAACTACCTTAAGGCTGTGGAGAGATGACATCGACTCTGCAGGTGAGGGAAATCCTCCAATGGAATTTTCAAAAATCCATCTAAATTCGCGGAAAGAAAATAATTAAGGCGAGGCAAAAGTTTGATGGCATTTGCTCGCCCAAGGGTGTTCGGTGTTTATTGGTCGATATTCGATCGAAAAGCGACTTAGAGATAATCCCGCAAATTGTGCTCGACAGCATAAGCCGCCGCTTCGGCGCGATTGCTGACCCCTAACTTGGACAAAATACTTGAGACATAGTTGCGCACGGTGCCCTCACCTAAAAAGAGCGCTTTGGCGATCTCGCGATTGGTTTTCCCTTCCGAAACCAACAAAAGGACATGCCGTTCTTGTTGGGTGAGTGCAGAAAAAGCAGAGGCTTCTTCTTCTTTGGCAGCTTTGCGTACTTCTTGAAAGATGCGTTGGGTTACAGCCGGGTCTAAAAGCGCTTCTCCACGTCCGACCGCTTCGATAGCACGCACGAGATCTTCACCGCCGATTTGCTTGAGCACATATCCAGATGCGCCAGCCCGGATTGCAGAAAAGAGCATCTCGTCTTCGGCATAAGAGGTTAACATGATCACTTTTGTGTTCGGGTACTTTTCTGCAATCTCCTCGCAAGCTTCGATGCCCGAGCCACCCGGCAACCGAATATCCATGACGACAACATCTGGGGCATGAGCGGCGACCTTTTCGATGGCTTCGCGCGCTGTGCTGGCTTCGGCTACCACTTCAAAGTTCGGATGTCGATCGAGAAGTGATTTTAGACCTAAGCGAACGACTTCATGATCATCCACCAATAAAATTCGTTGCTTAGCCATTTTTGCCTTCCTCCGCTGTTTTTGTGGTTTTCGTAGCTTCTTCTTTTTGTCGGCGAAAATCAACAAAGCGGTAACCTACTCCTCTTTCTGTGAGAATATATTGAGGATTGGCAGGGTCTTTTTCAATTTTCTTACGCAGATAGTTAATGTATAAGCGCACATAGTGAGGTTCATCTCGGTACTCATACCCCCAGACTTTGGTCAAGATTTGGTCATGGGTGATCACCCAGCCCGCGTTTTGCACCAAGTGATATAGCAAACGGTATTCCGTTGGACGCAGTTGAACCAATTGTCCGTCTACCCATACTTCTCGGCGCCCAAAATCGATTTTGAGTCGATCGTCTACTTCAATGACCCCATGCATGCTTGGGGTCGCCATCTCTACACGGCGTAAAACGGCTCGTACGCGGCTAACCAACTCGCGCGGGCTAAAAGGCTTGGTGATATAGTCATCGGCGCCAAGCTCTAAGCCGCGGACTCGATCGTTCTCTTCGCCTTTAGCAGTGAGCATAATGACCGGGACAGAACTTGTTTCCCGAATGATCCGCAACACCTCAAAGCCGTCTAGGTCGGGTAACATGATATCTAAGATTACCAAGTCGGGAAGCAGCGTGCGAACTTTGTCAATCGCCTCCATGCCGCGGTAGGCTTCGCTTACTTTGAATCCATCGTGTTCCAGATTCAAACGTACGAAGCGCACCATACGTTCTTCATCATCGACCACCAAAATGTGTCTATTGGTTGGGCGGATTTCTTCCATTAGCTTATCCTTATTCTCTGACAAATCCGATGATTTCTTCTTCTTCGAGTGGGGTAATAACTTCAATAAAACTAATGCGATGAATAGGGAAAATAGCCACCATAGACTCGCGGTCGATATAGGGTACCTCTTTACCATCGCGTTGGCGGGGTTCGTGGAGGATAATTAGGCTGTCGGTCGGTTTGGGAAGTTCGTCCACCTCCCCGACAATTGGCTCGGCGTTGGCTATGTGGACAATGAGTGTGTAGGACATCGTTCCTTGACCTCACTCAGAAGAAGATGTTGACTGAAATTTTACCAGAATTACCGAAATATTATCAGGACCGCCTGTCTCGTTGGCAAGTTGGATTAATTGGTAACAAGCCTCTTGAAGATCGGAAGATTGGCGGATGGTCTGGACGATTTGGCTTTCTGGGACGACTCCCCATAAACCATCTGAACATAGGAGAAGATAACCCGATGGCGGCAGAGGCAGAGAAAAGACATCTGCCTCAACGGGATCAGTTTGACCCAATGCTCGGTAAAGGACATTTCGTTGCGGATGATTTTGAGCTTCCTGTTCGGATATCTGACCTAATTCAACCAAGCGTTTGACCAACGAATGGTCGCGAGTGTATAGTTTGACATCCCCGTTGGTGCCAATATAATAGGCCCGCGTATCCCCAATATGAGCGATGGTTAGGGTATTGGAAACAATCAAACAGCAGGTCAAGGTTGTCCCACCACCGCTGGCTTTCTGGTGGATTTCTTGATGGGCGCTTGATATGGCTTCTTTTAGGATGCTAATCAATGAATTTTGAGTTTGGGCAGTTGGCGGTTTGAATTGGGGAAGAAGGAGCCGCTCAACTACAAGAGATGCAACACTCATGACAGCCACCTTACTGGCAATCTCACCATGTAGGTGTCCTCCCATTCCATCTGCAACGGCATAAATCCCAGCATTTCGGAGGATATCTTGATAGGTAACAAAGAACTCGATCGCTAACACCGCGTCTTCGTTGTAATCCCTCTGAATACCGCTCGATTGAGCAAAAGCAGAGTGTAAGCGAGGTTGTACGATACTCGCTTGTGATTGAGGCGATGGCATATTTTGGGAGGATTGAGCGGTTGTTGGGATGTTTTTTTTCTGTGATCTTTGAAAGAGATTTTTCACGCAGCTCTTCTCCAAAGTTTAGGGTGAAAGGGGCAAAGCGTACATTTTCCCATCCGTCGAACCAATATAGACGCGGTCTTGATCGATTACGGGGGTGCCGGTAATTGCCCCGCCGGTTTGGAATTTCCAAATCAACGCCCCATTTTTGTCAAGACAATAAAGATGCTGATCCACCGAACCAAAATATATTTTTCCGTTATGGACGACTGCGGAACCGGCTACTTGGTGTTCGGTTGTAAATCGCCATTGTTCTTTTCCACTGCGGATATCGATGCAATAAACATTCCCATCGGCACAACCAATGTATAAATCGTCACCATTCAAACAAGGAGTGGAGATGGTTGGTTTCCCGAGCCGGAAACGCCACATCTGCCAGCCGCTGTTCGCCTCCATGGCGTAGACCATTCCGTCTAAAGAGCCGAAGTAAACGACGCCATTGAAGACGATGGCTGAACCGGTAATGCCTCTTTTTGCACGAAACCGCCAGCGAATATTGCCACGAAAATCCAGGCAAAGGAAATCTCCGTATTCATTACCGAAGTAAAGCTTATCGTTGGAAATAAAGGGCGTGGTACGAACTGGAGAACCACTATCAAATTTCCATACCGCATTTCCCGACATCAGGTTGATGGCGTGGAGATGCGCATCATCGGAGCCGATAAAAATGTGTCCCCCAGAGCAGACGGGAGATGAATAGATGGCTGCACCCGTAAAATATGACCAGAGAATCTTCCCGGAAAGTTGATTAACAACATGAAGGCGGTGATCGGCTGAGCCAAAGATCACATTCCCATCCTCAATGATCGGTCGGCTGACAATCGGACCATCGGTTTGATAGCGCCAAATTAACTCCCCTTTGTTTCCATGCAGGGCATAGAAAAAGTGATCGTAGCAGCCGAAGAATAACCATCCATCCTTATAAGCGGGGGTACCGCGTATCTCATCCTGACATTGAAATGTCCAGATAGGTTGGATTTTCTGCGTGACGGCTCTTGTTGATGGGTGAGATGAGGGGGGCAAAGCATTTTTACTCAAGATCGCTTCTAGGGACATTTTCATGTCCTTGGCGGATTGGAAGCGGTCGCTTGGGTCATATTGGAGTGCCTTGTAAATAACTGCTTCTAACTCAGGGGGAACTTGGGGATTGAATTGACGAATTGGCCGCTCACCAAAGGAAAAGGGTGGTTCTAGACGCGGGTCTCGCTTTGTTAGGAAATGGTGAAGGGTTGCTCCGAGAGCGTAGATATCGGCGAGATGTGAAGCTTGACCACGATATTGTTCGGGTGGGGAATACCCTTCTGTTCCGATCATTGTCCCTTTTTGGTCACCGCGGAACGGTTTAGCGATGCCGAAGTCGATTAGCATTACCTTTCCATATTGGTTGATCATCACATTGGAAGGTTTCATATCGCGGAAGATGATCGGCTCCGGTTGGTGATTATGAAGGTAGCTTAGCACGTCACAGATTTCAATTGCCCACTGGATGACTTGAGGAATGGGGATGTCTTCATTAATAAGAGCTTCCAAGGTTTTGCCATTGATTAACTCTAAGACCAGATAAGAACGATCATGAGCCGTAAAAT
Organism: Anaerolineae bacterium; assembly: GCA_003130835.1. Taxonomy (GTDB): domain Bacteria; phylum Chloroflexota; class Anaerolineae; order Anaerolineales; family UBA4823; genus NAK19. The sequence goes on along the minus strand of QEXX01000009.1, from coordinate 10,711 downwards.
AATCGAAAATGCGCGGAATGGCGGGATGATCAAGGGTTGCTAATAAGTTTGCCTCCCGTTCAAAATTGCGGATAATCGAGGCTCGGACAACCGGGTCGCGCGTTTGGATGACCATTTCTTTTACAGCTACCTGCTTGACCACATTGGGGAAATGCAAGTCACGCGCTTTATAGACCGCTCCCATGCCCCCGACTCCTAGGATACCTTCAATGAAATAACGGTTCGCAAGAGTTGATCCAATTTTGAGTTGATCGGTAGCGATTGAAACGGATTTGTTGGATGAAAAAGACTCTTTCTCTGAACTAATTGGAATTTCGCTCATTTCAGGTTGGTACAAAGCCGCATTTTTAGGGTGGATAAGCTATACTTTTTTCTTCCCCCTAAGTATAATTCGTTTTTAATCATGGATAAAGATGAACTGAATTATCAATCTCCCTTTTCGTGGCGATATGGATCACCCGAGATGCGGGCGATTTGGAGCGAGTGGCAAAAACATCTGCTTTGGCGAAAACTCTGGCTGGCATTAGCAGAAACCCAAAGTGAATTTGGGTTGGTGACTTTTGCGCAAGTGGAAGATTTACGAGCTAATCTGGGACGCATCGATATCCAACGAATCACCGAGCTGGAAACCGATCTACACCATGATCTAATGGCAGCCATCAGAGCCTACGCTGAGCAATGCCCGATTGGGGGAAGCATTCTTCATTTTGGCGCAACCTCGATGGATATTAAGGATAATGCAGATGCCGTTAGGGTGTATGACTCGCTGTGGTTAATTCGCCAAAGGTTGGAAGAGCTCCTAGAAGCGTTTTGTCTTCAAATTGACCGGTATGCAGCCTTGCCCATTATGGCTTTCACCCATTTGCAGCCGGCGGAACCGACCACGCTTGGCTATCGCTTTGCGCAATATGCTCAAGATTTATGGCTTAATTGGAAAGGGATGCTGGTCACCCTGAGTGAATTCCGCGTCAAAGGATTTCGCGGAGCAGTTGGGAGCAGCGCCTCGTTTTTGGAGCTAGTGGGAGAAGAGAACCTGCAACAGTTCCAGAATCGATTAGCCGAACGGATTGGTCTGCCCATTTTTGAAGTGACCACTCAGGTGTATCCACGCCAACAAGATTTTCGTATAGCCAGCTATTTAGCCGGGCTTGGGGCAGCTTTACATCGCTTTGCCCTAGATTTACGCTTCCTTCAGTCTGCGGTAACGGGTGAATGGGCAGAACCCTTTGGTGAGAAGCAAGTGGGCTCTTCAGCCATGCCCTTTAAGCGTAATCCGATTCAAGCCGAGAAGATCAATGCATTGGCGCGCCTACTCGCTCAATATCCCCGCTTGGCTTGGGATCATGCTGCGCATTCAATGTTAGAAAACACGTTGGATGACTCGGCCAGCCGCCGCACGTTGTTGCCAGAGATGTTCTTAATCACTGATGAAATCCTAAAAACCGCCTTGCGATTGGTACGCAGTTTAGTGCTCCATGAAGATACTATGCGCCGTAATTTCAGGCGTTTTGCACCCTTTGCGGCTACCGAGAAGGTCTTGGTTGCTGCTACCCAAGCTGGGGCAAGCCGTCAAGAAATGCATGAAGTGTTACGTCAATTGTCCATGCGGGCTTGGGAGGCCCTCCAACATAGCGGGGAAAATCCCCTCATCGAACTCATCTGTCAAGAAACGGCAGTCTTGAAATATCTCTCACAGGAGCGGCTGAGCAAACTGATGTCTGTTGAAAATTATGTCGGGGATGCACCGCAACGGTGTCGGCGCTTAGTAGAGCTGATTCAGAAGGATTTGGAAAGAGCGCGGGTGGACATTGTCAGGAAAAACCACCTCTAATGCCCACCCGCGAAGGGTTATTCGCGCCAATCTTTTTCTGGGCGCGGTTTGTTGTCTAGGATTGCTTCGATTGTTGCCATCACTTCGTCGGTGAGTTTTGGAACTACCTCAAGAGCGCGCATATTTTCTCGCACTTGCTCGGGCTTCGAGGCACCGGTGATGACTGTGCTGACATTGGGGTTTTTCAGACACCAAGCAATGGCAAGTTGTGCTAAAGTACAACCCAGTTCTTGAGCTATGTTGCCCAATTGTTTAATGGCTGCCACTTTTTTCTCAAAGGCTTCACCTTGAAAGCGTTGGCGTAACCACTCGTAACCTGGTAGAGAAAGCCGGCTGCCCTCAGGAATGCCCTCGTTATACTTTCCAGTTAGTAATCCACTAGCGAGGGGACTCCAAATCGTTGTGCCTAAACCGATGGTGCGATAGAGGTGGGCATATTCAGCTTCCACGCGTTGACGGGCAAACATGTTGTACTCGGGTTGCTCCATTACGGGTGGTATCAGGTGTTCGCGACGCGCCACACCGTATGCTTCCATGATTTGAGCTGCACTCCATTCGCTCGTACCCCAGTAAAAAGCTTTTCCTTGCTGGATGAGCAAGTTCATAGCCCAAACAGTTTCTTCAATGGGCGTGTAAAGATCTGGACGATGGCAAAAGACCAAATCGACATAATCCATTTGAAGACGCCTGAGAGAAGCATTCATGCCTTCCATGATATGTTTCATGGATAAGCCTCGGTCGTTTGGGCCTTCTCCTCCCCAGAAAATTTTGGTCGAGATCACCAGATCGGATCGTTTCCAGCCAGCTTTCTTAATGATGTTTCCCATCATAATCTCGGCTTTCCCTTTTGCGTAAACTTCGGCGTTATCGAAGAAATTAACGCCCGCTTCGTAAGCCTCTTTCATGCAGGCATAGGCGGTGTCTTCGTTGACTTGGTCGCCGAAGGTTACCCATGATCCAAAAGATAATGCGGATAGTCTTAAACCGGTTTTACCTAGAAAACGATATTCCATAGTTTTACTCCTTTTGTTGATTGTTAAGGTTGTTTCAAATGGATTTTATCCAAACCTTCTTGGAAGTATAAGGGGGAGGCGGCTGCCAAAACGGCATAATCCTGGGCAGAATAATCGATGTCGTTTTTCACCGGGAAAGGTGAAACGTTATTCAAGCTTCCGATAACACCACCCGCTTGAGGAACCAGTACCCATCCTCCGGCGATGTCCCAAATTTTGGCTTGGGCGTCGAAGGCAAGGCGAGCTGCACCTCGTGCAACACTTGCCAGGGAATAAGCGGCGCTGCCCAAGTTGCGCGTTTTGTAGCGAAGGTTGATTTCATACTTCCGATGGGCGCGGGAACAGCAAGAGAAGAAGGAAATTTTTTGATCTTGGGTTGCATCTTCAACGTGAATTACCTGTTGATTTAGCTTCGACGGCTCTTCCAATTGGGCTTGATAAAGTTCGTCTAAAGCTGGAAAATACTGGACGCTAAATATCGGCATGCCATTCTCAATGCGATTGATAAGAACTCCCCAATAATGCAACCCTAAGGCAAAGTTTGTGGTACCATCGAGGGGATTCACAATCCATCCTTTAGAAGAGGTAACCGAGATAATGGGGGAGAGCTCTTCGCTCAAGATGAACTCGTTCGGAAAATTTTTCTGAATGGCTGTATGAATATACTCATCTGCTGCGAGGTCAGCTTGGGTAACGAGCGTGTGATCTTGCTTGCGGCGAAGGGAGAGCTTCCCGTTTTGAAAATACTCCAGCAATAATTTACCTGCCTTTTGGGCTAGGGAGGTCACAAATTCGATTTCTGAGGCATCGATTGTAGAAGTCATCGAAAAACCGTGTATCTAGGCTGAATAGATCATTTCGATGTAATCTTTCGTGACGTTGTTTTCAGGCGAGCCACCGAGTAGACGAATCAGGTTGGCAGCGATTTCAGCTTTATATTCTGCGTCACGTTTACTCCAGGTGCGGCTTTTGACTTCCAAGAAATACCCTAAACTTGGGTTTTCTAAGTGATCGAGGTTAATGTAGACCTCTGTGCCCTGAAACAACACCCGCCAACGCAGACGATCTTTTACGATCGAGACTTCTTGAATGGGTTTAAAGTATTCGCGGTAGAAACGCAAACTGTGCGTAGCTGGAGCAATGTAACGGCTGCGTGAGAGTAAAACATCGCCATCAAAGCGTGCTTCGCGGGGATGACCGAGTAGGGTGAGACGATAGCGGACATTGGTGATATTGCCTTTTTCGTCCAACATTTCATCTTCTCGATAGCGCAGGTATCCCTGCTGAGGGTCAGCGAAGAAGAAATACGTATCATACTCGTGATAATGGCGAAAATAAAGAATCTCCAGATCATTGTGAGAAATTGCTTCTAAAACCGGTTGGGGGTCCTGAATTTGCACTTTCACTTGTACTTCAAAACTTTCAGCTTCGGTTGCACCACCGATGGCGATGAGTTTAGAGAGTATGGATTGTTCGCGTTTAATAAGGAATAGGTCGATTTTTCGGGCATAATCTTGAGCCTGCTTGCGAAGCTCAGCCTCGTCTAAGCCGATTAGTTGACGATTTCGCATTAACCATTTTCCGTTGACCATAACGTCGGTTACATCATTCTTGTTGGCTGCGTAAACCAACTGGGCGTAAACCGCCTGCTCATCCCGACGGAAGTGAGGCACATTGTGGATAGAATTGATGTCCACCAAGATTAAGTCAGCACGCTTTCCTGCTTCAAGAGAACCGGTTAGATGGTCGATATGGAGAGCCTTAGCTCCGAGGCGAGTTGCCATGCTCACGGCACGATGGGCGGGTAGAGCCGTGGGATCATTGCTAACCCCTTTTGCCAGCAAAGCAGCCAGCCGCATTTCCTCAAACATATCGAGATCGTTGTTGGAGGCTGGCCCATCAGTGCCTATTCCAACATGTAGTCCTAAATCCAGCATTTTCTGCACTGGGGCAAACCCTGACGCCAATTTCAGATTCGAAGATGGATTATGAGCGACGCCAGCGTTATGGTGACGCAGGGTGTGCATTTCGCCATCGTCAATATGAACACAGTGGGCGGCTAATACCTTCGCTTCGAAAAGATTCTGTTTCTTCACATAGGGGATGACCGGCATCCCATGCTGTGCGCGTGACTCTTCAACTTCATTGGCGGTCTCGGCAAGATGGGTGTGGAGGGGTACGTCAAATTCTTGAGCTAATTCGGCAGTAGCGCGCAGGATTTCTTCTGTGCAGGTATAGGGAGCATGGGGTGCCACAGATGGCACGATGAGTGGATGTCCAACCCAGCGGCGGATATAATCGCGCGCAATCGCTAAAGACTCTTCGTAATAAGGCGCATCCGGAGCAGGAAATTTAAGTACCGTCTGGGAACAGATGGCTCGCATTCCCACTTCTGCGGTGGTCTTGGCAATCTCTTCCTCAAAATAATACATATCTGCAAAGCAAGTTACGCCGCTTCGAATCATTTCTGCTATTGCGAGTTTAGTGCCGAGGACGACAAAATCGGGCGAGACGAATTCGCGTTCGACCGGCATCATATATCCCAAGAGCCAAACATCCAAGCGTAGATCGTCTGCCAAACCGCGTAACAGAGTCATTGGGACGTGGGTGTGAGCATTGATCAACCCTGGCATCAGCACTTTGTGTTCGCAATCGATTTGATTGTTTGAGTGGTAGTGAGCTAGGATCTCTTTTTCGTCTCCCACGGCGAGAATCTGATCTCCTTGTATGGCAACTGCACCAGGTTCATAGTGAGTGAGTTGCTCGTCCATGGTGAGGACAATTGCATTTGTCAAGAGCAGGTCGGCAGGTATTTTTTGAGTTTCCACGGTTTTCCCTTTCTACAAATTGCGTAGGATATCCAAAGCATGATGCACAGCCCAACGAGGGGCGTTTTGTGCTGGACCACCATAGGGTTTTATAAAGGTCTGTTGGGTGGTGGGGGTGATCAAGTGCAGATAGACTTCCTGAGCGGGCGGGTTGGCAACCACAAGGACTCCTAAACCGCATTCAGCAGCGGCAAATTGTTGAAAGGTTGCAGTTTGCGCAAAAAATTGCTCGGGTGGTATGGGAGAAGGTAGATATTGGGCCGCAATGAAAGGCTCCCCAAAGGGGGATAAACGTGCAAGCAGCATCCCATTGGTACCGCATTCGCAGGTTGCCAATCGCCATTGCTTAGCTTTTAGGGTTTGTAAGGCAATTTTTTCAATGGACTCGTTGTCCGCCCCATAAATCCAATTCCCTAATCGCTTGCGAATTTCCTGTTCCATTTGCCAAATCTGCTGGTCGGCTGCAATTTCGCTTTCTGCTTTTACAGCGATGCGAATATCAACCTGTCCAGCATGGGCAGCCAATCCAACAGTTGGGTTTGGCGAGGTTTCTAAATCGGCAATCTGACTATCGATGAGCGATTCGCCAACACCAATTGTATGAAGGATACGGGTCTTAATAATTTCTCTAAGCTGCAGACGGTTTCTGAGGTATGGAACTACATGGTTTTCCATTAAGAATTCCATTTCCCTGGGAACACCGGGTAAACAAATGATGATCTTCCCCTCTCGATCCATGAGAAAGGCCGGGGCGGTTCCTACTGGGTTTTCGATCGGTGTAGCGCCTTGCGGCAGATATGCCTGACGGCGATTATTCTCAGTTGGTGTTCGTCCATAGCGGCGAAATCGCTCTTGAATCGGTTCCCATAAGGTAGGGTGATATTGGAGTTCGACGTTAAAGGCTAGAGCGACGGCTTCGCGGGTGGGGTCGTCAACAGTTGGTCCTAAGCCTCCCGTTGCAATGATGACTTGGCAGCGTGTAAAGGCTTCACGGATAAAAGCAGCAATCCGCTGAGGGTTATCTCCAACCGTGGTTTTACGATAAACATCCAAGCCAATTTCACGTAGTTTTCGAGCCAGATAAGCCGCGTTGGTATCGGTAATTTCACCTAAGAGGATCTCGGTTCCGATAGTTAAGATTTCTGCAGATGTCATAAACCTCCAAGCTTAGATTTGATTGTAACAGCCTTTTCGCCAGCTTAGTAACCGATTTTACACCCGGATAACGGATTTCCAAGTTGGATATGGTAGAATCTTTAGATATGAATATTCAGAATGAGCCGATAAAAACTGGACTTCCGAATATCATCGGGTCCTTTCGCAAAGGCTTCGATTCGATTGCTAATCACTTATACATCATCTTGTTTCCAGTTATCCTCGATGTTTTTTTGTGGCTAGGACCCCACCTAAAGATTACTCGCTTGATAGAAGGATTGCTATCTGCTTGGAATGAATTTTACTCGAGTGGATCCATGCCAAATGAAGATGCTCTAAGAGTTGGGCAAATGGTCTGGAGTACCATTGGAGAACGGTTTAACCTGTTTGTGTTCCTGCGTACCTATCCGGTTGGCGTATTTAGCTTGATGGCTGGGGTTCAGCCGGTTCACTCGCCTTTGAGCGAACCATGGATCATTCAGGCTAGCTCTTTAGGGACTGTCCTTCTTGCATGGGCTACCTGTTCGATCTTGGGTATCCTGGCAGCAAGCATTTATTTTAGTCTTGTAGCACAGGTTTCAGTCAATGGTTGGATTGATTGGGTCGATTCGATAAAATCCTGGTTGCGCAATGGCATACACCTATTCTTGCTCACTGTCTTTTGGTTTACGATTATTGCGATGGTAGCCTTACCGTGCAGTTGTCTCATTTCCTTCTTGACCTTTGGGAATTTAGCTGCAGCCCAATTGGGTATCCTGGTTATGATGGGCTTTCTAATTTGGTTGCTTTTTCCGTTGATTTTCTCTCCTCACGGCATTTTTGTTCATCGGGCTGATGTTTGGAATGCCATCAAGCAGAGCATTCAATTGACCCGCTTCACATTTCTGCAGACGTTACTCTTTTTCGTAGTTATATTTGTAGTTGGGGAAGCCTTCGATGTGATTTGGCGATTGCCGAAAGAAACCTCGTGGATGATGTTAATTGGTATTGCTGGGCATGGATTTATAACTAGCGCACTTTTGGCGACCACCTTTGTTTATTATCGAGATGCAAAGCTTTGGGTGGAGACAGTTATGCAAAAGTTAGAGACGGTTTCTCCATCTTCTTAAGGGTGTAATGAAGGAGGCCTTGTGGTAAAAGGTAACCCGGTTTCTTATGAAGCAAAAGATATTCAAGTTTTAGAGGGACTCGAAGCTGTGCGCCGCCGACCAGGCATGTATGTCGGCGGTACAGATATCAAGGCTTTACATCACCTGATCTACGAAGTAGTCGATAACTCCATTGATGAAGCCTTAGCTGGTGCATGTGATCGCATTGAAATTGTAATCCACCCTGATCGCAGTGTTAGCGTTACCGACAATGGACGAGGGATTCCGGTGGATATTCATCCCCAAATGAAGAAACCAGCTCTTGAGGTTGTTATGACGACCCTGCATGCTGGGGGAAAATTTGGCGGCGGAGGGTATAAGGTATCGGGCGGTTTACATGGTGTAGGCGTATCAGCGGTGAACGCGCTTTCAAGGTGGTGTGAGGTCGAAGTAAAGCGCGAGGGTAAAATTTATTTTCAACGCTACGAGCGGGGTGTGCCAACGACTGCGGTGCAGGTCATTGGCAACGTCGAGCCATCACAAACCGGCACGAAAACTACCTTCCGATTCGACGAGGAAATTTTCAAGGGAGATTTAGACTACCGCTTTGATACGCTTGTGCAACGCTTTCGAGAAATGGCGTTTGTTACTCGCGGGGTAACCATCTACTTCCTCGATGAACGCAGTGGGCATGAGATGACCTTCTATTTTGAGGGGGGAATTACCTCTTTTGTTCGCTATCTCAATCGCAATCGCCAGGTACTTCATCCGGTTGTACACGTTGAAAAGGAAGTCGAAGGCATAACCATTGACGCTGCTATCCAGTACACCGATGCTTACGCAGAGTCGGTCTATTCTTTTGCAAATACCATAAACACAATTGATGGTGGAACACACCTGACGGGCTTACGCTCGGCGATCACTCGTACGATCAATGACTACGCCAGACGGAATAACCTACTAAAGGAAAACGACCCTAACTTCACCGGGGATGATACGCGCGAAGGCTTAACGGCAATTATCAGCGTCAAGCATCCTGACCCACAATTTGAAAGTCAGACGAAAGTCAAGCTGATGAATGCTGAAGTGCAAACCCTTGTCCAGCAAGTGGTAGGCGAAGCCTTTAGTGCCTTTTTAGAAGAGAATCCCTCGGCTGGCAAGGCAATCGTCCAAAAATGCCTTACCTCGGCGCGGGCACGCGATGCTGCCCGCAAGGCACGCGATTTGGTCATTCGCAAATCGGCATTAGAAAGCTTAACCCTACCGGGAAAATTGGCAGATTGTTCTGAGCGGGATCCACAGAAGACAGAATTGTTTATCGTCGAGGGTGACTCAGCAGGAGGAAGTGCCAAGCAAGCTCGGGACCGTCACTTTCAAGCTGTTTTACCTTTGCGAGGGAAAATTCTCAACACTGAACGCGCTCGTTTGGATAAAATCTTAGCCAGTAATGAGGTTAAAGCGCTGATCTCTGCTCTTGGCATGGGCATTGGTGATAACTTTGACTTGGCGGGTTTACGCTATGGTCGGGTGATTATCATGACGGACGCAGATGTGGATGGTTCTCACATTCGTACCCTTTTGTTAACCTTCTTCTTCCGTTATATGCAACCGCTCATCGAGGAAGGACATTTGTATATTGCGCAACCGCCGCTCTATCGGATCGTACATAAAAATCAAACCCTTTATGCGTATTCAGAGGCACAAAAGAACAAAATTTTAGAAGACTTGGGTAATGGAGCAGAAAAAGCGGTCATCTCGCGTTTTAAAGGATTGGGAGAAATGAACCCAACTCAGCTTTGGGAAACCACCATGGACCCCACCAAGCGAACACTGCTCTTAGTCACCATTGATGACGCTGCTGAAGCGGATCGGACATTTGATATGTTAATGGGAGCAGCTGTTCCACCCCGCCGCCGCTTTATTCAAACCCATGCCCGTGAAGTTAGAAACTTAGATATTTAATAAGTCATCGAAGCAAAAATTTTAACTATTTTTTACTTGCATATTCTGATGATAAGGGTAAGATAGTCATTAAAAATCTTGGTTCAACCAAACGATTCCCATGGTGCTTGAACGCGGTGCATTAGTCAATCAGCGTTATCGAATCATCGAAATCCTTGGTCAAGGGGGGATGGGTGCCGTCTATCGCGCCATTGATGAAAACTTAGGGGTTGAGGTTGCACTGAAAGAAAATCTGTTTACAACCGAAGAATACGCCAAACAGTTTCATCGGGAAGCGGTCATTCTTGCTAATCTTCGCCATCCGAATCTAACCCGAGTAACCGATCACTTTATCATCGAAGGGCAGGGGCAATATCTTGTCATGGATTACGTAGAGGGGGAAGATCTCCGTGAACGGATGGAGCGCTTAGGGGTTATTTCTGAGGAAGAAGCAGTTCAGATTGGGGTTGCAATCTGTGATGCATTAACGTATCTTGACTCTCGCACCGAACCAATAGTTCATCGTGATATCAAGCCGGGCAATGTGAAGATTTCCCCAAATGGGCACGTCTATCTGGTTGACTTCGGTTTAGCAAAGATCCTTGAGGGGAATCAGGTAACCACGACCGGGGCAAGAGCAATGACCCCCGGATATTCACCGCCTGAACAGTATGGCACCGCCCGCACCGACCATCGTTCGGATATCTATTCGCTTGGTGCAACGTTATATGCTGCAGTCACCGGCCATTTACCGGAAGACGGCTTGGCAAGGTTGATGGGGCAAGCAGAATTAACCAAAGTGCGGGCAAGAAATCCAAAAATTTCGGAAGCTTTTGCTGCTGTGATCGAAAAAGC
>QEXX01000043.1 GCA_003130835.1 Anaerolineae bacterium | reverse complement strand
TCGCCTGAAACCACGAGATAAATCTCGTGCTACCGCGTAAGCGACATGCATGTCGCCTGAAACCACGAGATAAATCTCGTGCTACCGCGTAAGGTGAGTTGTTAAGTCGTTAAATTTTCATCATGCCAATGGTCGCTCTCCGTTTTACTTAGAAAAAGAGGTGATTATGTCTCGTATTCTTGTCCTTTTCCTTTTATTTGCGGCGATAGTATCTGCCTGCGCTTCTCCCCAAACTGCTGTTCCTCAAACAACTTCGGTGACTTCACCCCAAGCTGCCACACAAGCTTCCGCTGCTCAGGAAGCGGTGACCTTACACGTCGGCTGGCCTGGCTTTCCCGACACCTTAAATCCTGCCTATGCCTTCTTGACCGAATCGTATACGATGTTTGATTATATCTATTCTACGCTTGCGACCGAGTCACAGAGCGGGGAGTATGTGGGATTGCTCGCCGAATCATGGGATGTGTCCGAGGACGGCTTAACGTGGACCTTTAAGCTACGTCCAAACGTGCGTTGGCATAACGGTGAGCCTCTGACGGCCGACCAAATTGTTTGGAATCTCAACGCCTTTATCCAAAATCCAGATGGTTGGGTGACCAATTCCGGCTATGTCGCCGGCTTTGTCGAAGCTCGCAAAGTCGATGAGAACACGATTGAAATCCAAACCGAATATCCCATTAGCAATATGGCTTATCGGGTGTCATTCCTCTACATTGTTTATCCCCCAGATTTTGAGGGGTTCAAAACCCCCGAAGAGTTGCAGAATTTTACCAATTTCAACGCCATTGGCACGGGTCCTTTCAAGTTGGCTTCCTTAGATAAGGATCAGCGTATTATTGTCCTCGAGACCAACCGCGAATATTTTGACGGACAGGCAAAAATCGACCGGGTGATCTATCAGACCTTTGACAACAGCGATGCCATGATTCAAGCCCTTAAAGTCGGCGATATTGACCTGATTGGGGAAGTCCCCGATAGCGCTTTTGCCGCCGTGAGCGCCTTTGAGAATGTCAAAGCCATCTCCTTACCAGGGCGCTCGATTACCGAGCTGATTATCAACTCTGCTCCGCCAGATCATGAACCGACTCCCAACCGCAATAAAGGTTTAGAAGATGCCCAAGTGCGCTTGGCGATTGCCACCGCCATCGATAAACAAGACCTGGTGGATGTGGTGCTACAAGGCAACGGTATTCCAGGCGTTTCCATCATTCCTCCCACGCTGGGTGGCGGGTTCTGGTTCAATTCGGACATCCAGGATGTGAAGTTCGACTTAGATGAGGCAAATCGCATCCTTGAAGAAGCCGGCTATCTCATGGGGAGCGACGGGGTGCGTGCCAAAGGTGATGTGCGCTTAGAGATGCGCCTACAATACCCCTCCGATCAACCTAACTATCCGCGCACGGCTGAGATGATCGCCAACTGGTTGGCTCAGGTTGGCATCAAGGCGACCCCCGAGGCAGTCGATCCGGATAGCCTTGTCGTTGCAACCAACCCAAATGCCGATTACGATTTGGTCATTTGGGGCTGGGGCGCCGATCCCGATCCCGATTTCATGCTCAGCGTTTTAACCAGTGAGCAATACGTTGAGGGTGGCTGGAGCGATAGCGGTTATTCGAACCCGGAATACGATCGCCTATATCTTGAGCAACAAAAGGCAATCGATCCGAAAGAACGCCAAAAAATTGTTTGGAAGATGCAAGAGATCGTCTTTAATGACCGTCCTTATATCGTGCTTTGGTACGGCAATATCCTGCAAGCCTACCGCTCCGATCATTTTACCGGTTTCATCGAGTCGGTTTTAGGGATCGATAGTTTTCAATCGCTGATGAACGTTGAGCCGCTGCGCTAAACGGTCGGCTGGGTTGTCACAGAAAAAGCAATGAGCAGCAGTCATTACCTGCTTCGTAAGTTCGCTTTTGCGCTGTTGACAATCTTCATCGTGATTCTCATCAACTTTGTCCTGTTTCGTGTGCTGCCGGGTGACCCGGTGCGAGCGGTCATTGGGCGCAATGTCAAAATTTCAGCCGAGGTGCAACAATCGCTGCGCGAGCAGTTCGGTTTAGATAAGCCGGTCTTTCCCGATCAGTTTCTGATGACCATGAAACAATGGGCAAGCGGCAATTTGGGCGTTTCTTGGTCGTTGCGTCGCCCGGTGGCAGAAATCCTGTGGTCGAAGTTGTGGAATACCATCCTGCTGATTGGACTGGGGCAAATCCTCTCTATAGTCTTTGGAGTCGTTCTCGGATTGCTGGCGGGATGGAAACGGAAAACTGCTCTGGATGCCGCGGCACTGACCTTTTCTCTCATTGCTTGGGCGACGCCAACCTTTTGGCTGGGAATTATCCTGTTAGCAGCCGGCAGCACTTGGCTGGGCTTACCCACCGGCGGTATTCTCAGCCCTCAAAATGTTGGCAAACCCTTGCATACCGTTCTCCCTGATCTTGCGGCTCATTTAGTGCTGCCGACTTTAACCCTCACCATCCTTTATCTGGGGGAATATATGCTGATCATGCGTTCCTCCATTGTCGAAACCCTGAGTGAGGACTACATCTTGACTGCCAAAGCCAAGGGGTTAAGCCAATGGCAAATCCTGTGGCGCCATGCCCTGAAAAACGCCATGCTGCCCATTGTGACCATTATCGCCCTGAACCTCGGCTTCACCGTTTCCGGCGCTATCTATATTGAAACTGTATTTTCGTATGATGGCTTGGGAAAGCTCTTCCAAACTGCGCTCACCAAGCAAGATTATCCCCTTTTGCAAGGCGCCTTTCTCTTGCTGGCAGTCAGTGTCATCCTTGCGAATATGCTTGCCGATATTCTCTACACTCTTCTCGATCCACGCGTTAAGTCCAGTTAGCAGAAGGACGATTTGATGGAAACGTGGCAGCGGTTGAAGCGCAATCTCAGTGAACTGTGGCAATCCTTCCGCAGGAACCGCATGGGGTTAATTGGCTTGGGTTTGGTGCTCTCGGCGCTGGCGGTTGCTATCCTTGCTCCATGGTTGACACCTTACCATCCCCAGCAAGTGATTCGGGACGCAAACGGGCGCGGACTTACCTTTGCCCCCCCGTCCGTCCATCCGCCACTGGGCACCGATGACGGCGGACACGATGTCTGGGCACAACTGGTTTATGGGGCGCGCAGTTCTCTCACTGTGGGCTTTCTGGCTGGCTTTATTGCCATGTTCGTTGGGAGCTTCTTGGGCATTTTGGCTGGCTATTTTGGGGGTTGGCTGGATAACTTCTTAATGCGCCTGACCGATGTCCTATTGGTCATCCCTGATCTGCCCTTGATGTTGGTCTTGGTGGCAACCATCCGTCAGATGCAACTCAAAATCTCGCCTCTCACGGTCTTGATTTTGGTCATTGGGCTGTTGTACTGGACCAGCACCGCCCGTTTGGTGCGCTCACAAGTCTTAAGCATCAAAGAACGCCAGTTCGTCGCCAGGGCGCGCGCCATCGGGGCTGGTCATGCCCACATCATCCGCAGGCATATCCTGCCCCAGGTGCTGCCGCTCATCGTTGCCAATACCGTCCTCATCTTATCGACAGCTATTTTGATCGAGTCGGGGTTAGCCTTTCTGGGTTTAGGCGACCCAACCAAACCGTCTTGGGGCACGATGTTGAACTTTGCCTTTGACCGCAACGCGATCAGCAATGGGGCTTGGTGGTTCTATCTGCCGCCGGGATTAGCGATTGTTTGGGTTTCGTTGGGGTGTGTCCTGCTGGGCAACGTCCTCGAAGAGATGCTCAATCCCCGCTTAAGTGGTCATCATTTGGAGGGGGAAGCGCGCATCCTGAAGCATGGGGAACGAAAGTGACCGAGCCTGAACCGTTGCTTTCAGTACGTCATCTGACCACGCTCTTTGAAGTGAACCGCAAGACGTATGCCTGTGCATTGGAAGATGTCTCCTTCGATGTCTATCCTTATCAAACGGTTGGTTTGGTGGGAGAATCGGGTTGTGGCAAAAGCACAACTTTATTGTCCATTTTGCGCTTGCTGCCCCCTAATGCCCGCCTCAGCGGACAGGTGTTTTTCAAGGGCGTGGATTTGCTTAGCCTGAGCGAGCAACAAATGCGTGCCTATCGCTGGAAGGAATTGGCGTTAATCTTCCAAAGTGCCATGAATGCCCTCAATCCCGTTTTGCGTGTTGATGAACAAATCTTGGAGGCGATTCTTTTGCATCGGCTGATGCCACGTGAACAAGCCCGGCAGCGGGTGCATGAATTGCTTGACTTGGTGGGCATTGCTCCCCAGCGCGGCCGTCAATATCCCTTTCAATTTTCGGGTGGAATGCGCCAACGCGCCATGATCGCTATGGCTTTAGCTTGCTCGCCTAGCCTGCTGTTTGCCGATGAGCCAACGACAGCGTTGGATGTGATGATTCAAGCCCAAGTTCTGGAATTGCTCAAGGACATCCAAAAAAAGCTTGGGTTGGCGATTGTTTTGGTCACGCACGATCTCGGTGTGGTTGCCGAATTGTGCGATCAGGTGGTCGTGTTATACGGCGGCAAAGTGGTGGAAAGCGGCAGTGTGGATCAGATTTATAACTCTCCCCAACATCCTTATACCCAAAAATTGCTTGAGTCGTTTCCCGATCTTCATCATCCAAGCTCAACCCTTGCCTCCATTCCGGGAACCCCGCCGCGTCTCACTGAGCTACCGCCTGGCTGTCGCTTTGAGCCACGCTGTTTTGCCCGCTTTGATCGTTGTCGGCACGAAGCGCCACCCCTACGACAAGTCGCCGAAAAGCATTATGCCGCCTGTCATTTGTTAGAAGGGAAAAGTCCCAACGCTGGTTCTATATGAACGAAACGCCGCTGCTGAGCGTCAACCAATTGGTTAAGCATTTTCCTGTCAGCCGTTCTTGGGGGGATTGGTTGTTGCGGCGCCCTGCCCAAGTGGTGCGGGCGGTGGATGGGGTGTCCTTCACGTTGAATCGCGGCGAGGTTTTAGCGGTGGTGGGTGAGTCAGGCTGTGGTAAAACGACCATTGCACGCACCTTGATCGGGTTGGAAGAACAAACTGCCGGACAGATTTTGTTTGAAGGGCGCGAAGTCGGTGCGCTCGAACGTCGCGCTCGGGTAGGTTTGATTCCCTTCGAGTCGGGAAGCGTTGGCACTCGTGAACAACAAACCCTACCTCGCATGTCCTTGAAACTGCTGCGCCAACAAGCCCAGATGATCTTTCAGGACCCCTATGAGTCGCTGAACCCGCGCGCAACGATTTTGGAAATCGTCTCCGAGCCGCTAATCGTGCATGGCATGGCTAGGCGGCGGGACGAACGCCTGGAGCGGGTGCGCACTGCATTAGAAGGAGCCGGTTTGCGGCCCGCTGAAGATTTCTTCTATCGGTTTCCGCATGAACTTTCCGGCGGTCAACGTCAGCGGGTGGTGATTGCAGCAGCGATGATCTTACAGCCGGATTTGCTGATTGCCGATGAACCGGTTTCGATGTTGGACGTCTCGATCCGCGCCGAGATCCTCAATTTGTTGCGCGATTTGCAAAAACAACGCCAGGTGAGCATTTTGTTCATCACCCACGACTTAAGTACCGTAGCTTTCTTCGCCGATCGCATCGCAGTGATGTACTTGGGTCGGTTCGTCGAGATTGGAAACACGCAAGAGGTGTTGCAATCTCCAATGCATCCTTACACGAAAGCCTTGCTCTCGGTCGTGCCGGTGCCCAACCCACGCCTGCGCCGCGAGCGCATCATTTTACAGGGTGAAACGCCCAACCCGACTCAAATTCCAAGCGGTTGTCGCTTTCATCCACGTTGCCCAATAGCCATTCCAGAGTGTCAGTTAAAAGACCCACCTTTTTTTGCTGCCAGTCCAAGCCATCAGGCAGCTTGCATCCGCATCCAAAGCTTCTCGGTGCAATCCTTGCGGGTTGCCTCTTGACAAGCCATCAGATTTAGGGATAATTAGGGCGTTCGTGGGAACAATCCATAAGCGATGACAGAGGAAAGTAGGTGAAAGGTAGCCAACAGGGCGCCAAGGGCGTTGACTGAGACCCTTGGCAGGTGAAATTTCGCCGAAGTTCCCTCTCGAGCTTTGCGGGTGAACGCTAAACACAGCCAGTAGTCCGCAACGCTTCCTCAGCGTTATCTCGAGGCACGTCAAGCGTTTGGTGATTGGAGTTTACCGAATGCGAGGCGTGGCTGAGTGGCTTGCTCATGGCAAGCAAGGCGGGGTGGTACCGCGGGAGATTACATCTCGTCCCTGAGCGGACGAGATGTTTTGTTTTTGGAGGTTCTGATGTTGGATCAACTCAATGAAATCGAACAAAAGGCTCTGACCGCTCTGCAGCCGATCACAGAAGAACAGGCGTTGGAAGCTTGGCGGGTAAGTTATCTGGGGCGCAATTCCCCCTTGATGCGCGTCTTTGATGGTTTGGGGAGCTTGCCAAAAGAAGAGCGCCCTGCGGTGGGGCGGCGCGCCAACGAGGTCAAACGTGCCTTGGAAGAGGCATATCAACAAAAAATGGAAGCCCTGCGCCAAGCGGCATTACAGCGTGCCTTGCAAAGCGAGCGCTTAGATGTCACGCTGCCCGGCAGGCCGCTAGTGCGCGGGCGCTTGCACCCGCTCAATCAGACCTTGCGGCGCATCTTTGCCATCTTTGCTGAGATGGGCTTTCAAGTCTATCGTTCGCGCGATATCGAGAGCGATGAATACAATTTTCAACTCCTAAACTTCCCACCCCATCATCCGGCGCGCGAAATGCAGGACTCGTTTTATCTCGACTTGCCCCATCCGCCAGATAATCCTATCCTATTCCGCACGCACACCTCGCCGGGTCAAATTCGGGCAATGCGGGAGTTTGCAGCCCTAAACCCTTCGGATCCGCCACCCGTGCGCATCGTTTTGCCCGGCATGTGCGCCCGCTATGAGCAAATCACCGCCCGCTCCGAGATTCAATTTCAGCAGGTCGAAGGGTTGGCGGTGGGCAAGGCAATCACCTTTAGCGACTTGAAGGGCACCCTGACCGACTTTGCCCAGCGGATGTTTGGCAAAGAGGTGCGCAGCCGTTTTCGCGCTTCGCACTTTCCCTTCACCGAACCGAGCGCCGAGATGGATATTGAATGCTTTGTCTGCGGCGGAGTGGGCTGCACCGTGTGTAAACGCAGCGGATGGCTGGAGATCCTCGGCTGTGGCATGGTGCACCCGGTGGTTTTGGAAAACGGTGGCTATGATCCCACCCGATATACCGGTTTTGCTTTTGGGATGGGGGTCGAGCGAATTACCATGTTGCGCTATGGCATCGAAGACATTCGTTATTTCTACGGCAATGACCTTCGTTTTTTGGAGCAGTTTGTATGAAAGTACCCATTTCTTGGCTTAAGGAATTCGTTGACCTCTCGATACCTTTAGAAGAGCTAGCCCATGCCTTGACCATGGCCGGCTTGGAGGTCGAGGAAATTCGCTATGTTGGCTTACCGATGCCGCGAGCTGCTGCTCAAGCCGCTCAGCGGCAGGAAATCAAGATCAGCGGTTTGGAATGGGACCCAGACAAAATTGTGGTTGGGGCGATCTATGAAGTCCATCCTCATCCTAACGCCGATCGCTTAGTGCTTTGCCAGTTGGATGACGGGCAGACGATTCACACCGTCTTGACCGGTGCCCCGAATCTCTTCCCCTACAAGGGCAAGGGCCCCTTACCGAAGCCGATCAAAGTGGCGTATGCCAAAGAAGGCGCCCGCATTTATGACGGCCATCAGCCTGGGCAAGTGCTGACCACGCTCAAGCGCGCCAAAATTCGCGGTGTCGAATCGTATTCGATGGCTTGTTCCGAGAAAGAGTTGGGCATTTCGGATGACCACGAGGGCATCATCTTTCTGGATGATGATGCGCCGGTGGGAATGCCATTGGCGGACTACATGGGCGATGCGGTGTTGGATATTGCCATCACGCCCAATATCGCCCGCGCAGCGAGCATCTACGGCGTGGCGCGCGAGGTGGCAGCTATTACTGCTCAACCGTTACGTCCGCCCTCCTTCTCAGTGGTGATGAACGGACCAGCGATTGAGGGGCGGGTGAGCATTCAAATCCAAGACCCCGACCTCAACCCGCGCTTTATGCTCGGTTTGATCGAGGGGGTGGAGATTCGCCCTAGCCCGTATCAGATCCAACGGCGCCTGCGTCTAGCCGGCATGCGGCCGATAAACAATATTGTCGATGCCACGAACTATGCCATGTTGGAATTAGGAGAGCCACTGCATGCCTTCGATTACGATAAATTGGTCAAACGTGCCGACGGTAAACCGCCGCTGATCAGTACCCGCCCAGCCCGGCCGGGCGAGCGTTTGGTCACTCTGGATAACATAGAGCGGGTCTTGGATGACTTTACCGTCTTGGTGTGCGATACGGCGGGACCGCTTTCGCTTGCCGGCGTGATGGGCGGCGCAGAAAGCGAGGTGGATGAGACGACCCGTACTGTCCTGCTCGAAGCGGCGACCTGGAATATGATCAATGTCCGCCGCACTGTGTTTGCCCAGAATTTGCCCTCTGAAGCGGCTTATCGCTTTTCACGCGGCGTGCATCCGGCGATGGCGGAACGCGGCTTGTTGCGCGGCTTGGAGTTGATGCGCCAATGGAGTGGTGGCACGGTTGCCAAAGGGATTGTGGATGCCTATCCTAAGCCCTATCAGGCACCGAGCATTTCCCTGACTGCAGCCGAGGTCAAGCGGCAGTTGGGGATTTCGTTGACCGCTCAGGAAATCAGAGAACTTCTCGAACGGCTTGAATTTCAGGTTGAGCAACAAGGGGAACAGTTGATCGTCCAACCGCCAGACCACCGTCTCGATATTGGTGAAGGCGTGATTGGGGTTGCTGACTTGATGGAAGAAATTGCGCGTATTTACGGATATGAACGCATCCCCACCACGCGCTTGGCAGATGAACTCCCACCCCAGCGATCCGATCCGCTACGTGAACGCGAAGAAAGCGTGCGCGATGTGCTGGTGCAGTTAGGCTTGCAGGAGGTGATCACCTACCGCATGACCTCCGCTGAGCGCGAAAGTCGCCTGCCCTTCGTTTTCGAGCCACCGCCCGGACAAGCCGAGCCGATTCGACTGAAGAATCCGATTTCCGCCGAACGTTCCATCTTACGCCAGGGCTTGTTGGTGAGTCTGTTAGAAGCCGCCGAACGCAATGCTCGCAATCAACCTCGCTTGGCTTTGTTCGAGATCGGTACCGTCTACTGGCGTCCGACAACGGAGTTATTGCCCGAAGAACGCTGGCGCTTGGGCATAGTGCTCTGCGGTCCGCGCAACCCGCAGGGTTGGCAAAAAGCGGACGTGGAATACATGGATTTCTATGACCTGAAAGGGATATTCGAGGCCTTATTCCAAGCCGTGCATGTCCAGCAGGTGCGTTATGAACCTGCCCAACATCCTGCCTTTCATCCTGGTAAATGCGCCCAGGTGGTTGTAGGGGAACAGTGGCTGGGCACCTTTGGTGAGTTGCATCCGCTGATCAAAGAGCGCTTTGAACTGCCCGAAGCACCGCTTTTGGCCGCTGAACTCGATCTGCTCCCGCTTTTAGCGGCAATCCCTGAACGTTATGAAGTGGAAGCGGTGCCTGCTTACCCGCCAGTGTTAGAAGATATTGCTGTGATTGTGGATGAAGAGGTTACCGCAGAAAGAATTGAGCAATGTATCCGCTCTGCAGGGGGCAAGACCTTGCGAGCGGTGCGCCTGTTTGATGTCTATCGGGGTGAGCAAATTGGAACGGGCAAGAAAAGCCTTGCCTATAGCCTGACCTATCAAGCGCAAGACCGCACCTTAACCGACGAAGAGGTTGCCCAAAGCCGCCATCGCATCGTGCGCCGCTTGGAGCAGGAACTGGGTGCGAAGTTGAGGAGTTGAAGGA
>QEXX01000042.1 GCA_003130835.1 Anaerolineae bacterium | reverse complement strand
GCTGCTCCGGCTCCAGCCACTCAGGCACCTGCCCAAGCACCTGCAGAGGCGCCGGCCTGCCCAACGGCTGTACCTTGTCCGCCGGTGGTTGAACCGCTGGTCAAACAAGTGCCCTTTGATCAGCAGTGGGCTGCCTCGGGACACAACAAAGCCGATTCCGAAGCCTTCACTCACTGGAACGAAAGCGAAGAGAAAGCGATTCCGGTGGAGTGTGCTAAGTGTCACGGAGAAGCCGGCTTTTTAGATTTTCTCGGTGAGGATGGTACAGCCGCCGGAAGCGTAGATAATCCTGCTCCGTTGGGCACAACGGTCACCTGTGTCACCTGCCATAATGCTGCCACGGCGAAGATGAGCAGCGTTACCTTCCCGTCTGGGGCTGAAGTCACTGGCTTGGGCGGCGAAGCCGTGTGTATGCAATGCCATCAAGGGCGTGCCTCCAAACTAAGCGTCGATGAGGCATTGGAGAAGGCTGGTTTGACTAACGATCTGGACAAAACCAACCCTGAGCTGGGCTTTGTCAATATTCATTACTACGCTGCTGCAGCAACTCTGTATGGCACGCAAACCAAAGGCGGCTATGAGTACGAGGGCAAGCGTTATGATTATAAGAACGATCATGTCGAGGGATTTGACACCTGCATTGGCTGTCACAACTCCCACACCCTGCAACTCAAGCTCGAAGCCTGCGCAACGTGTCACCAAGGGGTTGCCAGCGTAGAGGATGTGCGCAAAATTCGCATGGCCGGCTCTGAGGCGGATTACGACGGCGATGGTGATATCCAAGAAGGGATTGCCAGCGAAATTGAAGGCTTGCAAGCGATGCTCTTCAGCGCCATTCAAGCCTATGCTACCGAAGTAGCAGGGCAAGCCATTGGCTATAACGAACTGGCTTATCCGTACTTCTTCGCCGATACCAACGGAGATGGGACGATCGATGAGAGCGAAGCGGTCTTCCCCAACCGTTACCAGAGCTGGACGGGGCGCTTGCTCAAGGCTGCGTATAACTACCAGACCTCCAAGAAAGACCCCGGAGCCTACGCTCATGGCGGCAAATATATTGTGCAGTTGCTCTATGACTCAATTGAGGACTTGAACACCAAACTGTCCTCGCCAGTCAGCTTGGAGAGCGCTCATCGTCTCGATCCAGGTCACTTTGCCGGTTCTGAGGAAGCTTTCCGGCACTGGGATGCCGATGGCGAAGTGCCAGGTGCTTGCGCCCGCTGCCACAGCGCCTCGGGCTTGCCGACCTACCTGAAGAACGGCGTCAACATCGCCGTGGCTCCTTCCAATGGGCTGAACTGCGCCTCTTGCCACAATGACCTGAGCACCTTCACCCGCTTTGAGGTTGGCGCAGTGACCTTCCCCAGTGGGGCAAAATTGGACTTTGGCAACTCCGATGCCAACCTGTGTCTGAACTGCCACCAAGGACGTGAGTCCACAGTGAGCGTTGATCGTGCGATTCAGGCTGCGGGTGTCCAGAACGATCAGGTTTCTGAAGCGCTTAGCTTCCGTAACCCGCACTACTTTGCGGCCGGCGCTACCCTGTTTGGAGATGAGGCAAAGGGTGCCTATCAATTCAGCGGCAAACAATATGCTGGACGCTTCCAACATGTGGAGAAATTCAGCACCTGCATCCAATGCCACAGCGCCCATGCCCTCAAAGTGAATGTCCAAGAGTGCAGCAGTTGTCACACCAACGTCAATTCGATGGCTGACCTGCGCGCCTTGCGCATGAACACACAGGGTGATTTCGATGGCGATGGCGATGCCACCGAAGGTCTGGCTGGCGAAGTCGAAACGATGATGGAAAAACTCTACGCCGCTCTTCAGGAGTACGCCAATACCAAAGCCGGTGCGCCGCTGGTTTATGATCCACACGTCTATCCGTATTACTTCAATGACACCAATGCCAACGGACAGGTGGATCCCGGCGAGGCGGTTTTCCCGAACGCCTACAAGAGTTGGACTCCCAACCTGTTGCGGGCAGCTTATAACTATCAATGGGCACAAAAGGATCCTGGCGCCTATGCTCACAACGCCAAATACATCCTTCAGGTGCTCTACGATAGCATCCAAGCTGTGGGCGGCAGTGTGAGCGGCATGACACGCCCCTAAACCTTCGTCCGTCCCCATAATAAGAAAGAGTGCGCAAGCTAAGGCTTGCGCACTCTTATCTTTCACTTGAAGACGCGTTCCTTTAGCGCCATCGACCGTCTGACGCGGCTAATCAACCACGGTGAAACTCGCTTAACAAGACCCTCCAATCGTGCTTGCACACGGCTTAGTACACATAGCGGAAGGGGTAGAAGAAGGGGGTATAAAACCAAAACTTCATCATTTTTGGCTCGCCTGGGTCAACCGGCATCACGCCGCATTTAGTAAATACCAAGCGTTGTTTGCCCCGCGCCAACAAGCGAGACCTTAAGACCAGGCCGCCGCAAGTGGGGTAACCATAAACCGGATCCCAGGTCTCTATGTAGTAAATGATCATCGAGTACATGGCTCGCTTGATCTCGAAGGTTTTCTCGGTTGGATCGGCGCGGTCCCCCTTTTCGATGGTTAGATAGTAGAAATTTTCTTTGTCCTGTGGGTCAATCAGTTGGATGCCCAGCTTTACTTCAGATTTGTTGACGATAGTCAATTGTGCTCGCGGCGAGGGTTCAAAAGCGGTGAGAACGGTCAGACTGAACACACTGAGCAGGATGATTCCCAAAATGGTCTTCTTCATTGGCAACTCCATGCTGTTCATTTTACCAGCATGTTTCGGTTTCTGCATCAGAAGAACGTTATAATTTGCATATGCTCACGCTCACCCCCCAACAACTCGAGATGGTTCAACGCCCAATTGGGGAGCACTGTTTTTTGGAGGGCAAAGCCGGGTGCGGCAAAACCACCACCGCTGTCGAACGGCTGCTGTTTTTGATGGAAAATGGTGTTCCCGCCCATCAGATTCTGATTTACGTGCCTCAACGCACCTTGGCGCAACCCTATCGCCAAGCCTTAGCCGTGCCAGGCGTGATGGCCGGCGGGGCCGTCAACATCCTGACTCTGGGCGGCTTGGCACGCCGCACCATCGAGACCTTTTGGCCGCTGGTGGTCGAACAAGCCGGTTTTGGACAGCCTGACGAATGGCCGGTCTTCCTGACGTTGGAGACAGCGCAATATTTTATGGCAAAACTGGTCGAACCGCTCTTGGCGCAGGGATTCTTTGCGTCGGTCAACGTTCATCCCAACCGCCTCTATAGCCAAATCCTAGACAATCTCAATAAGGCTGCGCTGGTCGGCTTTCCACATACCGAGATCGGTGAACGGCTGAAGAGCGCCTGGAGCGGCAGTGCGGGGCAATTGAGCATTTACGACGATGCCCAAACCTGCGCCAATCTCTTTCGGTCGTTCTGCCTAGAACACAATTTGTTGGATTTCTCGCTGCAGGTGGAAGTCTTTGTGCGCTATCTCTGGCAAAACCCTCTCGTCCAGGAAACCCTGCAGCAGCAGTACCGCCATCTGATCGCCGATAACATCGAGGAAGATGCTCCTGTCTCGCACGATCTCTTACGCCAATGGTTGCCGGCTTTCGAATCCGCCTGGCTGATTTACGATCACGGCGGTGGCTATCGGGTCTTTCTCGGTGCCGACCCGCTTTCGGCTTATGCGCTTAAGTCCGCCTGCGAGGTTCAGGTAACGTTTGAGACCTCTTTTGTCACCGATGCCTGCTTGCAACGCCTGGAGCAGACCCTCCTGTGGACATTCGGCCAACCGCCCCCGCCCCCGGCCGCAGAAGCCCCAGCGCCGCCCGTCATTCCGCTCTTCGAGCGCTTTTACCCACAAATGCTGGAGCGCGTTGCCGATGAAGTGACGCGATGCATCCAAGAGGATGGCATTCCTCCTTCCGAAATCGTCCTGCTCGCCCCGTATCTCACGGATGCCTTGCGCTTCTCACTCAGCAACTTGTTGGAGAAGCGTCAAATCCCGTTGCGTTCTCATCGCCCCTCGCGGGCATTGCGCGAAGAAGCGGTTATCCGCTGTCTCTTGACCTTGGCAGCCTTAGCCTACCCGCAGTATCTGCCGCCCAAATCCTTTCAAGATTTTGACCTGATGACCGCCCTGCTGCAAGCCATTGACGATTTGGATGCCGTGCGGGCTTGCTTGCTGACCAACATTGTCTCGCGCAAGAATGATGGCTTGCCGAGTCTAAGTTCCTTTGAACAGATTCAAGCCGACGTCCAAGAGCGGCTGACCTATCGGGTTGGCGAACGCTATGAGCGTCTGCGCCGCTGGCTTGAAGAGGCGCGCGCTGCCGAACCAGAAGAGCTGGAAATCTTCTTCGTGCGCCTGTTTGACGAGATTCTCTCGCAGCCGGGCTATGGCTTCTATCACAACGAACGCGCCGCAGAACTGACGGCAAATTTGGCAGAATCGGCCCGCAAATTTCGCCTTGCCTTTCGTGAAAGTATGAATGTCAGCCTTGAAGAACGCAACCGCGAATATTTGCGCATGGTGCAGGAGGGATTGATCGCCGCTCAATACCTGCGCAGTTGGCAAGCTGAGCAGGAGGACACCGTTTTGATCAGCCCTGCCTACACGTTTTTGTTGAGCAACCGCCCGGTGCAGGTGCAATTTTGGCTGGATATCGGCAGTTCAGGATGGTATGAACGCCTGTTTCAACCCTTAACCCAACCCTATGTGCTCAGTCGGCGGTGGCAAGCTGGCCGCCAATGGACGGCTGACGATGAGGCGCAAGTGGCAGAGCAGAACTTGCAGCGCATTACGCTCGGCTTGGTGCGCCGTTGCCGCCAGCGAATTTACCTGGGCTATTCGGAATACAGTGCGGGCGGTTACGAGCAGCGCGGTGAGCTTTTGCGCGTCTTGCAAGATAGCCTTGAAGGGTTCGTGCAGGCAATCTGATGAACCCTGACCTGCGGAGACCTGCCCGATGAACATCCAACTGCGCCCCGCCCAACTTGAAGTAACTGCCTACCGCAGCGGCAAGATGGGCGTGTTGGCTGTGCCCGGCAGCGGCAAGACGCTCACCCTTGCCTATCTGGCTGCCGAACTGCTCACCCATACCACGCTCCAACGCGGGCAAGAAATCCTGATCGTCACGTTGGTCAATTCGGCTGTGGATGTCTTCACCCAGCGTATCCGCGCTTTGTTGGAACAGCGCGGTCTCTTGCCGCTCAACTTTCGCGTGCGAACCCTGCACGGTCTGGCGCATGATATCCTGCGCGAACGCCCAGAAGTGGTTGGCTTAGACGAGCGCTTTGTCATTTTAGATGAGGCAGAGTGCAACCGCATCTTAGAGAGCGCTGTGAAAAGTTGGCTGCATCAACACGGCGACCAGTTGCTGGATTACCTCGATGAAGCGCTCACCCCTGCTGAGATGCGAAAAATCCAACGCAAGGACTTGCCGGAGTTGGTGCAAGAAATTGCCTCCGCCTTTATCCGCTTTGCCAAAGACCACCGCATGCCCCCGGGTCAATTGCGCACCAAGCTCGACCAACTGCCGTTTCCTTTGCCTCTGCTGGAAATGGGGGCGAGCATCTATGCCGACTATCAACGCTCGCTCACCTACCGTGGCGCCGTGGATTTCGATGATCTGGTGCGGCTGGCGTATGACGCTT
Organism: Anaerolineae bacterium; assembly: GCA_003130835.1. Taxonomy (GTDB): domain Bacteria; phylum Chloroflexota; class Anaerolineae; order Anaerolineales; family UBA4823; genus NAK19. The sequence continues at coordinate 26,731 of QEXX01000042.1, read as the reverse complement.
TGCAATGGGACACGCAACTTTTAGAGCGTTTGCGGCAGCGCTGGCCCTATATCCTCGAAGATGAAGCCCAAGACTCGAGCTGGACGCAGGAGCAAATCTTGCGTGTCTTAGTCGGGGAGAGCGGCAACTGGGTGCGCGTTGGCGATCCCAACCAAGCCATTTACGAGACCTTCACCACCGCCAATCCGAAATATCTGCGCCACTTTGTCCACGAAGCGGGTGTCATCCAACGCCATCTCCCCAACTCCGGTCGCTCCACCCTGAGCATTATGGAGTTAGCCAATCAATTGGTGCGCTGGACGATGACCCAACACCCCATCCAAGCCGTGCGGGATGGCTTGCAAGGTCCGCCCTTCATTACCCCTGTGCCTGCCGACGACCCCCATCCCAATCCCCCGGACGACCCGGCTCAAATCCATCTTCACCCGAAAAAACAAACAGTGGAAGAGGAGATCAAAACCATCGTCCATTCCCTCAAACGATGGCTGCCAGCGCATCCCGATTGGACGGTAGCGGTGCTGGCGCCGACCCACGACTTGGCGATTAAAGTGGTCGAAGCCCTAAAAAAGGAGAATCTCCCCTTTGAGGATTCCTTGCTGCGCTCCAGCGCTTCCACCCGCCGCACCGCCCAACGCTTGCGGGACATCTTGCAAGCCTTAGCCGATCCTCTCTCAGCCAATAAGTTGGCTACAGCCTACGTTGCCTGGCGCCTGGAGGATTATGAAGACCCGCTTCTGCGCAGCCAAGTCATCAGCGACAAAACCCTGCTCCAACGCTGTGCCCAAGTCGAAACCTATCTCTATCCAACCTATGCCGAGGATTGGCTGGCAGAAATTTGCCCACCGCAAGGCGAGGAAAGCCCCGCCATTCCTTTAGCCCAACAGGAAACCTATTACCGTCTGGCGCGCTTCCGCCAGCAAATGCACCGTTGGTTAGATGCGATCCTATTGCCCATTGATCAATTGGTGCTCACTTTGCAGGGTGATTTATTTGCCGAGCCAGCCGAGCTTGCCTTGAGCCATAAACTCGCCCTTATGCTCCGCCAAGCCAGCGATGCCAATCCGCAGTGGCGGTTGCACAATCTGGCGCAAGAGCTGGCGGTGATCGCCGAGAATGAACGGCGCTTTCTCGGCTTTAGTCGCGACGATAACGGCTTTGATCCGCAGGCTTATGCCGGCCGCGTGGTGGTCTGCACTGCCCATAAAGCCAAGGGCTTGGAATGGGATCGCGTCTATTTGATCTCGGTCAACAACTACGACTATCCCAGCGGTGCGCCGTACGACACCTATAAGCCGGAACGCTGGTTTGTGCGTGGCAGACTCAACTTGCAAGCCGAGGCTCTAGCCCAGTTCGAGTGGTTGATCGCTCCCAACGAAACCGCCTTTCCCCAAGAAGGGCAGGCAACCCTGCAAGCGCGCCTGGATTATGTGCGCGAACGCCTACGCTTGCTCTACGTAGGCATCACGCGCGCTCGACGCGAGTTGGTCATTACCTCCAACACCGGACGCCGGGGCGATAAACAACCCGCCCTTGCCTTTGTCGTTCTCAGTGAGTATTGGAAGAAAGTCCATGCCCAACCTGCCACCTGATTTCATTTTTAGTCAAGCTAATCTACAAGATTTTCTCACCTGTCCGCGCCGTTTCTACCTGCGCTATGTGCGCCGCTTGGCTTGGCCCTCAACAAGCGGTGGTGAAGCCTTTGAAGCGGAATGGCGCCTCACCCTAGCACAAGATTTTCATCATCTGGTGCATCAAAAAGCGCTGGGCATCCCCGACCCCTTGCTGGAACCATTGGTGCAAAGGCGCTCAGCCGAGTTATATGCTTGGTGGAACGAGCTAGGTCGGTTTTGGCAAAGCGAGCAACATGGGGCTTTGCGTGGCAAACACTATGCCGAGATCACGCTGACTGCGCCGTTAGGCAAAGTTCGCTTGATGGCAAAATACGATTTGCTGGTCGCCCACCCAGATGGGCGCTGGAGCATCTTCGACTGGAAAACCACCCAACACAAGCCCTCCGCTATGGCGCTGCGCAGTCAGGTGCAATCCCGCTTATATCCGTATTTGCTTGTCCGCGCGGCTGCCGGACTGACGGGAAAAGCCATCAAGCCTGAGCAGGTGACCATGATCTACTGGTTTGCCAACCACCCAACCAGCCCGGAGCAGATAGACTATTCGCAAGCCCAGTATGAAGCGGATGAGGATTTCCTCCAGCGGTTAACCGAAGAAATTCTCGGCCGCCAAGCGGACGATTTTGAGCTAACTCAAGGCCCGCGGGCTTGCACCTATTGCCCTTATCGCACCTACTGTGAGCGGCCTTTGGTGGCTGCAGAGACCGTCGAGATGGACGAGGAAGGCGAGCTTTTGCGGCTTTCCTTGCCTGAAGACTGGGAACAAATTGGGGAAATCGAGTACTAGCCGATGACCCTTTGGCTTGAACCGCTCACGCTTCCAATCCCAGCCGAATTGCGGGCGGCAATCGATGGGCATCCCATCCTATTGCAGAGCTTGGTGCAACGCGGTCTAACCGCTAGCCAGGCGGCGCAGGCTTTTTTAGACCCGCATGCCTATACCCCCACTGCGCCGCAAGAATTGCCGGGGGTGGAGGCTGTCATTCAGCGCTTGTTAGACGCTTTGCGCATGGGCGAGGCGATCGGCGTGTGGGGGGATTTTGATGTTGATGGGCAAACGGCTACAGCGCTTCTGGTCTCTGCTCTGCGCCGTTTGGGAGCAAAAGTGTTCTATCACATCCCAATCCGCGATCAAGAAGGTCACGGGGTCAATGTGCCGAATCTAGAACACCTCGTCCGAGAAGGAACGCGCCTAGTTCTGACGTGCGATACCGGCATCACGGCTCAAGCGGCTGCCCAAGCCGCTCTCGAATGGGGGGTGGATTTTTTGGTCACCGATCACCATGAACTGCCGCCTGCGTTGCCGCCCGCCAAAGCCATTGTCAACCCCAAGTTCTTGCCGGCTGCTCACCCCTTGAGCAGTTTACCCGGCGTGGGGGTGGCTTATAAGGTGATCGAAGCCTTGTATTGCTCCATGGGGCGCGAAGAAGAACTTGAAGAATTTCTCGACTTGGTGGCTTTAGGGATCATTGCCGATGTAGCCACACTGAAAGGCGATACGCGCTATCTGGCTCAGCTTGGGATTGAAAGGTTGAGACAAAACACGCGGCTGGGCTTGCGTCTGCTGTTGGAAAATGCTGAGATGTCCGCCGCCGACCTGACCGAAGAGCAAATTTCGTTTGGCTTGGCACCGCGCCTGAATGCCGTGGGGCGTTTGGCGGATGCCAACCCGATGGTGGAGTTCCTGACCACTCAAGATGAGAGCCTGGCGCGTCAGATGGCATTTGAGATCGAAGGCTATAACGAGATGCGCAAACGCCTGACCGAGGATGTCTTTCAGGCGGCTTTGCATCAATTGGAGCAAAACCGCGCCCTGTTGGAACATGCAGTGTTGGTGTTATATCACCCACAATGGCATCCTGGGGTGGTTGGGATTGTTGCCAGCCGATTGGTAGAGCGCTTCGGCAAACCAGCCATCTTGCTGTGTGGGGAGGGAGAGAGCGGGGCACGGGGTTCGGCTCGTTCGGTCGAAGGAGTCAACATCACGCAAGCGATCGCCGCGCAAGCTGCCCTGTTGAGCAGTTTCGGCGGACACCCGATGGCGGCCGGTTTAGCCTTTGCCCCAGCCGCCGATCTGGCAGAGCGCATCGCCCGCTTTCGGCAGGCAATCAACTATACCGTTGAGGAGATGTTGGGGGGTCGAACGTTAGAAACCCAACTGCAGTTGAGTGCTTACCTGCCGCTCGATCAGGTGGATTGGCTGTTAGCAGAGCAATTAGAACGCTTGGCGCCGTTTGGAGCCGGCAACCCTGCGCCGCTCTTTGCTGCTCAAAATCTCACCTTGAGCAGCTACTCCGAGGTCGGACGCCAGAACGAACACTTGATCATGGACGTCGAGGATGAGCAGGGAAAGGGCTATCGGTTGATTTGGTGGCAGGGTGCGGGTTGGCCGCTCCCCGAAGGGAAGTTTGACCTTGCTTATCGTCTGCGTGGGCGCAGTTATAACGGTGAACGTCACTTGCAATTGGAATGGGTCGATTTTCGCCTGTGTCCGCAAGCCACGCTTGCGTTAACCACCGCTGAGGCGCTGATCTTAGAGGATTATCGTCAGGATGACAATCCCCATCAACGCTTGCAAGCCTTGCGCGCAGAGGGTGATTTGCTCCTGTGGGCAGAAGCCGCCGAACGCGCTGCGCTGCAAGGCAAAGATCGCAACGAACTTGATTCTCATCCCCACCTGGTGATCTGGACGATTCCCCCTAGTGCCAGTGAGCTGCGCCGCGCCCTGCAACGCGTGCGTCCGCAACGGATTACCTTCTTTGCGATCGATCCCCAAACCGATACACTCGATCGCTTTTTGGAACGCCTGCGCGGCTTGCTTAAGGTCGTGGCAATCCGTCAACATGGACAGACCACTTGGGCTTGGTTGGCAGCGGCGACCTGTCATCGGGTAGCGGCCGTGCGTTTGGGCGTCCAGGTGCTTGCAGAACAAGGGTTGATTGAAATCCTTGCTGCAGACGATCAAGGCTTTACCTTTCAGCCGTGCTTGGCGAAACCCAGTGCTAGCCCGACGACCAATCTGCTCGTCGAACTCCTGCGGCAACTAGAGGAGAGCCGTGCCTTTCGGCGGTATTACGCCACCTGCTCTTTAGAAACTTTGCGTTCCTTTCTGAATTGGCAGGACCAATCCACATGAGCGGGGCAACTCGGCATGGATGAAGCTCGTCTGCGAGCGCGCTACCGACGCATTATGGGGTTCTTTGCGCGCCTGACCATCAGTTTTATCTTTTGGGAAATCCTGTTGCCACGCATTGGATTACGCGCCGTCACCCGCCGCACGCGATCCCGGCGCATCCGTAACGCAGCCCAGCAATTCCGCGCGCTGGCAGTGCAATTGGGAGGCGTGATGATTAAGGTGGGGCAGTTCCTTTCCTCCCGGTTGGACGTCTTGCCGCCCGAAGCCACCGACGAACTAGCCAATTTGCAGGATGAAGTGCCTGCCGAAGATTTTGAAACCATCCGCCAACTCGCCGAGCAGCAACTAGGTGCGCCACTCAGCCAACTTTTTGCCGATTTTGACCCTGTGCCGCTAGCAGCTGCCTCGCTTGGCCAAGTGCATCGCGCTTGCCTGCGCGCCGATACCCCCCAAGCCGCCGAATTTCAGAAAGTGGTGGTTAAAATCCAACGCCCTTATATCGAGAGCTTAATCGAGGTCGATTTACGCGCATTACAGCGCTTTGGGGGTTGGCTGCAACGCTATGAGCCAATCCGCCGCCGCGCCGATGTCCCTGCTCTGGTCGAAGAATTTTCGGCTACCATCCGCCAAGAAGTGGATTACCTTACGGAAGGCCGCAACGCAGAAACCTTTGCGGCGAATTTCCGTCAGCGCAAGCGTGTGCACGTGCCCCGCGTGGTCTGGGAATTGACCACCCAAAAAGTGCTCACCCTCGAAGATGTGTACGCCATCAAGATCACCGACTACGAAGCGATTCGCCAAGCGGGTATTGAGCCAAGTGAGGTTGCCAAAGAATTGCTGGACACTTATCTACAACAAATCTTTGAAGATGGGTTTTTCCATGCCGATCCGCACCCCGGCAATCTCTTTGTCACCCCAATCGCCTCAACTGGCGCAGAAGCCCTAACCTGGCGGTTAACCTTTGTCGACTTTGGCATGGTTGGGACAGTCCCGGACAGCTTGCGCCATAGCTTGCGTGAGCTGTTAATTGCAGTGGGGACGCGCGATGCAGCCCGCGTGGTGCAGGCTTTCCAAGCCATGAACGTCATCTTGCCTGGTGCCGATCTCAAGCTCATCGAGGAAGCTGAAGCCCAGCTTTTCGAGCGCTATTGGGGCATGAATATGCGCCAGTTGACGCAGATCAGCCATGCCGAAATGATGCGCTTTGCCCTGCAATTCCGTCAGTTGCTGTACGAAATGCCCTTTCAGATTCCGCATAATTTGTTATTACTGGGTCGCACGGTCGCTATTCTCTCCGGCATGTGCACCGGTTTAGACCCCAACTTCAACGTTTGGTTTCAGCTTCAGCCGTATGCGGAGAAGCTGCTTGCCGATGAGGTTGCCTCAAACTGGCGCAATTGGCTGACCGAGGCAGGCGAATGGCTGCGCCTTCTGCTTGCCCTGCCGAGCCGAGCCGATCGTTTTCTGCAATTGGCAGAAAGCGGCAAATTGACCGTCCAGACCCCCCTTTTGGAAGAACGCTTCGCTCGCGTGGAAAGAGGTCTGCAACGCTTGTACTATGCGTGGGTGGGCGGGGTGTTCTTCCTTGGGGGCATCTTGCTCTGGGTGAACGGGGTAGAGGTCGGCGGAATGCTGTGCCTTGCCCTGGGGGCATGGTTTCTGCTTTGGTCTTTGCTCAGACGGTAGAGCTGTCAAACAGGGTTTGGCAAGCTCGGCGAGGAATGACAGATTGATTTGCAAAAACAGCCGTGATTGGGGGCGAAAAAGCAATGAATTTAGGGGTGTTGGACAAATCTTTGAAAAAGGTGGAGAGGTTGCATGCAACCTCTCCACCTTCCATCGGCAAGATATTCACAAACAACCCCACAATCTCACGACAATTGGGGCTAGGAAACGAATGGCAATAGCTCTACCACAAGAACACCGTCCCTAAAACGGTGTCTGCGGTCGTCTGCTAGGGTTGTCACAGCACGACCATCGGGTAACTGCATTAGGCTTTGGATTCGCTCTCTTCAAGGCGTTCGAGGGCGGCATCGATCAAGCTGCGCCAAGCCAACAACACCTCTTTGCGCGCCTGTTTCTGGTGCTTCACAAAACCTTCGGGCAAGAGCGCTTGCACGCTTTTGCGCAGTTCCTCGCCGGCGGCGCGCAGGTGTTGGCGCGCTTCTTCGGGGAGGCACGCCTCGAACGGCTTTTGTGAACGGGCTTTGCTCTCGCTCATTTTCACCTCGCTTTCCGTGTAGGAGTATTATACCGCAAACGGGCGCACTTTAGGCGGGGCAGAGCGATGGGCTCAGCGATCTCTCACTCAACGCCAGCAACGACGACCATATTGGAGCGGGCATAGCGGTGGCGCAGTTGCCGCGCCGGACGATATTCCTCGGAGTTTAGCCAGGCTTTGGCGCGCTCCAGGTTCTCAAATTCCAGAATGACCAACCGCTTGGGTTGCCAATCGCCCTCCAAGACCTCTGTGGCACCACCGCGCGCCAGGTACTTACCACCGTATTGCGCCACGGTCGGCGCCGCCAAGCGTTTGTATTCTTCATATCCAACCGGATCAGTTACTTCGATATCCACAATAACGTAAGCGCTCATACTCTCCTCACCAAGTCTTGGTTGTCTTCTTGTCTCTCTTTCATTGGGGCAGACGCCCTTTGGTTGACGTTGCCTCAAGCAGTGGGGATCGCTGCAAGCTTTCCTTCACGCACCTTTATAGCGCTTTATCCTGAAGTTGGAACGCTGGGTGGGATTATAACATAGGGGCACTTCGGAACTGCCTCGCCTTTCCTGCGGATAACTCAGGTTATAATAGCCTCGTTTGACGTATTTCCAATAAAAGGAGCAAGGTATGGCTGATTATGATGTGATCGTTATCGGAGCCGGACCGGCGGGATATGTGTGCGCCATCCGCGCTGCGCAATTAGGGCTGAAAGCGGCGGTCATCGATAAACAATGGCTGGGAGGGGTGTGTTTGAATGTTGGGTGTATCCCCTCCAAAGCGCTCCTGCGCAGCGCTGAAATCGCTCATCTGCTGCGCGAGGGGGGCAAGGAGTTCGGCTTTTCTTTCGAAAACCTGCAGCTCGATTACAGTGCAGCGGTCAAACGCAGCCGCCAAGTCTCGGCGCGCTTGACCAAGGGGGTTGGTTTCCTGATGAAAAAGAATAATATCGATGTCATCCTCGGCGTTGCCAAGCTAAGCGCCCGAGATCGCGTGTCGGTCACCGATGAAAGTGGGACGACCAAAACCTATTCAGCTTCCAATATCGTCATTGCTACTGGGGCAAATGTTGCTATCCCGCCCGGGTGGACGGTGGATGGCGAGGTGGTGGTGACCTACTATGAAGCCATCTTGCAGGAAAAGCTGCCTCAGTCCGCCATTATCATTGGGGCGGGAGCCATTGGGGTGGAGTTTGCCACCATTTGGAGTTCTTACGGTAGCGAGGTAACGATCGTCGAAATGCTGCCCCGTATCCTGCCGTTAGAAGATGAGGAAATCAGCGCAGAACTGACCAAAGCCCTCAACAGACGCAAGATTAAAACCCTGCCCGGCCATCGCGTGGAGGGCATCGAGGTCAAGGATGGCAAAGCGGTGGTGCGCGTCTCCAGCAGCGAGGGGGAAAAGACTCTGGAAGCGGAGCAAGCCCTGGTTGCCATCGGCTTCAAGCCCAACAGCCGCAATTTAGGGCTTGAGGAGTTGGGCGTAAAGATCGATGCCCGCGGGGCAATTGAAATCGATGATCGCATGGCGACCAACGTGCCCGGCATTTGGGCGATTGGCGATGTTACCGCCAAGCTGATGTTAGCCCATGTCGGTTCGGCACAGGGCATTGTGTGCGCCGAAAACATCGCCGGGGTAGAGACCGTCAAGTTGAATTACACCAACATGCCCCGCGCCACCTACTGCCAACCGCAGGTGGCTTCATTTGGCTTGACCGAGGCGCAAGCCAAAGAGCAAGGTTACGACATCAAAGTGGGGCGCTTCCCCTTCCAAGCCAACGGCAAAGCGCTAGGTTTGGGCGATTCGACCGGTTGGGTGAAGATCATCAGCGAGGCGAAATATGGCGAAATCCTTGGTGCGCACCTGATCGGCCCAGAGGTCACCGAGCTGCTGCCTGAATTGACCATCGCCCAAATGATGGAACTGACCGCTCATGAGATCGCCCGCAACGTGCACGCCCATCCGACCCTCAGCGAAGTGCTGATGGAAGCGGCTCATGGTGTTGAAGGGCAACCGATTCACATTTGACCGATGAGTGTGCTTTGGCAGGGGTTGATTTTGATTGTGCTGGGCGGAATGACTGCTTGTACGGCTTGGCGCGGGGGCGAAAAACCCAAATCCAACCCAATGCCAAGCGCGCAAGCCTTTACCCCCCTGCCAAGCACAGCTACCCTTGCCTTGCCGCCACCCCGCTTGCAAGGAACGCTCAGTCTTGAAGAAACGTTAGCAAAACGCCGTTCGGTGCGTCAATTTCGCCCCGATCCCCTGAGCGCCGAACAGCTTAGCCAATTATGCTGGGCGCTTCAGGGAATCACTCACCTGTCCGGCTTTCGCACGGCCCCTTCGGCAGGGGCGCTCTACCCACTAGAGATTTATGTCCTGCTCCCACAGGGGATGTATCACTATCATCCCCAAACGCACACGCTCACCCGTTGGCGAGAAGGTGACCTTCGCTCCGCTCTGCACGCCGTTGCCCTGCGCCAAGATGCCATCCTGCAAGCCGCGGCGGTTTTTGTCATCACGGCCGTGTATGAGCGCACCGAAGACAAATATGGCAAACAGCGCAGTCCGCGCTATGTTCACATGGAGGTTGGGCATGCTGCTCAAAACTTCCTCCTGCAAGCGGTGGCTCTGGGTTTGGGCAGTGTGCCAATCGGCGCTTTTTACGACCAGGGGGTACAAGAAGCGCTGCAATTGCCCGCCGATCACCAGCCGCTTTATCTCCTGCCGGTGGGAGTGCCCGCAGAATAAGCCCTCGCTCTAAGCCAGCAAGGAGAGATAAAAGTTGCGCGCTTGTGGCATCACGCTCGAGTAATCCGCCCGCCGATCGATCAGCTCTTGGTTGATTTGGCAGGCGCTTTGTCTAAGTTGCTCATCCTGCAGCGCGCGCAGGATGGCAAACGCCAAGCCTTGATGGTCGGCGGGAGCGACTAAATCGCCGTTGACGCCGGGGGTAATCCACTCGCGCAGCGATTCGAGATCGCCGGCAATGGGAAAGCTGCCACAAGCCATGGCTTCGAGCAGGGTATTGGGGGTGCCGTCATGTTCGGTGATCGAAACGGTGACCGCTGCCTGTTGCAACAAGGCAGCCATGTCCGGGCGGCTGAGGCGCGGCAACAGCTCAACCGCCTCGGCAACCTGCATGCGTTGCACCCATCGTTCGGCTTCCGCTTCTCCCTGCATGGCCGGGCACAGAAAACGTACGCGGGGCATCGCTTGCCGCACAATTGGGATGGCAGCGAAGAAAGTGTCGTTGCGCACATAGGCGCGCAAACCGCGCGGATTCACCACGATGGGCTGAGGATCGGCAATCTGCTTTGGGTGGAAGAGATGCCGTTGTACCCCTCCGGCGCCGGGCAAGACGATGGAAGGCTTGTCTTGGGCAAACCCCCAAGCTAGGGCTAAGCGCTGATCGCGAACACAGTCGGTGTGCAAGGCAGCAGCTTGAACGAGCGTTTGGCGGGTCAGTTTGCGCAGTCGGGGAGTGGCAGTGCCATGCAGGGTCAAATCATTGCCCCACACCGAGATCAGCAGCGGGCAGGCGGGTTTGGCAAGGGCGGCGATCATCCCCTCATAGGGAATGCGCATGGCATGAATCAGATCAGGTTGAAGCTGCTCGATCCACGTTTGCAGTTGCCGAGCAGGGCGGAGTAACCCGAGGGGCACAAGGTACTGGCGCAATTTTGTGCGTGCCCAAGCTGGCAACAGACGGCGCACCCAACCCGCTTGAGCCGTTTGAGCAGCGAGATCGCTACCCAAAAACGGCGTTGGCAGCCAACGCACCGAGGCAAAAGGCAATTCGCTTCGACAGGGATAGAGCGATACCAGATGGATTTCATCGGCGGCTTGGGTGAAATAAGCCATCCAATTGAGGGCAATCGGGGAGCGCCCATCGGCGAGAAAGAGCAAACGCATGGCAACTGAAGTATAATTGATTTATCCAACTCTTTAGTAAATAATGAGATTAGCAGAGAGCTATGTCCAGAAAAGCTTCAAAAGCCAACAAATCCAAGCGTCTGCTGCCCCCTCCATCAAATCAAATCCCGGCTTTACAGGTGCGCAAATTTGAATTTAAAACCTTAGAAGGTCAACTAGCAACTGCCCGTCAACATCCATTTCATGGTTGTTGGGTGATCAAGGATTGGCAAGAGCATGGCATAACTCCAGTGATTGTCAGCCGCATGATCTCCTCGAATGAGTATTTTGTGGGCAATTTCCTCGTTGACCTCTATTGTTTAGGGGTCAAGAGTTGCTATGTCAGAAGCTTTACCAATCCCAAAGCCGTTGCTCGCTTTGTGGATAAAGTTACCTTCAACACTGCTATACCTTGCTCGGTAGAACTGGCACATGAGATCATCTACGGAGCTATTGAATTCGCTGCCCAATTTGAAATCCAGCCTGATGTGAATTTTGAGCGGTGCAAATGGTTGCTTGACCCGCCCGACGTCCATCCCCGCACTCATGGGGTGCAGTTTGGGAAAGACGGTAAGCCGTACTTCATTGCCGGGCCGAACGATGACATCTACAAAATGCGGGCAGTGCTTGATAAATTGGAGCGCACAGCCGGGCAGGGGAATTTTGATTTCCTAATTCCCTTTCCTGCGCCCGAGTGACCACTCTTCGCCGCCTTTCTCATACGCTCTTGGTAAGACGCTTTGCATCCGTTCACTGAAAATTTCGCCGAGGATCGGCAAAGAACTTGCGGAACGCCCAACCGGCGATCCTGCCTTGCAATAGATTTGTCGGCAGGTAGGCAATAGAGACCGGCAAAGGCGCCGACCCTGATAGAGAGTTTGAGATCAAAAAATAAAGAAAAATGTCCTCTTTGGCAAATTTGTCAGCACAAACCGACGAGGACGATCGGGGGTATCACACGCTTCCCGTTCAGCAGGGGGGTAACGAGAAGGGGGTTGTCTATGGATTGGACAGACTGACAATCTGCGCTTCAGCGGCGGCGAGCCGAGCGCAGCAAGGCGAAGCCCTCAGGTGCAGGCGCGGGTTAGCTGCTCGAATATTATTCTCATGTAGTCATAACCCTGTCCGTCCTCTGGAAAAAGGATGTGCCTTTCGGCGAATTTCGCTCGGTTCCACGTTCCATCATCGTAACGCCTGTAAAGTTCGTCGTAAGGCGTGGCGGAAACAATGAAAGCATCCAAAGTAATATCTTTCTGGCTGCTGTGTTGGGCAATCTGTTTTGCCAAATCCGGCAGCCGCTCATGCAGGCGCGCCTTTTCATCATGGATATAGGCCTTTGCGTGCAACATGCCGTGCGGTTCGATGAAGACGATGCGCTGGGCTTTCGTCGTCTGGTCCAAGACCCACAGGATAAAATCGGGGTAAAAGCCTCGTTCTTCAAAGAAGCCTATCCCGTAGCCGCGGCTGAGATTGCGCAACAGAAAGATTTCCTTGTCCGCCAGCGATTGATCCTTTTCGGCATTCCAGTAGTCGCGCAGGTCGCGCACAAAGCGCGCCTCGCTCTCTTCCAGCCCTGGCGGGACGATTTGCGCCCTTTCCGGCATCTCTACCAGCAGTGGTTGATACAGGTGACGGTCGAAGTGCAGGCGCGGCAAGCCGGCGTTTTCTTGCTGATACAGGCGTTCCTGCTCTTGAAGTAACTTTTGCACCGCCTCGACTAACTGCTGCTCCGAACGCGGCACTCTGACCACATAGCCCGGTTTTGCTTCAGCGATGCCCGGCGGCCGGAAGCCCAGGTTAGGATCGCTTCTGTCCAACGGCCGATAGACCAGCGTCTGCTCGTCCCATTGCTCGCGGCGGACTTGATAGAACCTGTCCACATAGCGGTTGAGAAGCTGGGTCACGGCCTGCTGGAGCAAAGTGCGGTCTCTGAACGATTGCGGACGGGTCACCTGTTCATCGGCAATCACGGTGCAAACCGGCACGCCCTTGTCGTTCTTCAGTTCGATAATCCGACGGAGCGTCTCCGGGCGGATGAGCAGGTTGGTCAGCCCTTTGCGCTCCTTGTAGACCAGCAAATCAAGATAGATCTGCTGCCAGTCCACCAGGTCAAGGCTTTCGGCGGGAATCGCCTGTACAAGACCGGCGCGAACGTCCACCGTATGCAGTCCGGTCGGGGCGCTTTCCATCGTTTGCACGCGCACAGACAGGTCTACTTGCACGGGGAGACCGGGGTCTGGTTCCAGCACCAGGGTGGTCTCGGCGGCAAAGTCGCGGCCTTCGGGCGGACGCGGCACCACCAGCCCGTGCTGAAGGAATTGCTCGTTGGCCCAGACGAAGAGCGGCAGTTCGATGGCCGGTTCGACCTCCACACCCTCGCGTTCCAGATAGTCACGGAATTGCGCCATATAGTTGGCGCGCACGGCAAAGATGTTAAGCGTTTCCAGCAGACGCAGATGTCGGGGATGACTGCCTTCCAGCGCCGCGCTGCGTTTAAGACACATGTCTTTGCCCTTCAGGCGCACGCCGCGTCCGAACAGTTGGATGATTTGCGATCCTTCCTGCCGCCCGATGTTGAGCAGTCCCATGCTGGCGACGCGCCAGGAGTTCCAGCCTTCCATAAACTTTTTGGCGCCAATGAGCACGTGCAGGCCGGCATCGGGGCGGTTGATGCGCTCGAACAGGGAAGCGGCGATGGCGTCCTGTTCCAGGATGATTCCCGGCGCGCCGGCCTCGACCAGTTTCTTGAATTCGGATGTGTCGCCGATGTAAATCAGGCCGAAGTAGTCTTCGGCATTGGCTGCCTTCAGCCCCAGTTCGCCGGGGCTGCTCTTGATGTCGCACAAGTGCAGACCGCCGCCAGCCGGGGCGTGAAAAATGCGCTGAAGGATATCCTCATACAAGCGTGCAGGGAGCAGGCCGGCTTCGCGCAGGGCAGGAAAGCGCCCGGCAAACACGTCGCTGCCATCCGGCGAGGCCAGGCCGGTTTTGCCCTTCAGGACGGCTTCGATGGTCGCTACTGCCCATTTGCGCTCGCTCAGAAAGCGGTGCAGGAAGCGCGTCACGGTCAGCACGTCGCTGCGCGGCTGCTTGTTCTCGGTGTAAACGGCGTTGACCGTGCTACCGACAAACACCCACAGCGGCTTTTCCAGGTTGTAGGGGCGCAGGGCGTCCGTCTGTTCTTCATAGAGCCGCACCTGCTCGTAGAACGAAAGCAGGTTGCCGAGAAGCAGAGTATCCGTCTGGTCGGGACGGGTCTCATCGCGCAGGTTCAGGATGCGAAAGTCCTTGCCGAAGCCGTCGCCGTAGAAGTAACGGTAGGAGTAATCGAAGAGGATGGCCTTGCCGTATTCGGCGGTGAGCGGGTCGTTGCGCGCCGCGGAAAGCGCCTGCCCGAAGGTGGCGCTGTATTCGAAGGTGAAGCCGCTCGCGCCCAGCGCGTCGCGGTATTTGCGCCAGGCTTCGCCGCCGGAGCCTTTGTGCCCCTCGTCCACAAAGATGAGATTGTGGCCCTCGAAGGCTTCCACGGGGACGCTCACACCGCCGCCGCGCTTTTCCTCCACTAGTTTGGTGATCTCGATGACCTGCACGACGGTCCGGCCGCTCAACAGGCTGCCCGCGTTCAGGTCGAAGCGCCGCGCTGGGATGCCGGAAGCGTCCAGTTCAGCCAGGTGCTGCCCACTCAAGCCCTCGTTGGGGGTGATGAGCAGGATGTTGTCGAGCGGGGAGCGAGTCGCCGACTCACCCGTACCGTAGTGCAGGAATTGGTGGTAGTTCAGGTGCAGGAGAAGCGTCTTGCCGCTACCGGTGGCCATCCAGAAGGCCAGTTTGGTCAGGTCGTCTTCAGTAAAAGATTCATCCTGCGGTTCGACAGGTAGACGGCTGGCGTTGCGCCCAGCCACGAAGGTGTTCAGGTCAGACATCAGTTGCGCCTTATGGTTGAAAAGGCGGTCGAGGTAGATTTCCGTGTAAAGGGCGGCCAGGTGCTGGAAGTAACGCAGGGTGATTTTCTCCGTGCGGCCACGGTTGATGGACTCCAGGTGCTGGCGGATGTTGGCGTCGTAGCGTTCCAGGTCGTCGGCAGGGATTTTCACCTGACTGCCGCGGGCAACCAGATGATGATAGAGGTAACTGCGCCCGTCCGCGCCAAAACCTTCGCTGACCGTCTTGCAGTCTTCCAGCAGTTCGCGGTTGCTCCGGTAGCCGAAGAGGCTGTTGAGCCAGGCGAGCAGGACCAGCCGATTTTCGAGTTTGGGGTATTGTGCCGCGCCGCAAGCGCTACTCGCGTCTTGGCCGACTGTGGTTCGCCGGCTGGCCATCACTTCTTCTCCCCAAGTATCCGCTCCAACGCCTCGATCAGAGGCGGCAGGTCCACGGTTACCGTGTCCCAGAGCAAGTTAGCATCTACGGCGTCATAGCCATGGATGAGCCGGTTGCGCATCCCCACGATATCGCGCCAGGGAATTTCACTGTGCTGGTTTCGGGTGGCGTCAGATATCCTGCCCGCTGCCTCCCCAATGACCTCCACAGCGCGCGTGAGTGCTAGTTGAAGCACCTCGTCGCGGTCCAGATCCTCGCGCCGCCGACCCATGGCTATATTGCGGGCCTTTCGCGCGTACTCGAGCATTTGACGCATGCTCGTGCGGTCGTCATGCTTGCTCATGGACCACCTCCGCCTCCCGTAGCACTTCATCCCGGAAATACGGGCTCAAACAACCAGGCGTGTTCAGGTCAACCTTTCGCCCCAAAAGTTCGCTTAACTCGTTTTCTATACCCGCTAACCGGATCAGCCCCACCCGCGCCCCTGACTCGAACTCCACCAGCACGTCCACGTCACTCGCCGGACCGAAATCGTCGCGAAGCACCGAACCGAAGAACGCCAGTTTGCGGATGCGATGCCGTCGGCAGAACTCCGCCAACGCTTTTTTGTCTATGTGGATCTTTATACCTGTGCCTCCACTCCAGCAAACATACGTTCTTTGAAAATCGGATCGAGCGAGCGCGCGCCGGGGATGCGCGAGTCGCCGTTGACGTAGATTTCGTCCGCGCCGGCGGTCAGTTCCTGTTCGGCGACGAAGGCGGCATCGCGCTCATAGTCTTCCGCCGTCCAACCCTGGGTCTTGCGCCAGATGACGGCAACGGTGCGGCCGTTGCGCAGGGCGCCGTGATAGACCAGGTAGCGGTCGGCGGTCGAGACGCCCGCGTTCCCGGCTTCCCCGGGATCGCAGGCGTCCCGCCTGCTCAGATAGACCTTGCGCGTCTGCACGTCCAGCCCCAGGAGATAAGCAAAGGTTTCGGGCAGGTCCACAGGGCGGACGCGCGTCTCGCCGTTGCGGTGGAGGTGAAGTTTGTAGGAGAACGGCGACTGTAACTGTTCCACGTTGAGCAGGGTTTCGCTGTGGCGCGTCTCCCAGCGCAGCATGTAGGAAAGCAGGTAATCTTCAAACTTGAGCGCCTGCTGGCCGCTTTGTTCGTCGAAGGTCAGATTGTTGAGGGCGTCCTCGTAGGACTCCAGGCGGATGACCTTGACGATACGCGGGGAGCGTTTGGCTTCCTCGGCGGTGGCCATGCGTTTGGGCTTGCCGTCCTTCCACTCCGGTGTGAAGGTGACCTTCTTGATGCGCGGCAGGAGCACGGTGTCGAAGTAGTGCGCCATCTCCACCAGGATGAACTTGCGCCGCCCGCCGTCTTCACGGTTGAGATTGATGACCGCGTGGCCGGTGGTGCCGGAGCCGGCGAAGAAGTCGAGAATACTTGCGTCTGGTGATCTAACCGTCACAGCAGAGATACAGTCCACTACTGTATAAAGAGACTTTGGATACGAAAACAATGGGACCCCGATAATGTTGGTTAGCAAATTAGTCCCGTGGGCACCTGCATTGTAACGGGTGTCAGTCCAGTTACTAAAAATCGGTTTGTGTCTATCCGTTGGATCGGACTTAAGATAGAGGGTCTTATTGTTGACGCACTCAATATTCCCTTGCGAGAGTTCTTCAAAAAAGGACTCATACGATCTTCGCCAAACCCGTTCCGTACCATCTTCGCTCACGGGATATATCCGTAACAAGCCGTCTTGAGTTGCTCCTCTCGGGTATTGTCCACCTCGAGGCGGGGGTTCGGCGCCTACTACTTGAGAAGTCACTGGATTGACAAGAACTGCGTAAAAACTATTTGGGCGTCCTTTCCTAAGGTTGCTCTCCGCTGTGCCTGTTCGAATAAATGCGATTCTGCTTTCTCCAGCAACAGTCTTGGGCCCATAGAGTACTTTCTGCCCTGCTGGAGGAATAAAGATTGCGTACTCATGAGTCGTTGATATGTTGGCACCCTCAAGACCAGCCCCAGCAGGGTGATGATTAACAACAACATTCTGATCATGATTGGGGAACAAAAAGGTGATTAGTTGTGACAGCACGGTTTTCTCGGTATCATCTATTGCCACTATTCCGACCCCATTGTTGGTTAGGACACCTTGGCCCAAACGCAGCCGATTTTCCATTAGCGCGAGCCAAGAGGAGTGTTTATAATTGTTCTTGTAAAGAATTTCAGAAGCCGCTGTATTATACGGCGGGTCAATGTAGATGCACTTCACCCGTTCGCGGTACTTTTCCTGAAGCAGATTCAGCGCCTGCCAGTTTTCGGAGTGCACCAGCAGGCCGTCGGTCAGCTCGTCTAGGTTTTCAAAGGAAGCCACCAAGCGGTCCACAAACTCTGGTGAAAAGTGGCGCGTGTCCAGCGGCAGGGTGGGATGGGCTTGGAGAAAGGCAACCCTGGGATCACGGATGTCCCGTCCGTTGGGGCGGTTGGGAGCAGACGGGGCGTCTGCGTTCCCAGTGACATTTGCGTTCCCAGTGTATCCTGCCCAGGGCCATTTTTCGGGAGTGTCCACCAGGCCGGCTTTGACCGGATTTTGCAGGATATATTCGACCGTGGCGTTGAAGTGCTTCTCATCACGGATGTAGCGGTCAAAATAATCTGGACCCCAGAAGGTTCCGCTTCGACCAAGCAGTTTGTTCGCCTGATGCGCGGTGTAGGATTTCCAACTTTGCACGATGTCCGAAAGGGATACGTCCATCATCTCAATCAAGACATGGACATGATTGGGCATGATGCACCAGGCGATAAGTCGGTAGCGCTCGCCATCGAAGTGTTTCAACGCATCCTGAACCAGGCGGGCGATGCGTTCGTCGCGCAGGTAGCAGGCGCCTTTGCCACTATCGGCATATTTCTCGATGCGCTTGCGTAGTTCCACGGCTTCTTTAGAGTCTGCCGACAGTCCTTCATGCCAGTGTAATTCCTGCTTCCATCGCTCAATGACAGGAGCGGGCACTGAGTCATGCAGGCGGAAGGTGATGAATTGGCAGATGTTGCTGGCGTCGAAATGAGGCAGGTAGCCACGCGAGTGCCAGCCCCTAACTGCGGACGGAACGGACGGGACGTCCGAGATCCCGGGATTACGGACGTCCCGTCCGTTTTCCTCCGGGATAAGACCCAATTTCTTCCACTCCTCCCACTGCGCTTCGCAGGCGGCGATTTCGGGGTAGAAGGCTTCGGGGATGTTGCCCACGGTGACCACGTAAAAGGTCTCGGTGAGGAACTTCTTTTTCTCCCAGAGCATCTTCTGGAAGTCCTCAATCTGCGCCAGGAATTCGATGATGGCAAGGCCTATGCGCTTGATGAGGCGCACCAATTGGAACCAGCCCTCAGTCAGTCCTTCGCCGGCGGCTTCCATTTCCTCTAGGTTGAGCACTTCGTTTTTGAGGTAAAAGTCCAGCTCGCGGGAAAGGAAGCCGCGCAGGTCCTTGTGGATGAAAAAGTCGCTGGTGTTGCGGCGGGTGTACTGACGCAGGTGATGCCCCAAAGCAGACGAAGCGAACGAAGCGGACGAGACGCCCGCGTTCCCAGATTGGCGTCGTTCAGCGGTCAGAGCGGCCAGCGCCTCAGGGGCTTTGACGCGCTTCGGGATTTCGTCCACGGCCTTGGCGATGATGGCTTCCTGCTGGTTCTTCTGGCCGTAGGTGATGGTTTCCTGCGCGGTTAGCGGGCGGAACTCAAAGGGGATGGTGAGCGTACCCCTCACCCCCAGCCCCTCTCCCGGTAGGAGAGGAGAGCCTTCGTCCCAGGCGATCTCGTCCAGGCGCAGCAGGAAGAAGCGCTTTTCGCCCTTGACGTTGTTCTGCTCCACATCCGCCTGGCGAAGTTTGAAGTGCACGGTCACGCCGTTGGGCGCCTGATAGGTGTAGTCGGTAAAGTACTCGCCGCTCTTTACGTAGTATTGGTCGTGGTTAGCCCAGTAGAGATAGACTTCCTCGCCGTTGTAGGGGATGGCGTAGCGTTCTTTCTTCGAGTAGCGGCGCTTGGAGATAATGTCGCCATCCTGCCAGTAGCGGCTGAAGAAGGTGTAGAGGTGGTTGTAGATGGCGGTCTCCAGTGCCTCGGTTGAACGGCTGCCGGCGGCTTTGGCTTGCGCTTCCACATAGGCTTTGCCAGCGGGCGTATTGTGGAAGGCATCCTTCAGGCGGCCGTCCGCGTCCAGTGCCTCCTCGCCCAGGGCGTCCAGAACTTTTCTCTTTGCGGCTTGCAATTCCTGTGCCGCCTGTGATTGTTCGGCCAGCGCGCCGCGCGCGAGTTCTTCGGCAATCGCTTTGGGCAGGTCTTGGGCGATGAACTGCTCAATGACCGCCCGCTTGTGGTTCATGATGCGGTAGATGCCGAAATCGAGGTCGGCGCAGTCGAATTGGAAAAGCTCGCGTAGAAGGGATTGAAACTTCTCAATGGATGTTTGGGTCATAACTCTGATCCTGATGCTCTTGAACATGCAGCCAATAAACTGCTGCTGGACGGAACCTGACAACCCTTCATATTCAACTTACCTATTCGATGGGCATTTTCCCTGAACGTTGACCGTAGAACTTTTGGCAAAATCCTTATTTTTTCTGAGCTTGTTTCTGCGTAACCAACGCTTGCTTCTCTGCGGGGCTCAAAAAGGCAACGGTTAGGGCGTTGCGTTGGGCTTGGGCGATTTGCTGCGGTGATAAACCGGCGGCTGGTGCTGCCACTTCGTATTCATAGCGCAAATCGATGCCACTGATGCCCGGATCATCGGTGTTAATGGTTGCCAGCAAGCCATGCGCAAGGAACTGACGCAACGGGTGGGCAGCATAACTGCTGACGGTGCTGGTTTGCACGTTGCTGGTCAGGTTGGCTTCGATGCCAATGGCCTTTTCGGCGAGGTAGTCCATCAAAGCGGGGTCTTCGATGGCATGAACGGCGTGACCGAGGCGCTCCGCTTTCAGCTCGCGTACGGCTTGCCACACCGAGGATGGGCCGGCCGCTTCGCCGGCGTGCACGGTCAGGTGCAAGCCGCGCTGGCGCGCTTGGTTCAGATGCTCGGTAAACCATTCGCCCGGATAATTTGCCTCATCCCCAGCCAGATCAATAGCCACCAATTGATCGGCAAACGCCAACAGCGCCTCCAATTCCTGCCAAGCCAGCTTCTGACCGTAGGTGCGGCTCAAGATCCCGATGAGATTAACCATCATCCCCGTTTCGCGCCGAGCGGCTGTGATGCCGTCGAGTACCGCTTCGACTACCCCTTGCGGATGGAGCTGATGGGGTTGAGCCATAAACAGGGGGCTGAAGCGCAACTCGACATAATCCAGACCCTCGCGCTGCGCATCCAGCACATTCTCATAAGCGATGCGGCGACAAGCTTCGTAATCCGCCAGCACCCCTACCATATAGCGGAATTTCTCTAAAAATGCCATCACGCCCGGCTGGGGTTCGGTCACCTGAACGTAGGGGCGCAACCCCTCTTCGTCCGAGGCGGGCAGGGGGATGCCATGCTGGTCGGCTAACTCAAGGATGGTGCGCAAACGGACGTTTCCATCCAAGTGGCGGTGTAAGTCGATCAGAGGGAAAGAGGGGTCGATCATGCCAGAACTCCGCAGTGGTTTCTTCAGGCTTGCTCCCAGAATGCGCTCGAAAATTCTGAGGTGCCTGAATTATAGCAGCAGATAGCCGATTTTCGATTGCCAGCCGATTGCTGAAGAAGCTTTGAGTGGGAGACGTGGCGGATAAACCAGCCGGGGCACCTTCCTGCAAAAACTCTTTTTATTCTTCTCGTAAAAGATCAATAATTTTGAAGATATATTGAAAATATTCAAATTTTCTATTGAAATTTTTCAATTTATATGATATAATCTTGTTTGTAATCAAATCCATCCAAGGATGAAAGCGATGCCTGAACTCCCTACCGCATGTCCGCTTTGTCAAGGTGAACTGATCATCACCCGCTTCGAATGTCAAAGCTGTGAGACAGCCTTTGAAGGGCGCTTTTTGCCCCCCGCTTTTGCCAACCTTAGCCCGGAGCAGTGGCAATTCGTCAAGACCTTCATCCGCTGTGAGGGCAAAATCAAGTCAATGGAGGCGGAGATCGGTTTATCCTACCCGACCATTCGCAACCGTCTGCATGAGATCATCCGTGCCTTAGGCTATGAACCGTATGGGGTGGAAGAGAATCAACCGCCTAAAACTCCCGCACAGCGCCAGCAGGTGCTGCAGGCTCTTGAGAAAGGGGAGATCGGCGTCCAAGAAGCCTTACGGCTTTTAGAAGAAGGAGGCGAGGAATGAAAACCCTCTATGAAAAATCGTTGGGATTGACTCCCTCGATCCAGATAGAAGGCGTTGGAGGCAGTTTGCAGATCAAGGGCTGGATGAGGAGCGAGATTTTTATCAGCAGCGATGATGAACAGAGTGAATTGATCGAGCTGGAAGAGGGCATCCGCTTGCGCACAGCCGCCGATTGCGTCTTGCGCGTGCCGCGTGCTGCCCGCCTTCAGATCGGGCAGGTTGCCGGCAATGTGCGGCTGAAGTATTTGGATGCCGACCTGCGGATCGAACAAGTTGGCGGCTCGCTGGTCTGTCGCAGTGTTGCCAATCTGTCCATCGGGACGGTCAACGGCAGCCTAATGCTCAAAGATGTCTTGGGGTCGATCGTCTGTCAACAGGTGGGAGGTAGTGTCATTGCCCGCCATGTGCAAGGAGATCTTGAGTTAGCACAAGTGGGCGGCAATCTCGATGGGCGGCACTTGAGCGCCTCCCTAAAGGCAACCGTGGGCGGGTTCAGCCGCGTGGAATGGAACGTTTTCAACGGCCATGCGGTCACCCTGAAAGCCGGCGGATCGATTCACTGCGAAATTTCAGATGCCCTCCAGCCTCAGCTCACCCTGCGCAGCGGCGCACAGGAAATCCACCTGATTCAATTGACGGAGAAAAAACACCTGACCCAATCCACCCACCAACTCATGCTTGGGGAAGGCTTGTACCCCTTCGACCTGCAAGCCGGGGGAAAGATCATCTTTATCGTGCGCCAAGCAGTTCTCGATGAGGAAGAAGACCTGGACGCCATCTTCAACGAAGAAGTGAACCAGATTTCTGAAAGCGTTCGCCGTCAATTTCAAACGCAAATGGAAGCCTTTCAAGAGCAAATGGATCGCTTTGCAGAGCGAATGGGCAAATGGGGCGCGGCGGAGGCTGCGGTGGTTGAACCTCCGCCGTCCCCCCAATTTGCCGCCCAAGACCCCAGCGCGCGCCTGCAAGAGAAAATGCGTCGCGCCCAAGAACGGATGGAACAGAAGCTTGCCGAAGCGCAACGCCGCTCAGCCCAAAAAGCCAAGCTCCGTTTTATCGAAAAGATCGGCTTCGGCCGCAAGCGAGAGCCAACTACAGAAAAGGTTGCCGCCGAAGCCAGCGATGAAGAACGGCTGTTTATCCTTAAGATGCTAGAACAAAAGAAGATCACCGTTGCAGAAGCGGAGAAATTATTGGCTGCCCTCGATGGCGAAGCCTGAAAGGAGTGAGCTCATGGTCTCTTCAGAAGAACGAATGCGGATTCTCAGGATGATTGACGAAGGGAAAATCACCGCCGAAGAAGGGGCAAAACTGCTTGCTGCTCTCAGCGCAGGAGAGAAAAGCACGCGAACGCGCAATTTCACCCGTCCGTCCGGCGACAAAGCCCGCTGGCTGAGGGTGCGCGTCACCGATATGGCGAGCGGTAAACCCAAAGCCTCGGTTAATTTACCCATTGGTCTGGTCGATGTCGGCTTGAACATCGCCGCAAAGTATGCCCCTGATGTCGCCTTCGATGAATTGATTGCCGCGATCCAAGAAGGTGCGCAAGGCAAATTGATCGACGTTTACGACGAAGAAGACGGGGAGCACGTCGAAATCTTCATTGAGTAACCCTTTTCCCACCAAGCGAAAGGAGAAACGGATGCTCTCTTTCGATCTCGTGTGGGACGACCCACCCAAACAACGCAACCCCCTAAAGCCCTCCTCCCAACTTAGGCAACGGCCAATTCTGACTTGGCAGACGGCGCAAGCCTTGCTGGATCAATTCCAACAGGGCAAAAGCCAAGCCGAGGTCTCCTTAGATTTAGGAATCAGCACCTGCCCGGTGATCCTGCAACCGCAAGGCATCCTGTTGCCAGACGGGCAACACCTGACTTGGGAAGAGCTACAGCAGATTAGCGAAAGCCAAACGACTTGCTATCAGATCGAGCAGAATAAGCCCCATCCTATTCGAGCCATCGGACAGGCTTCTGATCTCCCCCTAAATCTGATGCCAACCTCCGCTGCGCCGACCTTATTGCTCGGCGGCTTGCCCATGCACCGCATCAAAGACATCGACCCCTGGCAGGACACCCAACGCAAGCTAAAAGCCTCGGGTGGGGCTTATGGCGCCGTCCTCGACACCGCCACCGGATTGGGCTACACGGCAATCCTGGCCGCCAAAACCGCTCAAGAAGTGCTTACGATTGAGATTGAGCCGGCGGTGCTCGAAATCGCTCGCCAAAACCCATGGTCCAGAGAGCTGTTTGAAAACCCCAAGATTCGCTCGATCTTGGGGGATGCCTTCGAGGTCATTCAAACGTTGCCCAGCAATCACTTTAGCCTGATTTTGCACGATCCGCCCACCTTTAGCCTGGCAGGAGAACTCTACTCTGGTGAATTTTATCGCCAGTGTGTGCGCGTCTTGCGCGCGCGAGGCCGCATGTTTCATTACATAGGCGACCTACAAAGCAAGCTAGGCGCTGGGCTGCTGCGCAGTGTCACGCGGCGGCTGCTCGAAGCCGGCTTTAGCCGCGTGCTCCGCAAACCCTATGCCTTCGGCGTCTTAGCCATCAAGTGAGCTCGGGTTGGTATCTGCCTTGGGTAACCAAGCGGGTCGATCCGTCTTCCTCTTCATAGATAAAATAGAGCAAGTCAATCGGGAAAACTTGTCTGAGCATCGCTTGTGCCGGGCAATATCGGGTAGCCGAAAGTTCGATGGCACGCCGCACTGCCTCTTCCTGAACGTCTTTGCCACTAACGTGATATTCGATGGTTGCCTGGGTAAAGACTTTGGGGTGTTCGGAGGCGCGCTCGGTCTTAACCGTGACGCGAAAGTCGCTCACCGCCTGTCGTTTTTTGCTTAGAATCGAGATCACGTCCATTGCTGTACAAGCGGCTAAGCTGAGCGCCATGAGTTCCATCGGGCGGAAGCCATCGTCATCTCCGCCCACGTCCGCGCTCGAGCCAAGGGGAACGGTAAAGCCGCTCTCCGCCTTGCCGTCGAAAGACAGTCTCCCTTTCCAAGTAACCTCAACTTGCATGATGTTTATTCCTCCAATAAGGGGGTTAGATAGGTCTCTAAAGCCTTTTCATCTACCGCTCCGGTCCACGCCAGGCGTATCCTTCCCTGACGATCAATGACGTAGGTGTTCGGCAATGCTGGGTTGCCAAAGGCAGCCAACGAGCGCCCTTCGGGATCGAGTAAAACCGGAAAGCTCAGCCCATAGCGCTGGATAAAGGCGCGCACCTCCTCGGCTGGGTCGCCCGCTTCAATAGCCAAGATGACAAAACCCTGGTGGCGGTGTGCTTGGTAATAGGCTTCCAGAACCGGCATCTCGGCGCGACAGGGGGGACACCACGTCGCCCAATTATTGACCAGCACCACTTGCCCCCGATAATCGGTCAGAGAAACCGGCTTGCCCTCCAAGTTCTGTACCGTTAAGTCTGGCGCAGGCCGGTTGAATTGAACCGGCCGTACAGCTAGCTCGCCGGCGCTGACGCCTTGCCCTGTCTGAGAGAGCAGCACCAGGGCAGCCACGCCGATGAAGATCAACCCGATCCCAACCAAACCTAGACTGACGGCTTTGCGGTTCAAGGAGGGTGAGGGAGATTTGGTTGATTTTCTGCGCTTCATCTTCCTGTTAACCTCGCATGGAATTCTCCTGGAGCTTGGCTTGCTTGGACTCTTTTTCCCCATCTGCCAGGTGGCAAGGGGGATTTGCTCTGTGTTTTCCTTCTCGGTTGGGGAGATGGGCTGAGAACATTCTCTTGCTTACCCCTTCCAAACAAAGGCCGGGGAGAAGGGTGAAAAATCAGCCAGGGAGGAAAGGCGAAGGGATGGCCCCTCACCTCCAACCCTTCTCCCAGTAGACGCGGCGAGCGGGCTCTCCCTCCTGTGACGAGCGCTTCATCAAGCTCAGTGCGGCGCTCAAGATAGTGCTGCAACCCACCTTCAAGCAGACGAGGGGCAAGAGCCCTCCTCTCCCTTTTTCGAAGAGGGGTCGGTATGGGGAAGCTCTTTCTTGCCCTCACTTCAAGGCTTCTCCAACGTAGCGCGTGCGGGAACTGCTCACGCCTCGGCTTTTTTTCCAACCACGCGCAGAATCTCTGCTAACAGATGCTCTTCGGGCACGGCGCCGACGATGGTGCCTGCCCCTTCGTTAATCGTGGTCTGCGGCACGCCACTGACGCCAAAGCGGTCGGAAAGCTCCGGGAATTCGATCGCTTCGACCATCTCCGACTGAATCAGGGGGTGTTCCATTGCCATCTGATGGGCAAGCACTACCGCACGCGGGCAATAGGGGCAAGAGGGTGTCACAAAAACCTGCAAAAGCACCGGCTGATTGACCTTTTTGAGCAGGTCGCGGGTTTGTTGGGTCAAGCCCGAGTCGCGCCCGGAAACCAACAAAAAATCATGGATTAGCGAGCTAAACTCATGCCCGGCCGGGATGCCAGCATAGCGCACACCGTAATCGGTGATCTGATCGCCGTCTTTGGCAGCGATGACGATGCCGGGCGCTTTATCCACGTTATACCGCTTTGCCGTCTCTATATCGCGCTCCAGGTCATATTTTGCCAGGTGGATTTTGTCGGAAAGTTCACTGACCTCTTCCAGCAGTTGGTAGGTATCGGCACACGTATCGCAATCTTGTTCTTTCCCAAAAAACAAAACGGCAATGTCTTGATTCAGATCGTTGAAAACTTCTCGCACTTGATTGCGGATTTCTTCGTCTAATAATCTCTGAGTCATATCTTCCTTCCTTAAGATAAAAATTGATCTAGTCTCCCTGCTTGCGATGGGACAGCTTTTTAGAAACTCCTGCGTTCTTTGGCTACCCTCACCCGGAGGGAATGCACATTATCAGGTAAAACACCCACCTTCGACCACCCCGCATTTCGGGCAGACCAACGTGAGTGTCCCATCATAATCCAATCGCTCGGTATGACATTTTGGACAGACTTCACCTGCCCGAGCAGGCTGAATGGGCGGTGTTTCTTCTCCGTTGCTTAACAACTCCAAATTCAAAGATAGCGTGATTCGCTCGTTTTCCACATCCTTATAGATGCAGAACGGCCGGAAAATGTTACTTACTGACGTTACGCAGTTCATTCGTGCCGCGACATTCATGTCGCCTGAAACCACGAGATAAATCTCGTGCTACCGCGTGAGCGACATTCATGTCGCCTGAAACCACGAGATAAATCTCGTGCTACCGCGTAAGG
>QEXX01000041.1 GCA_003130835.1 Anaerolineae bacterium | reverse complement strand
GCGCTTCGACAAGCTCAGCACACTGCTCAACCCAGCGGGTTTCGATACGCTCGCTGGCGCTCGCTACATTTCGACAAACTCAATGCAAGCTCAACCCGCTTTTTGCGTGCGGGTCGAGTAGGGCGTCAGCCCGTACCGAGACCCCACCCAGCGGGTTTCGACAAGCGCTTCGACAAGCTCAGCACACTGCTCAACCCAACGGGTTTCAGCACGCTCGCTGGCGCTCGCTACATTTCGACAAACTCAATGCAAGCTCAACCCGCTTTTTGCGTGCGGGTCGAGTAGGGCGCTAGCCCGTACCGAGACCCCACCCAGCGGGGCAAAGAGCTTATTCCCAGCCCTTCCCTTGCAAAAGGGCGACTTCGTCGCCCTGTGGGTGAGGGGTCTCCTACGGTTCAGGTGTTTGCGTGGGAACTTCGGCAGGGGGTGCAGTCTCCGTAGGGGGTATCTGCTCACCAATGCATCGATCATAGGCGCGGTTATAACCCTCTTGCAAGGCTTGGTCACCGCCATAGCTCAAGGCTTGCTGATATATCTCCATGGCGGCACACCACTCCTTGCGCGCCAGCAACTGCTCAGCGTATTTCCCCAAGGCAATGCGGTAGCGATCGGTTGCCGTCCAACCACTTCCATCGCGCAAATTCGGCACAGCCGGCGCCACTTGGGCGAAATAATACACCACCTGTCCCCAGTCCACATCCCAATAGCTGGCTCCTAGAAGGTACAGGCGCGCCCAGTTTTGCAACCCTTTCGTTTCGGTGTCCAAGGGTCCAAACTTCTCGGCGAGGGTCAAATCGTAGATGCCACCTTCCAGATTGGCTTCCTTGAGGATTTTATCGCGCCCGCTATTGCGATATGCCAAATAAAGCAAACCATCCACCACGGCCGGCTGAAAATTCGGTTCGGCTTTGCGCAATAACAGCAACGTATCGATGGCGGCTTGCCATTGGCTGTTGAAGATTTGCTGTTTGGCGGCTTCCAAACGCTCTCCAGCGCTGCGCAAATCGGGGGTGGGCGAGACGGTTGGTGAAGGGGCAACGGTCGGCGTGGCTGTGATACTCGCCTCAAAGATGACTTCTGCCAATTTGTCGGCAGCGCCCGGGTAATTTGGGGCAACTTGGATAACATACTCCAAACGCTGACGGGCGCGTTCGTAATCTTTGGCTGCTATCTCTTGTAACGCTAACTCATATTGCTCCTGAGCCATCAAAGCGGCTTGGGTGGCTGCCGCAGCTTTGCGTGCTTGGATGCCTGAAGCGTAGCCGGCAAAGGCGCTCAGGAAGGCAATTGCGATCAGCCCGATGATCCCGATCAGCATCACCCAGCGCAGGGGATGGGAGGCTTTCCCTTTGGATTGGAAGAGTGCACCAGGGGGAGGCGGCGTCCCATCTCCGACAAGCTCAGCCGGCGCTTGGGTTGCAAGCAACCCAAGCTCTGTGGAAAGGGGCAGTTCAGAGGGTTGGTCTTCACTCTCAGCCTGCTCGGCTCTCGCAGCCGCCGCTAAACGGGTTGGAAGTGTGGCAGCCAGCCCATCGGCTTGCTCGGGCTGACCTTGGGGTGGCTGCGAAAGGTGAACTCTGGACGCAACGGTGGCGTCCAGACCCGCATCGTTGGCGGCGTAGCTTTGGCTGTGCAGGTTCACTGCCCGCGTCTCGGCAAACGGATCGGCTTGGGCAGTCCAATCTGTTGCCAGCGATTCGCTCGGCGTGGTGGAATGAACTTGGGTGGCAGCTAGAGCATCACCCCCGGGCGGGCTGGCAGTTGACGATGGTGGATTCTCTTGCTCTATTTGCGAGGGAAGGTGTGGTTCGAGGGATTCCTTCGAATGGGATGGATCTCTTTCTGTGTTCTGCATGAGGCGCATTATACTCCAGAGTATAATTTCTTTATGGAACAATTTAAGTTCTTTCACCCCATTGAAGTGCGCTACGGCGACTTGGATCCCCAAGGACATGTCAACAACGCCAAAACGGTTACCTATCTCGAACAAGCTCGCATTCAATATATCAAACAGCTCAACCTTTGGCAGGGCGGCTCGTTTTTAGATATTGGGATCATCCTTGCCGAAATCCGTGTCACCTATAAAGCTCCCATTCACTTTGGACAAGCGGTGCGGGTCGGCGTGCGGGTGACCCGTTTGGGCAACAAGAGCTTTGAGATGGCTTATCGAGTCGAAGATGTTGAAACAATGGCCGAGCTTGCCACCGCCTCGACCATCCAAGTTGCCTACGATTACCGCCAGCAAAAGTCGATTCCCATCCCTGATACGTGGCGCAGGGCGATCAGCGCATTTGAAGGGTTGGAAGACCCTTCTTCGATTCAGTTACAGGAGAACTCATGAAAACTTTACCCTCGATTGACAGCGAATCCCTTCTCAACGTACTGACACAATTGTTAAATATTCCTAGCCCAACCGGCTTCACCCATCTCGCCATCCAGTATTGCGAACAGGTGTTGAGCCCGTTTTCTGCTCTCTCTTTGCGCCGCAATCGCAAAGGCGCCCTAATCGCTGAATGGGAAGGGGAGCAGGCAGATGCGCTACGCGGCGTCACGGCTCATGTGGATACGCTTGGGGCAATGGTCAAGGAGATCAAGTCGAATGGGCGGTTGAAATTGACCCCATTGGGCGGGTTTGCTTGGAATACGGTCGAAGGAGAAGGTTGTACGGTATTTACCCAGAGCGGCAAGACCGTGCGCGGTAGCCTTCTGCTGACCAAAGCCTCTGCCCATGTTTACGGCAAACAGGTCAGTGAAACGAGCCGTGAAGCAGAGAATCTGGAGGTGCGTTTGGATGCGCGCACAACCAGCGCCGAGCAAACCCGTGCCTTGGGGATTGAAGTGGGCGATTTTGTGGCTTTCGACCCACGCGTGGAAGTAAACGAGGGTTTTATCCGCTCACGCCATTTGGACGATAAGGCGTGTGTCGCCTGTCTGATTGCTGCCATCCAGACCTTGCATGTCAACGGTTTAAAACCTCGGCAATCCACCACCTTCTTGATCTCCAACTACGAAGAGGTCGGGCATGGCGCCGCGGTCGGTTTCCCGCCCCAGTTAGCAGAGCTTTTGGTGGTGGACATGGCCGCCGTGGGTGAAGGGCAAAGCTCAGATGAGTTTCATGCTTCGCTGTGTGTCAAAGATTCGGGCGGGCCCTATCATCACGAATTCAGCCAGAAACTGCGGCGCATTGCCGAACAAGCAGGAATTGCCTATAAGGTGGATACCTATCCCTATTATGGCTCAGATGGCGAAGCCTACTGGCGGGCTGGCGGGGATGTTGCCGTGGCTTTGATCGGCCCGGGCATAGATGCCTCGCATAACTACGAGCGAACCCATCTCGAGGCGCTCTTGGCGACAACCCAATGGATTGTGGCGTATCTTTTGAGCGAGTGACAGAATGTATTTTGATGCAACCCTTTCCCCATCTAGTCTTTCTGCGGTCGCCGACATTGCCCGAGCTGCCGAGCAAATCGGTTTTGATGCCTTGTGGTGCCCGGAAACCAGCCATGATCCCTTTTTACCCGGCGTTTTGATCGCCGAACACACCCAACGGCTGCACTTCGGCACCGCTATTGCCGTATCATTTGCGCGCAGCCCGACCACCCTCGCTTATACAGCTTGGGATTTGGCGCAGTATTCGCGGGGACGTTTCCTCTTGGGCTTAGGCACACAAGTGAAAGCGCACATCGAGCGGCGTTTTGGCATGCCTTGGCCCGAGTCGGTAGTCGGCAAACTGCGCGAACAAATCCAAGCCCTGCGGGCTCTGTGGGATTGCTGGCAAAACGGCAGGCCGCTGAATGTACGTGGCGAATACTATCGCTTGAGTCTCATGTCACCTTTGTTCAACCCGGGCCCAATTGCGCATCCGCGCATCCCGATCTTGATTGCCGGCGTCAATCCCGGATTGGCGCAACTGGCCGGCGAAGAAGCAGACGGCTTTTTAGCGCATCCCTTCCATTCCGCAGAGTATCTGGCAGAAGTGCTTGTGCCAGCCATTCAGCGCGGCGCACAAAAAAGCCAACGCTCGCCGCAGGAGGTGCACCTTTGTGTGACCGTCTTCGCTGCTACCAACGATGATGAAGTCGAGTTTATCCGCTCCCAAATAGCTTTCTACGCCTCCACGCCGTCCTATCGGCGTGTGCTAGAGCACCATGGCTGGGGAGAGGTGGGGGAAAAACTCTCCTTGCTAGCTAGCCGCGCCCGTTGGGGAGACCTGCCGGCTTTGATTGACGAGACCATGTTGGAAACTTTTGCGGTCATTGCCGATGAAAAGCACTTGGCGGAAAAACTGCGCCAACGCTATGCAAACCTTGCCCAGCGTTTGGCATTGTATCTTCCCTTTGTGCCCGCAATGCGGGATGCCTTTTGGCGCAATCTGGTGGAGGAGATGCACGCTGCATGAACCAGGAGGAAGAAGCCGCGTTTGAGCGAGAACGGCTGCGCATGGTGGAGGAGCAACTGCGTCGACGCGGGATTCGCGAACCGCGTCTGTTGCAAGCCATGCTGAAAGTGCCCCGCCACCGCTTTGTGCCTCCTGAACATCGGCATCTGGCTTATGTTGATGGGCCACTGCCAATTGGCGCCGGACAAACCATCTCTCAACCCTATATTGTGGCGTTGATGACCCAACTGTTGCTCTTGCAGGGCAATGAAACCGTGTTAGAGGTGGGCACCGGTTCAGGCTATCAGGCTGCCATCCTCGCCGAGCTGGCGCGTGAGGTGCACACCATCGAACGTCATGCCGAGCTTGCCGAACGCGCCAAGCTGATTTTGCAGGAGCTGGGCTATCAGAATATCCGCGTTCACGTTGGAGATGGTTCGCTGGGTTTACCCGAATTTGCTCCCTATCAAGCCATCATCGTCACCGCCGCCGCGCCCAAGGCACCGCCGGCCCTCTTGGAGCAATTAGACGAAGGCGGGCGGTTGGTGATTCCGGTCGGGGGACAATGGGGACAAATGCTGGAACGCTGGACGCGTCACGGCGCCCAGTATGAGCAGGAAGAGTTTGTGCCGGTCGCCTTTGTGCCTCTGCGCGGCGAAGCCGGCTGGAAAGACGAGCGTTGGGAGTGGGATTGAAGTGCTCAGGCGTTACTGATCGTTACAAAGACCATCGGGCGGCGCTTGGTCTTATTGTAGAGAAACGACTTTAAAGTCTGCTCGAGGTCGTTCTGCAAGCGGCCGTTACTGGTGCAATCCACCGTTTTGCGCACGATTTGGCGTGTTTCTGCCACCAAGTCTTCGAGTTCCTCAGCCGAGACAAAGCCCCGCGTGATTACTTCCGGTTCATCTAGTAAACGACAGGTGCGGCGGTCTAGCACGAGATTGACCAGCACAAAGCCGTCACGAGCCAGGATTTCGCGCTCACGCACCAAGCTTGGGCTGACATCCCCCACCGAGGCGCCATCGACAAAGACATATCCACCCGGCAGGCGCTCACCGATGCGCAGGTCGTCTTCGCTCAGTTCGATCACCATTCCATTTTCTACAATGGCAATGCGCTCGGCTGGAATGCCCACTTCTTGGGCGAGGCGGGCATGTTGGTGCAGGTGACGCAGTTCGCCGTGGATGGGGATGAGGAACTTCGGGCGCACCAGATTGAGCATCAGTTTGATCTCTTCGGCGCTGGCATGCCCAGAGACATGCACCGGTGCAATATCCTCGTAGATTACATTCGCACCGCGTCGAAAGAGGCGGTTGATGGTACGGTAAACGCTTTCTTCATTACCGGGAATGGGGTGCGAAGAAAGAATGACCGTATCGCCTGGCAAAAGATCGAATTGACGATTGGTGCCGGTGGATAATCTCCCCAAAATGGAACTAGGCTCCCCTTGCGTGCCGGTGGACATTAAGACCACCTCGTTAGGGTTCATGTGCAGGGCTTGCTCGAGGGTGACAATGACCTCATCGGGGATGTCTAAGTAACCTAATTTGAGGGCGATGCGTGCGTTTTCCACCATGCTGGCGCCGACAAAAGCCATCTTGCGTCCGTAGCGCATGGCAGCATTTGCCACCTGTTGCATCCGCGAGATCAGCGAGGCAAAACTTGCCACGATAATCCGCCCCGGCGCTTGGCGAAAGACACTATCGAAAGCGGCATCGATCACCCGTTCTGAGGGCGTCCAACCGGGACGAGTTGCATTGGTCGAATCGGCTAGCAGGGCTAGCACTCCTTGTTGAGAATACTCCGCCAGTTTGGCAAAATCGGTCGGCCAATTATCCACAGGGGTATGGTCAAATTTATAGTCGCCACTGTGCACCACCAAGCCGACCGGCGTGCGGATGCCAAGCCCAACTCCATCGGGGATGGAGTGACACACATGAAAGAATTCCACGTCAAAAATCCCAATGCGTAGGCGCTCGCCCGCGCGCACCGTGTGAAACATAAGCTTATTCAATAAGCCGTTGCGAGCCAGTTTGGCTTCCAATAAGCCAAGGGTGAGCGCTGTGGCATAAACTGGGGCTTGCACCTGTTCCAACAGATGGCGCGCCGCGCCGGTGTGATCTTCGTGACCATGCGTAAATACAACCCCGACCACTCTGTGACGATTTTCGATGAGATATTGAAAATCGGGGATAATGTAATCAATCCCCAACATGTCGTTTTCGGGGAACATTAAGCCGGCATCGACCACCAAGATTTGGTCGGCATACTCATAGACCATCATGTTTTTGCCTACTTCCCCCAACCCTCCGAGGGGGACGATGCGCAAGATTTTATCCTTCATACGATTTGCATTCCTATTCCAAAAGTGTTGCTTAAATTCAAAACAACAGCCCGAAAGGCAAATTACCGACCGGGCTGTTGGTAAAAGTCAAAAATGGATCAGAAGAAGTTCCAAAAAGTTCAAATACGTTTTCCTTCTAAATCTCCAACAATATCCTTCATCCGTATCTTTTGCCAATCTTAAGAGCTGTTTCTATTTTAACATTTGAAACAGGTTTTGTCAAAGTGTATTTCAACAGCCGCGCTAGGGCAAAAAATCAAACAGCGCATCCTTTACTTCCTACCGTGCCACGAAAGCCCGTTGAACTCACAGATGAGGTTGATCTTTGAAGATCAATCGCAGAAATCTGCGACGTGTGCGGATCGATTTCTTTTGGATAGAGCGGCTATAATTTAAGCAGAGGGCTGAGTCAGATCAAGGTTAACTCAAATGACATCGGATCCTATCCGGCTTGGTTTGCTTGCCCTTTTTGTGCCCTTGTCGAAGGCATTCGAGGCACTGATTCGCCAGAACCCACCCGGAAAACTGATCTCTTTGGTGCTTATGCTCATGAGAATCCCCCTGTGTATCATCCTGGAGCCTAAAAGGGCATCCGCCTTTGCAAACCAAAGGGATGCACAGGCGTAGATTGGGCAAGGCAAAAGGGATGCTAACCCGGCAAAGGGCGCTCTGCACAGAAAAACTTGAGCTGATGGTGATCGCAATAAAAAAGGGAGTGAAAAATGGATGTTGACGTTTTGAAGTCCCCAACAGCCTTTCTACAACAGCTTTTGGGAGAGATACCCCTTGCGGCAGTTTTGAAAGCGTATGAAGATTGGTGGGTTGAAGAAGGGATGGAGATTTCCAATCAAATTGATCGGGCTGGCACGCCGTGGGTGCGCATGTTTGATATGTTAGGCAATCGCGTGGATGAGATACTCTATCCGGCAGCTTATTGGCGTGCTTTGCGTCAGGGGTATAAAGCCGGGTTGGTTTGGCGAGCTTTTGAAGGTGGCCGCTTGTCCGATTGTTACTTATTAGGATATGTGACCGCATTCTTTGATGCCGGGCTGTATTGCCCTTATACAGTCTCGCTGTCCACCGCTGTACCCCTAGAAAAATATGGCGCTCCACAGGTAAAAGAACAGTTTTTACCGCCGCTTCTGCGCAAGGACGACTCGGTTTGGCAGGGGGCAACTTGGATGACCGAAGCGGGCGGGGGATCCGATTTGGGCAGTTACGTCCATACGATTGCACAGCAGAGCGCGACTGGCTGGCGACTGAACGGCGAGAAATATTTCGCCAGCAATGCCGGCGCAGAATTGGCGGTTGTGGCCGCTCGCCGCAGCGATGCTCCCCAGTCCGTTCGAGGGCTTTCCCTGTTCCTTCTGCCGCGTTATCGTGACGATGGCAGTTTGAACTATAAAATCCGCCGTTTGAAGGATAAAATCGGCACCCGCAGTGTTCCGACCGGCGAGGTTGAACTGCAAGATAGCCAAGCTTACCTGCTGGGTGAAGCCGAACAAGGCATCTACTTGATTCTCGAAACGCTCAATCTCTCTAGGGTTGCCAACAGCATTGGCAGCGTGGCTCTGATGCAACGCGCCCTAACCAGTGCAGCGTCATTTGCCTCAAGACGCATTGCTTTCGGTAAACCGATTGGGGAGCATCCGCTCTTACGCAAACAGTTTATGGAGTGGATCCAATTACACCGACAAGCGTTTTGCCTGGCTTGGGAAGCTGTTCGTTTGCTTGAGGAGGTCTGGCGCGAAAAACCTCCCTATGCCTCCCGCTATCATCTCTTTCGCATTGTCGCCCACCTAGCAAAATACTTAACCGCCGAGTTGGCAGTACAGAGCGCTAAGTGGGCAATGGAAGTGCATGGAGGCATGGGCATCCTCGCCGAATATGGCGTTGAGCGGTGGTTGCGCGAAGCCATGATTTTGCCAATTTGGGAAGGCACTCCTCATCGCCAGATTCTTGACGGATTGGAAGCGATGGAGCGCAAACGCGCCCATCAACTCCTGTTTGACTACCTTGCTCCTTTTGCTGAACCTCAGGCTTACGAGGAGATGGTTGCTCAAGTAGAACAATGGCTGGGTTTGCCGCAGGATGAGAAAGAAGCCCAAAGTGAAGCCGTGTTCCATCGCTTAGCTCGCTTCACTGCCGAAAGCCTGTGCCAGCGACATCCTGTTATCAAGGAGGCTTGATGCCAGCTCAAGTTTTTGGGGAACTTCGTCAAACTGCGACGGAAGGCGAGAAACTGGTGTTGAAACATCTGCGAGACAACCTGCCGAAGGAATTCTCCGTCTATGTTGAGTGTCCGCTGCCATCCAAACACCGCATTCAACGATTTCCCGACTTTATCGTCCTGACGAACTATGGGGTCATCGTCCTGGAAGTCAAAGATTGGGTTAATTTACGCAGAGCGGATCGCTATCAGGCGCAGGTGATCACCCGCACCGGTGAGACACGCCAAGAGAAGAACCCAGTCATGACAGCGCGAGAGATGGCATTGGAGCTGGAAAATTTGCTCAAGGCGACAGGTCAAAAGGTGGATTGGGGTTATGCGGTTGTCTTGCCTAACCTACCAGCGACCATGATAGCCAATCTGCGCATTGCCTGGGGGAAGCGCAGGTTTTAGGCAGGGATGACCTTCAGCCCAAACGGGTTCTCAATCGCTTGAGCGCCACCCGCCCAAGTTGGTCAAATCAAACCTTGAATCGCGAGCAACTGCGTTCGATCCGCCAAATTATCAATCCTTTGGTTGAATTCGAACACCCACAGCGCCCACCCATTATCTTAGATGAAGTCCAGGAGCGGATTGTACTCGAACCAACCCGCGCCATAGAAGCCACGCCCAAAATTGAACAACCTGCCGCTCAGCAATTGACCATTGGCTTGGACGAGGCGAGTTCGGTTAAGGACGACCTCCCGGCTGAAGCGCAACGCTTAGTGCACAGCTTGCATGTGAGACTGGTGCGGGGAGCCGCCGGAAGCGGCAAAACAATTGTGCTCACCCAGCGCGCTCGCTATCTGGCTGCCCAGTACCCCGAATGGGATATCCTCGTGTTGACCTATAATCGTCTGCTATCCGAACAGCTTCAACAAACGTTGGGGAAGTCAAGCATCAAGGTGCATACCTTGCATGCGTTCTGTGCGACGATATGGGAAAGAAACGGTTGGAAATTTGTCCTCAAAGAGAACCTATTGCAAGATTGGTTGAAGAGGCAACAAACCCGTTACCCGATCATCCGCCGACTGGGGGTTAACTTTCTTCAAACCGAAATTGCGTGGATCAAAGATATGGGGTTTGAAACCCAAACAGACTATCTGAACACCATGCGGCGGGGCTTAGGACAACATCGCTTAAGTTCTGCTGATAAACAGTTGATTTACCAACTGATGGAAGAATTTGACCGCAGGCCGACCAACAGCCAGGAATTCGATTGGATTGAATTTCCCACCCGCACCTGGCAAGCCCTGCAAAGCGGAACGCTGGAGACAGTTTTGTTTGACGCCATCCTCATCGACGAAGCCCAAGATTTTGCTCCTCAGTGGATCAAAATTGTCAAGGCGTCGCTCAAGGCAGAGGGGTTGTTGTTTTTAGCCGACGACCCTTCGCAAAGTATCTTTCGTTTTTTCAGTTGGCGGGAAAAAGGAATCGAGGTCGTTGGACGAACTCGCCACCTCAAATTGCCGTATCGCAATACGTATGAGATTTATCGGGCAGCCCAAGCGCTGATTGAAAATGACCGCATTCTCTTGGAACAATTACAGCAAGAGGAATTTTTGCCTGCTGCGGTAGATGCCCAAGCGATGCGCCATGGGCGAAAACCAATTCTGGTCCAGCAGGCAAATTTTGAACAAGAATGTGAGTTTCTTCGCAGCCAAGCGCAATACTGGATTCAAAAGGGGATTCAGCCAGCTCAGATCGCCGTCCTCCATCCCCGCAAAAACAAAATCGATGGACTCAACAAAGCCCTGCGTGGCACTGGGGTGACCGCTCAAACCCTGTTGCGTGCCAAAGGCTTGGAATTTGAAATGGTTTTTCTCAGTCAAGTTCATTTGCTCTTCGAGACGGCTGAAAACGAAGAGCGCTTATCCCATGCACTGCGCCAGCTCTTCATGGCGATGACGCGTGCCCGCCAGCATCTAGTCATCTGCTACGAAGGAGCCTTGCCGCGGCCGCTTGAGGCTCTGGGGGAATATGTGGAGTCCGTAGCAAGATAGAAGAGAGCAATTGATCTTTTTCTCTTTGGCAGGAGACTACTAAGCTGGTAACCCAACGGGCTTTTGGAAGAGTTGTGCGCGGATTTGATTGACTTGGCGGCGCAGATTCTCATCCCGTTCCAGCAAATCTTCGATTTTTTCACAGCCATATAGGACAGTTGTGTGGTCCCGCCCGCCCAACAATTCGCCAATTTGTGGCAGAGAGCATTGCGCTTCTTTGTGCAAAAGGTACATAGCAATCTGACGTGGCAGGGCAACTTTGCGGCTGCGTTCAGCGCTAAATAACCGTTGCATCGGAATATTGTAAAACTGACAGATGGCTTGGATGACCTGCTCCGCTTTGATCTCTGGGCGGCGGGGTAAAAAATCACTTAACACCGTATCAATTAACTGTGGGGTAATGGGCGCACCGCTGAGTTGAGCATAGGCAGCAACCCGGTTCAAGGCACCTTCCAGCTCGCGAATATTGGACTGAACTCGCTTGGCGATGCGTTCTAAGAACTCCGTGGGAATGGAGTAACCATTTCGTTCTGCCTTATGGCGCAGGATGGCGATGCGGGTTTCGAGGTCTGGAGGTTGGATGTCCACCGTCAAGCCCCATTCGACACGCGAGCGCAAGCGTTCTTCTAGGGTCACTAAGGCTTTCGGCGGTCGGTCAGAGGAGATCACAATTTGTTTGTTTTGCCCGTGCAAGGTGTTAAAGGTGTGAAAGAACTCTTCTTGAGTCGACTCTTTGCCGGCGATAAATTGAATATCATCGAGCAACAAGACATCGATGCGACGATATTTCTCGCGGAAGGATTGGGTGTTTTGAGATCGAATGGCGTTGATTAAGTCATTGGTGAACTCTTCAGCAGAAACATATAGAACTTGTAAACCCCGCTCAGAGCAAAGGTTCCCGATCGCATGGAGCAAGTGCGTCTTGCCCAACCCCACGCCACCATAAATGAAAAGGGGGTTATAGGCAACCGCTGGTTTATCTGCTACAGCCAGAGAGGCTGCGTGAGCTAGGCGATTATTGGCTCCCACCACGTAATTTTCGAAGGTATAGCGAGGGTTTAAGTTTCCGTTCTTAGAGGAGACGGGAGCCGCCGGAGCAATCCATTCGGGCTCCTCATTTGGGGTTGCTTCGGTGGCATTGGGATTTTGCCAAACCGTGAAGCGCACTTGCACCGAACGTCCCATCAGACCGGTCAAAAGGCGGCTGACAGCGCTGGTTAAGCGGCTTTGTAACCAATCGCAGGCGTAAGCATTGGGGGCGCCGATGATGAAACAACCATCCTCATAAGTGAGAAATTCTGTCTGCCGCACCCACGTGTCAAAGGCAGCGCGCGGCATCTCAATTTGCAGTTGTCCAATCGCAGCTTGCCAAGCTTGTTCTGCTTTCATGCGTTGTCTCCTCGTCTTATGATTACGCAAAACCTCAGCGCATCCTCGCTCACCCATCCGGCGGGGTTTTGATAAGGGAGATGTACAGCTTTTTATCGGAAGACGAGAGGTTTGCGATGATCTTTGCTTTCTACAAAGGCGCAAATTCCTTGGTAGGCGTTCTCTTCTGTAGCATTGTACAGAAGAAGCCGTTTGTGTGCAAGACGCTTATCCTACGCCCGGCTAAAAATATTGAAATTTTTAAGGTTAGCAGAAGATTGAGTCGATGCAAAGTTAATTATTCTAGATGCTATAACGTGCAAGATAGATTTACCCATATAGAAGTATATTCTATCCTTAAGCCCCTATATATGGCGGTATCTTTGGGCAAACGAGGATGTTAATGGAGATTGATAAAGTTAAGCCTTAAAAATAATTTGGTCTCACTTTGCGCGCAATCTTGTGTCTTTTGCAGGAAAGAAATAAACAAATTTCCTATGCGATGTTAATGATTTTCTTGCATAGATGGGTTAACCTAGAGCAGGATAGAAAGCAAACTCTAGAAGAGAGGAGAGGATTATGTCAAAGATTATTGGTATTGACCTTGGAACAACCAACAGCGTCGTGGCTGTGATGGAAGGTGGCGACCCGACCGTAATTCCAACTGCAGAGGGAGGGCATCTGTGTCCGTCTGTAGTTGCCTTCAACAAGAACGGCGAACGCTTGGTAGGGCAAACTGCCAAACGGCAGGCGGTGATCAACCCGGAGAATACCGTGTATTCCATCAAGCGTTTTATGGGGCGCCGTTTCGATGAGGTCGAAACCGAGCGCAGGATGGTCTCCTATCAGGTAGTGCGTGGCCCTGCCAATGATGCGCGGGTTAAAATCCCTGTCACTGGACGCGAGTACAGCCCGCAAGAGATCTCGGCGATGGTTCTTGGCAAGCTTAAAGCCGATGCCGAAGCGTATTTAGGTGAACCCGTGACCAAAGCGGTTATTACCGTGCCAGCCTACTTCAACGATAGCCAACGTCAAGCCACAAAAGATGCCGGTCGTATTGCGGGCTTGGATGTGGTGCGCATCATTAACGAGCCGACGGCAGCCGCTTTAGCCTACGGCCTTGATAAGAAAGAAAATGAAACCATCCTGGTTTTTGACCTCGGTGGTGGCACCTTCGATGTCAGCATTCTGGAAGTAGGTGAAGGTGTGATTGAGGTCAAAGCCACCAACGGCGATACTCATCTGGGCGGAGATGACTGGGATGAGCGGATCGTCAATTGGGTGGCCGATGAGTTCAAGAAAGAACATGGCATTGACCTGCGTACCGACCGCCAAGCGTTGCAACGCCTGCGCGAGGCCGCCGAGAAAGCCAAGATCGAGCTTTCCAGTGTCATGGAGACGG
This sequence comes from Anaerolineae bacterium, assembly GCA_003130835.1. Classification (GTDB taxonomy): domain Bacteria; phylum Chloroflexota; class Anaerolineae; order Anaerolineales; family UBA4823; genus NAK19. The sequence goes on along the minus strand of QEXX01000041.1, from coordinate 23,464 downwards.
AGATCAACTTGCCGTACATCACGGCTGATGCTGCGGGACCAAAACATCTCCAAATGAAATTGAGCCGCGCTAAATTTGAACAACTCACCGAGGATTTAGTGGCGCGGCTGCGCGGTCCGTTCAATGCTGCCCTAAAGGATGCCGGCTTGAAGGCCTCGGATATCGACGAGGTGGTCTTGGTCGGTGGTGCGACTCGCATGCCCATGGTGCAAGACCTTGTGCGTTCATTGACCAACAAAGAACCTCATAAAGGCGTGAATCCTGATGAGGTGGTTGCTATCGGAGCAGCTATCCAAGGCGGTGTCTTAGCGGGTGAAGTAAAAGATGTCCTTCTGCTGGATGTCACGCCCTTGTCGCTGGGAGTGGAGACTCTAGGCGGGGTGATGACCACCCTGATCGAGCGCAACACCACCATTCCGGTGCGCCGCAGCGAGATCTTCTCCACAGCCGAAGACAACCAGACCGCCGTAGATATCCACATTTTGCAGGGTGAACGTCCGATGGCCGCCGATAACATGAGCCTAGGCCGCTTCCGCTTGGAGGGTATTCCCCCGGCGCCGCGCGGTGTGCCTCAGATCGAAGTCACCTTCGATATCGACGCCAACGGCATTCTGAATGTGACCGCCAAGGATAAGGCAACCGGCAAAGAACAAAAAGTGACCATCACAGCTTCGACCAACTTGAACAAGGACGAGATCGAACGCATGATTCGCGAAGCGCGCGAACATGAAGCCGAAGACCGAAGACGGCGCGAATTGGTCGAAGCCCGCAACACGGCGGATCAATTAGCCTATCAGACGGAAAAAACCCTGCGCGAATTGGGTGATAAAGTGCCGGCTGGCGAGCGCGAGTCGATCCAACGCAAGATCAACGACTTGCGTCAGGCTGCTCAAGGTGATGACACCGAGAGAATTCGGCGGCTCACCGAAGAGTTGCAAAACGCCTTCCATGCCATTAGCCAGCAGCTTTACGCTCAGCAAGCGCAAAGCACTGCCGCAAGCAGTGGCAATGGCCATTCGAGCAGCGGTGAAGGCGAAGTGGTTGAAGGCGAGTTTCGCGAAGCCTAAGATCAGCAAAAAAGCGTGGGAATTCATCTTCCCACGCTTTTCCCTTTGCCATCATCGGTAAGGATGAAGTCACTTGCGCCGATTTTGCAGGGTGCGATCAAACAGTTGCTCGAATTGCTGATCGGGCGCCCTTTTCTTACGCTTGCGCACCCCAACCAACGTTCCCAATTTGATGTTCGAACGTTCCATCGCCTCTCGCAGGGCGATTTCCATGGCGGTCGGTTCGCTTTCAGCCGCGGGCAGTTCGGGTGTCTCTTTGGCTGTTTCTTTTTCCGCTGTGGTGGCTTTGCTTGGCGGTGGCGCAGGAGGCGGTGGGGGAGCTTCGAGCGCTTTCATCGACAGTTTAATTTGCTTCTTGCGGCGGTTGACCTCGAGCACTTGCGCCTCAATTTCATCGCCTTCTTTGACCAGATCGGATGGCGACTTGATGTAGCCATGCGTCATCTCACTAATGTGAACCAAGCCGGGCCGTTCGGCGCCGATATCGACAAAAATACCGAACTTCTCGATGCGGGTCACTTTGCCCTTCACAACCATGCCTTTGGTAATTTCACGCCATTCTAAATCGAGAGGCTTGATCATGGTTAATTCCAAGCGCTGCTTCTTCGCATCCACCCTGCGCACCCAGACTTCGACCTCTTGCCCTACCTGTACGACATCCTCGACGCGCTTGGTTTCACCTTCTTGTAATTGTGAAATATGGACAACACCAGGGATGCTTAAGCCTACATCCACAATTGCCCCGGCGATGTTAATCTTTTTGACCACACCTTTAAATTTCATCTTACGTTTGATTCCCTCTAAGGGAATTGATTGTTCTGAAACTGGGGCTGCTATCTCGTTTGCTTCCATAGCGCCACTCTCCACTCTTTCTATTGAAAAGTTAACCACCGATTCTGGTGGGAATAATCCTTCATCAAGGCAGTAAGAACCGCGATGAAGGATTATACCCCTTAGGAAGGGAAATGTCAAAGTTTGTTTGCGGATTATTCTTAAAAAATTTTAGCTTATTCACTAGACAAGACAGATTCGGAGCATTATAATTACCTGATATTTAGCGTATTGAAGAGAGGTGAAATATGCCGATCTATACGTATCATTGTGAAAACTGCGGTATTCGATTTGAGCAACAACAGCGTTTCAACGACCCGCCTTTGGTGCGGTGTCCTGAATGCAATAAAAACGCTTTACGGAAAGTCTATACGCCGGTTGGGATTGTCTTCAAAGGCTCAGGTTTTTACGCTACCGATCACCGATCTCCTTCCGGAGCGAGTCGAACGTCCTCAAGCTCGGAGCGAGACCATACTCCATCAGCGTCAAAGACCGATACAGCGAAGACCGAAACGGCTGCCAAATCATCTTCATCAGGAGAGTCAACATGAAACCCGAAGAATTGCTCAAAACAGTCCAAACCGATCAGGTCAAATTTATCTCGCTCCAATTTACGGATGTAACCGGTGCCGTCAAATCGGTGGACATCCCAGTCAACCGTTTGCCCCAAGCATTAGAGGAAGGGGTCTGGTTCGATGGTTCCTCCATCGAAGGCTTTGCGCGCATCCAAGAAAGCGATATGCGCTTGGTTTTGGATCCTTCTACGTATGCGGTCCTTCCTTGGACGCCTCCTGAGCTGCGGCGGGCGCGCATTTTTTGCGATATTTACACCCCTTCTGGCGAACCCTTTGAGGGAGACCCGCGCGGCACCCTCAAGAGTATCTTAGCCAAGCTTGAACAACGTGGTTGGGTGTATAACGTCGGTCCAGAGCCGGAATTCTTTCTCTTTCGGCGCAATGGTCCGGACATGATTCACCCTGTGCCTCATGATGTCGGCAGCTACTTTGACTTCTCTGCCAACGATGAGGCCGTGCGGGTACGCACCGAACTGATGGAAGCCCTAGCAAGTATGGGCTTGGATGTCGAAATGGGACACCACGAGGTTGCCCTCGGGCAACACGAAATTGATTTTCAGTACGATGATGCTTTACGAACAGCAGACAAGGTGCTGACCCTAAAATATACCGTCAAAGCCATCGCCGCTCAGCACGGTTTGGTGGCTTCGTTTATGCCAAAACCGATCTTCGGCATCAACGGCTCCGGGATGCACTGTCACCAGTCGCTGTTCAGCAAAGATGGTAAGAATTTATTCTCCGATCCGAACGATGAGTATCACCTTTCGGAGATAGGTAGAGGGTTTATTGCCGGTCAGTTGCATCATGCACGCGCCCTCTCGGCCGTGGTAGCGCCAACCGTCAATTCCTATAAACGATTAGTGCCCGGCTATGAAGCCCCGGTCTATATCGGCTGGGCGCAAATTAATCGCTCGGCTCTAATTCGCATACCCCAATTTACCAAAGGCCGCGAAAAATCGGTGCGGGCTGAATTGCGTTGCCCCGACCCCTCCTGTAACCCCTACCTTGCCTTTACGGTGATGCTGGCGGCGGCTTTGGATGGTATTGACCGTCAATTGCCCTGTCCGCAGCCCTTGAACAATGTCAATGTCTATCACCTCACGGCAGAAGAACGCGCTCAAATGAACATTGCTGAGTTACCCGGTTCGCTCTCTGAGGCGCTGCGTGAATTGGATAAGGATGAGGTTCTCAAGGAGGCCCTTGGGCCGTTTACCTATGATGCCTTCCAACGCGCCAAGTGGGCAGAAGTCGAAGAATCACGCATGAAGGTGACCGATTGGGAGTTGGAACGCTATTTAGAGACCGCTTAGCGATTTTCGCCTCCTCAATGCACAAAAGCAGGTCGGGAGATTTCCGACCTGCTTTCGTTATATGTTTGCATCACTTTACCTTTTCCACCATGCGGCAGAAAGCGCACAAACCTTCTAGCGTGGTCGGCCCGCCGCAGCTCGGGCAGGTGTGGAGATGTTCTCCTGCTGCGCCAATCCCTTCTTCATCATCTTCTGTCTGCGGTTGAGCCAAGAATCCCTTTTCTTTGGCTTGTAGGAAAGCTAGATAGAAACTCAATTTGGCGCCTGGGCGATCTGTTTCCAGTTGATTGAGCAGCGTTTTGTAGTAAATGGTGGTTGAACCCTCGGCATGCGGACATTCCTCATAGATATATTCAATGCCGCGCACGAGGGCGTAAGCAGCCATTTCGCGCTCATAGAAACGACAAAGCGGTTTCACTTTACGCACCAAGCCGGCGTGACGAGCTGGCAAGACCGGGCTTTGGCGGGAGAGATAGCCAACATTCCAATTCAAGGTATTACCGAACAAGACAGCCACCTCGTCATCCAAGTTATGGCCGGTGGCAAGCACATCATACTGTCCTTCTCGGGCAACTTGATCGAGAATATGCCGTTTGGTCAAGCCACACACTGAGCAGGGTTTGTTCTTGCCCCGCTGGGTGATGGCGGCCAGTTCGGGAATGGTCGCCCCAAGCTGCTGGGCGGCATCAACCACGATCAGCTTTAAACCGCGTTGGGCGGCAAATTTTTCACAAAGTTCTTGCGATTTTCGAGAGTATCCAAAGCCTCCATCGATCCCTAAAGCGATATAGACACCATCAGCGGTATAGCCAAGCTGCCACAGGATATCCCACAAAGAGAGCGAATCCTTGCCGCCGGAGACGGCTACCAAAACCCGCTCTTTGGGTGTGAACATGCGGTACTTCTCAATGAATCGCTGGGTTTGCTCGACCATCCATTGTGGAAAATGCACGGCGCACAGAGCCAGTTTGTGCTGACGCATGTTGATCACTGCTTTTTGATCGCACTTGCGGCATTTCATAACGACAATGTCTCCTGATCATCCACCAGAGATCACGGCCACCAGCCGGATGGTCTCGCCAGGACGGAGGATTTCATCGTCGGTGATTAATTCCCCTTGTCGAGTTGCTAAGACACTCTCGCGGTTGATACCCAGCTTTGTCAGAGCATCCCGCAAAGTCATTCCACTTTTGACTTCATATTCTTGGTCACGTAACACGATTTTGACGGTATCCATCGCACCTCCAGGTCTAGGTTTAACCTAAGTCTACAACAATACTCCGATTTCGTAAAGTGAACCAATTTGAGCAATGGCTGAGGAGCTGCTTAGCGTTCGCCGTTGGCGGGTGGTTGGGAGCTTGAGGCAAGCTCGTTTCACCGTCTGCTGACCGGGCAAAAAATCATCCGAAAATTACCATAAATATTGTAAAATATCTCGTATGACTACAGTTGCAGAAGTATTGGATGGGCTGACCGTTGAAGGCGAGCTATATGAAAAACTCCCCGATGGTTCGGTGCGCTGTTTTGCCTGTGGGCATCGCTGCCTGATTCGGCCCGGAAAACGTGGCATTTGTAAGGTACGGTTTAACCAGGACGGCACCTTACGGGTGCCCTTTGGGTATGTCTCCGGCTTACAGGTTGATCCGATCGAGAAAAAGCCTTTTTTCCATTTCCTGGCTGGCAGTGATGCGCTCACTTTCGGCATGTTAGGCTGCGACTTTCACTGCTCGTTTTGTCAAAACCACCTTTCCTCGCAGTTCTTACGCGACCCGGCCTCCAACCTAGCTGCCGCTTATGTGCGCAAAGCATCGCCAGAACAAATGGTCAAGCTGGCGTTGGAGAGCGGCGCCGAAGTCATTGCTTCTTCCTACAACGAACCCTTAATCACCTCGGAGTGGGCAGTAGCCATCTTTCGCCAGGCTGTTCAAGCAGGTTTGAAATGCGTCTATGTCTCCAATGGCAATGCCACCCCGCAGGTGCTAAAATACTTGCGCCCGTATGTCAGCGGCTACAAAGTTGACTTGAAGACAATGCAAGATCGCCACTATCGTCGCTTGGGCGGGGTCTTGCAGCATGTCTTAGATAGCATCCGTTTGGCGCACGAATTGGGCTTCTGGGTCGAAGTGGTTACGCTCGTGATTCCGGGCTTTAACGACAGCACCGAAGAGTTAATGGATGCCGCTCGCTTTATTGTCTCGGTATCTCCGCATATCCCATGGCACGTAACGGCTTTCCACCCTGATTACAAGATGATGGATGCGCCACCGACGCCAACCCGCACCCTGCTAAAAGCGGCTGAAATTGGTCAGGAAGCCGGTTTGCGCTTTGTCTATGCTGGTAACTTGCCGGGTCGGGTAGGTGAGTATGAAAGCACCTACTGTCCACAGTGCAAAACCTTGTTGGTTGGACGCCAAGGATATACGCTCTTCCAGTACGCAATTACCGCTGACGGAAAATGCCCAAAGTGTGGCACAACCATCCCAGGTGTATGGACGAATCAGCCTAAAGCCGTGCGTCTGGGTGGCTGGGGCATGCCACGCTCGATCTTCTAAGCGCTTTTCTGGCTCACCGTTCCAAGCGAGCGCGCATCACAAAGCGGTCAATGGCACCGAAGCGGTATTTATAGTCTTCATTACCGCGCATGAAATCAAAAGCATCACGCCGATTCTCGTTTGCCCATTTGAGCAAATAACTCAGTAAAACCCAACCGGGTGAGTAAGCGTTGAAGCGGTTGTCCATGCCAGAGTTATAAACCCAAATTTGATTGCCGTAATCAAAGCTTAAATAACCAGCGGCTTTTTGCCCCTCAATTTCTAAAAAAGACAACTGCAACCAGCCGGCGCGAAACGCAGTCCAGATGGCGGAACGCATTTGAGAGCGCATGACCGTTGTTAGAAACGCTTGCTTCTCTGCATCTAATGCCATGAGTTCTAAAAAAGCGTCGATTTCCTGGTCGAGCGTGTTCTCGTCCTGCACAATATACCAACGATAAGGCACGCCCGATTCTTCTAAACGCCGTAATTTGCGCCGGATTTCATGCCGCTGTTTCTTGTTGAGGCTGGCTAGGTAGGCTTCCCAATCGCCAGGCAGGGGAATGTATGGGGAATGTTGCAGACAGTCTGCGTGGTAGCGCCAGCCAAACGATTTTGCAACAGCTTCGAGAGCGGTGAGGGTGGGAGAGCTATCGAGAAGATTGTAGAGGTCAAGCACTTTCCAAGCAGGGGAGGTGACCCCTGCCAAAAAGGCTAGCAAACCCTCACAGAAGGTTGTTAGATCGCCTTCGCGCACGATGAAATCCAAGTAGTCTGAGATCTCAATGCTCCCTAAGAGCATTAGGGCGGCTTCCCCCTCTCGATTTTGAGTGAAGAACAGCGGAGCAATGCCGCGTAGATAACCATTTGCCTCGCGGGCGAGCACGAGATATAACTCTCCATACTTCCATTCCCCACCCCCTAACGTTTGCCACCAAGTATATAAGTATTCATGACGCAAAAACGGCATATGACTTGCACTTTCTGCCAGTAAGTGATTCCATTCTTCTTCAAGTGCTTTAAATTGGTCAGGCGTTTGAATGACTTGAAATTGCCACATCGTTTTGGCTAAGTCTATGCTCCCTTCTTTGCTGGTTACAAATCCCATGAACGTCTGAAGGATTTGCTATGGAGATTGAACTGAGGCTTGTGATTTTACCAGTATAATGCAACTAACCAAATTTCCGTTGATTGACTTTGGCAAGGATGTCGTCTGTGTTTGATATTTCCATTTTACCCCTTTCTTCCCCCGAAAAAGCAGAGGGATTCGCAGGACAGTCGCATTTCTTTGCCGCTCAAACTGCTAAGAAAGTCGCCCGTCAGCGACGCAGGGATACGTTGCTGCTCCATCTCAGCTTGCAAGGCAAATCAACCCTATCTGCGGATAAACAGGCTTTGCTGTTACAGAGGCTAAGTGAGGTTTTTTATAAAACCCCTGGCACAACGACTGGTGCTCTGCGCGCTGTGGCGGAGAGTTTGAACCAATTTCTTTTCGAGCGTAACGCTCGTTTGGACAACCCCGAAAATCAGGTCGTTGCTTTCCTGACCCAAATGGTTTTCGGACAAGGTCGCTTAACCATTGCTCAAAGCGGGTTATCCCACGTGTATTGGATTTCATCGGGCGGCGTGGAGCACCTCTATGATCCTGATCTAGCAGGGCAAGGCTTGGGCGTCAGCAAAGTGGCTAAAATCCGCTTTGTGCAGGTGCAAATCCAAAGTGAAGACTCCCTGCTCGTCTGTGTCAAACCAGCGGCTAGCTGGAGTTCAGCCCTGCTTGCCTCGCTCTATGGCAAAGACTTAAAGGGTTTGCATCAGAAACTCGTTGGCGAAACCGCCAGCGAAGCTTGGGCGCTCCAGTTCAAGGCTGGTTCCGGTAAAATCATTCGCCTACCGGTTACGGCTGTTCCGTTAGCGCAGGATGTCCAGCCGTCCCGGACTTCAGCCGCCTCAGCTACCCAGGCGCAAACCAGTTCGCCTTCTCCGCTTGCTGATCTCGAAGCAAACCTCTCGGTCGACTCTCCAGCATCACCCTCTCCGCACCAAGAGCAGCCTTCTCCGCCGATCCCCGGCAAGCCCTTCTCCGCAAGTCAAGCAAGCCCCGCCGTTGAGATGCCAGAGCCTGCTGAGCCGCCCTCACCACCCCTTACAGACATCCACCAACGTCAACCGTCCAGCGGCAGCGCATCGCTGCTCGATGGCTTCAGAAACAGCCTTCAAGGGGCAGGAGCTCGCTTTGTTCGATGGCTCAGCCGTCTTCTGCCTGACTCAAGCGTCTTTCAAATCCCAACTGCGCTCATGGCGTTGATCGCTATTCTCACCCCCTTATTGGTGGTCACAGTCGCCAGTCTAGTTTATTTCCGACAAGGTCAGGTGGCAGAATTTGAACGCTATTTAGCGCTCGCCGAACAGGCAGCTCAGCAAGCCCAGACCCTTCAAGACCCCTTAGCGCAACGCTCAGCATGGCAAACGACCTTGGCGTATCTCGACCGAGCGACAAGTTATTCCAACTCTTCAGAAGCCCAAGCCCTGCGCGCTCAAGCCAATGCTGCCATTGATCAATTAGAAGCCATTCAACGCCTGGACTTCGCGGTGGCGATGGATGACTTGCCCAAAGAAGCTCAAATTGTTAAGATGGCCGTTACCGAGAACGAATTGTTCCTATTGGATGCCAATGCAGGCGTAGTCTGGCGGGCGACGGCTGCGGCGCGTGGATATGTGCTGAATCCCAACGCCTCCTGCGGTCCAGGCATTCAGGGAGCTGCAGTAGGCAAACTCGTTGGCTTTGGCATTATCCGCAAACCGACTCAACTGCAAGCTGTAATCGTTGGGTTAGATTCAAAGGGTAATGTGGTCACTTGTGATTATTATGATCCTCCGATGGTCGCTGCGTTGACCCCCGATGAGCGCGGTATGGGAAGCTTGCGGGGATTTTTGATCGATGGCGGCAACAGCTATGTCCTTGACCCTGAAAAGAATGCAGTTTGGATATACTGGAAGAATAAGTACTCTGAAAAGCCTGAGTTGTTCTTTTCTGAAGATGTGCCTCCAATGGATAATATCGTTGACTTTGCTGTTTACGGTCAGGATTTGTATCTTTTGTATGCAGATGGACACCTGGCGCAATGTTCTTATAGCTCGTCAACGCCGACTCGCTGTGTGGATCCGCAGCCGTATAAAGACTCTCGACCGGGGCGCGAGAACCAACCCTTACAAAGTGAAACGCCCTTTACACGGCTTTTTGTCTCTCAGCCACCTGAACCGGCGCTTTATCTACTAGAATCCAGCCAGCCAGCGATTTATCAGTTCAGCTTGAGACTCTTGGCATTTCACACCCAGTTTCGCAGCATCCCGACGCCTTCCTTTAGCCCGCTACCACAGGGGGTGCCGGCCTCTGCGCTGGCTGTTTCATCGGAACAGCGCTTGGTTTTTCTCGCCTTTGGCAACCGATTGTATTATGCCAATTTGCCCTGAAACCTCAGGGTTCCGGGGTGTTGGTAGGCCACGGAGTAAAGGTCGCCGTTGGTTGTACGGAGCGGAGGGGGGTTAGGCTGGGATAGACTGTGCGAGTGGGATTAACAGTTTCTTTGGGGAAAAGGAGTTCTTCGGTCAAAACAGGGGTGGGCAAAGACGGGGTTTCCTTTATGGTTGCCGGCAACGATGAAAGCGGCGTTGGATACACCCTAAGACGTCGTAAGATTTGATCTCCCTCAGCAAAATAAAAGAACAAGAGCGTAGCAATCAAGCCAATGGCAAGCAAAAGAGAGAAGATGGCTGTTGCCAGCCGCCGCACCAAACTTGGCGGCGTTTTTCCAACCTGCAAGGCAACAATCGTAATGTTGTCATGCCCACCACGTTGATTGGCTAAATCGACCAGCTCTGGTAACGCTCGCTCTAGGGGGCGCTTCCTGAGGATGGTGAGGATTTCGTGGGCGGCAACTAAATCTGTCAAGCCATCGCTGCAAACCACGATTCGGTCGCCTGTTTTTAGCCTCATGCCTTGATTGGCTTCAGCTTGCTGATCGGTTTCGTTGCCCTTTAAGTACAGGCGGATATCGGGCTGAACGCCGTATGGGGCGCCGATAAAGCGCCGAATCACATGTGCGTTTGGATGCAGATGGGCAGTGGCAGCAGGGAGTGTGCCGCGGTCAATGGCTTCCTGAATCCAAGTATGATCGCGGCTGAGTTGATGAATCTGTTTGCCGCGAATCAAATAAATGCGCGAATCACCCGCAGAAGCCGTATAGAGACAATTGTCGATCACAAACGCGCAAGCACAGGTGCTCCCCATCCCAGCCCATTGCGGGTTGGATTGCGAGGCAGCTAAGACGATTTGGTTAGCATCTTGGATGGCTTGTTTCAAAGCCTGGGCGGGGTGTTTCAGATCTTGTTGCTCAATGGAGCGCACAATCTGTTCGCTGGCTAATTCGGCGGCCACTTCGCCAGCGCGGTGGCCACCGATGCCGTCTGCAACCACGGCTAGGACAGCTTCCTGACGCTGCTTGGTGATCAAGCGGTGCACCCGAAAGCGGTCTTCGTTATTTTTACCGCTCATACCAGCATGAGTGATCGCAAACGTTTTTAGCGGTGTCGTCTTTCCAAATCTCATCAGTTTTCCCCCCTTGGTTGGGTGAGCGATGCTTGCAGGCTGCTCTCACGCACGTGGAAGCGGAAGCCTACTCTCCCAATGTGAATCAGATCGCCATCTTCTACGGTAACCCCTTCTTGGGAAACCGGGGTATAGTTGACCCATGTTCCCATGAGGGAACCGAGATCGTATAGGCGGAATTTGCCGTCTGTCTGCCGCTCGAGACGAGCGTGAAGTCCCTCAACCGTTGGGTCATCAATCACCAACAGATTCTGCGTAGCATTGCGGCCGATGGGTAAGACGTCAGTAACCATTGCAAACGGGCCCTTTGGCTCGCCCTCTGTCGATTCACCAAGTCGGTATAAAAGTGCCAAGACCGGTGGTTTCGAGGAGGGGGGCGAAGAAGAGCGTGGCTCGCCCGATCGATAAGCTCCCGTTCTTAAAGGCGGCAAAGGTGGAATGGGAACAGGTTGAGTTAAAGGATCCAAGGGCTGTTTTTTGCGCATGCCGAGCCGGCGGCTTAATCGTTGGGAGGTCGGCACAAGCTGACCACGCAGGACGGAAACAAGGGCAAGAAACGCGGCCGTGAAGCTGACAAAGGTCAGGACGACCAGCAGGAGATTGCGGCTAAGCATCCTGGAGGGAGCAGGTAAGGGACGATTGATCTTTACCAAAACCGGAGTCGGGACGGTCTTGGCAGTCATTCCAAATTCATCGACAATCTCGGCTTGCAAGACGTGTTGCCCGCTTTGGGTATACTCTTGGAGATTCCATACAAAACGATCAAAGGGTGGTTCGAGCTGTTCAAGGATTAATTGTTGATCGACATAGGCGCGCAGCTTCACGATCGAGCGCGGCCTTCCATCCGGAAATTCGATCAGCAGACTCAAGTGATAGCTTTGTGGCTCAAAGGCTTGGAGTGCTTCGGCAATCCTAGAGACGGTTTGCGGCGGCTCTCGCACGATCTCGGCCGGTGGCGCAAGAAAAACGAGATTGGGTGGCTGAAGGTCAATGCGAAACGAGACCGGCTGCGAGCGAATCACTTCATCGCCGATTTGCACCTCAGCCTCTAACTGTCTCTCGTTCCCACCTGCGGGGGAGGTGACATACTGCAAAAGGTAGACATCCCGCAATGGCTCTAAGATAGTTTCCGGGTCGGGTTGGTCTTCGGGCTTGTTTAGCACCCAAAGCCTCCCCTGGGTTTCATCTGCTAAAGGTCTGAGGGCGTCAATCGCTTGTGGAGTTGTGGTTGCCGCTGTGGACACAAGCCATACCACAATTCGCACACCGGCTTGCTGGGCTTGCTGCACCGCATTTTGAATCGCTAGGCTCTGATCGCCGCTTAGCGGGGCTGTGATGAAGATCACCAGTCTTTCCATTCCCTCACGCGGGGAAGGGTCAGCCGCAATTTCGATCCCTTTGATCAGCGAATCTAGTGACGGCGTGGCATCGCCGGAAACGCGATAAGAAGCCAGGGTATAAAACAATTCCAGGGGATTGCTCAAGTGAGAACGACTAGGGCCATCGGTCACAAGAATGCTCAAATCGTCAATGGTCGAACCAAGTCGCCTTCTTGCCCAATCCACCAAGCCATTGAGCAAGTCATCATAGCGGGTGTTGCCTTGCGAATCGCGCACCAGAAAGGCTACGCCGGGGTTAAGGACAAAAACCACCTGCACCCCCACCCGCTGCTCTTTAACCGCTTGCAGAGGCACGGCTATGCCATTTTCGTAAAGTTGAATGTCGGATTTGGATAACCCATGAACAAACCGCCCCGCACGAGAAAACACCTTAAGCATGGGTTGCAGCGTGGGGAAATCTTGAGGAGAAGGCGCAGACAACACTGCGTAAGTTTCTGGTGTGCTTTGTGCCTGCACCGAACCACCGAAGAGAAGGCTTACCCCGAGGATTGCACCGATCCAGCGAACGATAATGCGCATCATGGGTATTCTAGCATAGCTTAGCTACCGTTTAGTCATCCTTTCGGCTATAATTCATCTGTTGAATTTTCAGCCAACAGGAATCTTATGCCTACTGCTTTAATCACCGGCATTACCGGTCAGGATGGTTCATACTTAGCCGAATTTCTACTCTCCAAGGGCTACCAGGTTGTCGGGATGGTGCGCCGTTCCAGCACGGTAACCTTCGAGCGCATTCAACATATTCAAGATGACATCCTCATCGCCCAAGGTGACCTGCACGATCAAAGCTCTTTGGTTTCAATTATCGAAACCTATCAACCGGATGAAGTCTATAACCTAGCGGCACAATCGTTTGTCCCGACCTCGTGGAGCCAACCGGTGCTGACCGGTGAAGCGACTGCTCTGGGAGTCACGCGCCTTTTAGAAGCCATCCGTTTGGTCAATCCCAAAACGCGCTTCTACCAAGCCTCCTCCAGTGAGATGTTTGGCAAGGTGCGCGAGGTGCCCCAACGGGAGACCACCCCATTTTACCCGCGCAGCCCGTATGGGGTTGCCAAAGTCTATGGCCACATGATCACGGTTAACTACCGCGAATCGTACGGGATGTTTGCTGTGTCGGGCATCCTGTTCAACCACGAGAGTCCCCGTCGCGGCTTAGAGTTTGTCACCCGCAAGATCACCTACGGAGCAGCCCGCATCAAGCTGGGCTTAGCCCATGAACTCCGTTTAGGAAACCTTGAAGCCCGCCGGGATTGGGGCTTTGCTGGCGATTATGTTGCTGGAATGTGGATGATGTTGCAACAGGAAGAGCCAGAAGATTACGTCTTGGGTACCGGCGTTACCCATTCGGTGCGGGAATTTTGTGAGTTGGCATTCTCGCATTTAGGGTTGGACTACCGTGACTACGTCATCCAAGACCCGCGTTTCTTCCGTCCGGCTGAAGTCGATCTGTTGGTTGCGGACCCGACCAAAGCCCGTCAGAAATTAGGCTGGCAGCCCACCGTGAGCTTTGAAGACTTGGTGCGCATGATGGTAGAAGCCGACTTGAAGCGTGTCTCCCAAGAAATCTCTTGAGAGGCGAGTCTCGTATGGTTGACCCGCTTTCCTTCGACAAGGAGGTCGCTGCTGACCGTTGGAGGCTTTATTTCTGGCGCCTGGCTTGTGCACTGAGTGCTGTGTTGGCGCTGCGGGTGGGATGGTATCTGATTCGAGAGGCGCTTGAACGCGGCATTCTTTCTGCTTCCCTTCGCTATCAGGTAGCCATTGCCACAGCTATTTTCGTTTTCCTCCTCTCCGGTATTCTCTTGCTGGTGAGCTACTGGAAGCCAAAAAAAGGGGTTTTTCGGGCTATTCAAGGATTTGAACGCTATGGCTCCCGTTGGGGACGAAGAAACCTGGGGCTTTTGTTGTTCTCAACCTTCATCCTAACTTTTGCCTTGAACGAGTTAAGTGCGGGGATTCTGCAGCCTTACTGGTCTCGCTTGAGCGGTCTGGTTTTGATCGCTCTATTTGGGCTTCCATGGGTGCAAGGCTCTTTTCGGCTTAGGCATTCGCTCCTGGCTTTCGTTATTTCGTTACTTATCAGCATGGTTTCGCTCCAAATTCTATCTTTGCTGAGCAAAGTCTCGACTTATCCTTTTACCCTTGAGTGGTCGGAAGCCAGCCGCTATTACTACGCTTCGCTCTTTGTGGGAGAACGGGTTTATGGTGTCAAAACCGCTTGGACAGTATTACATCCCAGCCGTTATTTGTTACAAGCCATTCCATTTATGGTTACCAATTTACCGCTGTGGTTCCATCGGCTATGGCAGGTGGGGTTGTGGATTGGAATTAGCTCTTTGACGGCCTATGCTTTTCTGCGCCGTTATGGTAAAGCGTTATCGCCTAGTTGGCGGTGGATAGGGTTGGGTTGGTTGTTTTTGTACTTGTTGCTCGGGCCGGTGTATTACCATTTACAGTTAGCCGTGCTTCCGCTTCTCTTCTGGTTTCAACCCACTGCCCGATCGACACGGGAAAAAATCGTTTCTTTTTTGGTCTTGATTCTCACCTCGATTTGGGCTGGTTTGAGCCGCTTAAATTGGTATCCTATGCCGGCACTTGTTGCAGCACTCCTTTATATTTTGGAGATGCCTTATAGAACTCCTTTCTGGCGGTATTATTGGCGTCCAGTTGTTTGGACAATTGCCGCGGTTGGAGTGGCTTTGACTGCCCATTGGGGATATGTCCAACTTTCGGGGAATCCTCCAAGCTGGTTTGGCACCAGCCTAACCTCGCAATTGCTTTGGTATCGGTTGTTCCCGAATCCAACTTTTCCTTTGGGAATTTTACTGGCTTCTTGGATTGTGATCTTTCCGATGAGTTTGCTCCTTTTCTTTCAGATCGCTCAGGGGTACACTGCCGTTCACCCTATGCGTTGGTTGAGCTTACTGGCTATCCTGATCGGGCTTTATGGCGGCGGCTTGGTCGTCAGCGTGAAAATCGGTGGAGGCAGCAACTTGCATAACCTAGATGCCTTTTGGATCAGTTTCGGGGTGGTTTTTGTTGCCCTGATGACCGATACCATTACTCTCGATACGCCTCTTCCTCAAATTCCTGCTTTACTTTCGGGAGGGTTAGAAATTTTCTGGGAAAAAACGTGGATTCGGGTGGCTCTGATCGGCACGCTGATCGTACCGGGCTTCTTTCTCTTGTCTTCCTTAGAACCTTCTTTCCGCCCCGACTGGGCTGCGACCGAAAAGGCCTTACGTCGCTTACAAGGTTTGATCAAAGACATCCCTACGGATCAAGAAGTATTGTTCATTTCAGAACGTCAATTGCTGACTTTCGGATACCTGCGTGGCGTGCGTCTGGTGCCGGAGTACGAACGCGTTTTCTTGATGGAGATGGCAATGGCAAACAACCAATCTTACCTCCAACAGTTCTATCGCGACCTGCGCACGCACCGTTTCGCACTGATCGTCAATGAACCCCTCTACACAACCACCAAAGGCAGCCCTGTACGCTTTGGTGAAGAAAATGATGCCTGGGTAGAACGCGTTGCGAAGCCTTTGCTCTGTTATTACAAACCTGTACAACAAGCGCGCATGTTATTAATGGGGGTTGAGATTCAAATCCTCGAACCGCGTGCCAAGCCTACTGAGGGTTGTCCATAAAAACGATTGAGCCTTAGCGTATGTACTTATTCCGATCCTCACCTTTCGCAATTTTGACGATCATTTCCCTAGCGCTTATTTGGTGGCTGGGGGGTTGGTTGCTGGCGCGCTCAGTTTTGCGGCTCAAACTCCGCGAACGCGCCGCGGTTGGATTAGGCTTGGGTTTTTTGCTCCATCTGGTGTGGGCGAATTTGTTTTCGTGGATTGTACCCTTTCAATGGGCTTATCTCTGGGGATGCGCAATGGTTTTGATGATGGGAATCGCCTTCGGTCGCAAGAAAATCTCTAGAGCTCAAGTCGTTATTGAGTTTAGAGTAGCATTGCGCCTCTTGTTTGTTTTTCTACTGTTGATGATAATCTTTTCTTTGATTAATCGTGGACTGGCAATTTTCGATGAGGGGTATAACCTGCCTATCGTCTCCCGCATGGCAGTCGGTGACGTGCCTCCCCACTTCTTCTTATTTCCCTCCTATGTTTTACCTTATCACTATGGTTTGCATCTGTTTGCTGCGGCGCTAACTCGACTAGGAGGATTGTTCCCTTGGTCCGCCTTTGATTTGGCGCGCGCCTTTACCCATGCGCTGATGCTGATCCTGGCAGCACTGTGGTTTTGGAGGCTGACGCAGCGTTGGCAGGGTGGACTGATCGGAGCCACGGTGACCTATTTTGCCGGGGGAACACAGTGGCTTTTGTTGTTTGCTCCGCCCACCTGGCTAAGCAGCGTTGGTGCACAGCTCCCATTGATTAACTCCGCAGCGGTCAGTGGAAGTGACTTGTACGATGCCCTGACCCGCTCCTGGGCTATTGAAGGAGGTAGTGCTCCTCCTTTTGCATTCGCCTATATCAGTGGCATCTTTCTGCCTCAAAACCTGGCTTTAACCAGCAATGGCGCCTGTATTGCCCTGACCATTTTTCTGCTTCTTTTGCTGTCACCGCGCCGGTGGACAATGAGGACGACTTTCGTGGTTGGTCTTACACTGGCTTCCTTGGCACTGACTGCCGAGCATGTCTTTGCCATGATCATGGCTGCCCTTAGCTTGGTCTGGCTGTTTAGAATGTTTGTTCTCCGAAAAGCCGTATTCTTCAAAGAAGGGCTTGTTTTGCTGGGGATGCCAACCTTGTTGGCTAGCCTAGCCGGAGGGGTCATCTCGGTTTGGGTTGGGCGATTATGGTCAGCTTGGTTCAGAGATTCGGCTGTTTATGGCTATGGCTTAACGGGCTTCCAGTTGCAGTGGCCGCCCGCCATCATGTCGGTCCATTATGGCAGGTTGAACCCATTAGATTTCAATCCACTGGTGATGGCGTTGGTGCAAATGGGCCCGGCTCTCGGCTTCTTGCTCCTCTCGGCTTGGTGGTTGAGACATCATTGGATGCGTCTCGGTTGGATAACGATGGCTCTATTTCTCAGTCCGTGGATTGGGTTGCTGATCTCCTTGATTGTAGATTATCAAGACCGCTCCCGTGAGATCACCCGTTTCCTAGATGCCGCTTTGCTGTTGGGTGTGATCTTGGCTTTGCCGATTCTCATTCGGGCTTTCCCCCGTCTTTCTGCGCCAAAGCAAGTTGTTCTGTTGATAACCTTAGCTGCCTTAGTCTGGAGTGGCTTGGCAACCTTTTCTGTCCAATTGCTCGCTATCCCCAAACCGCAGTTTACGTACTTTATCACTCCGCTCGATGCTCGCTTTACGAAGGTGTATTGGAACACTCTGCCACCCAACGCACAGGTGTTCGATCCCGACCCCAGCCGCTCTGTTGTCGTGTTCGGACGCAGTGTTGGCGAGGTTAGTCAAGATTACCGCAAACCCCTACCGCAATGGGTGGAGCTTGTGGAAAACTTCGATCTCAATCGATTACTCGAACAGGGGTATACTCACCTATATTTGGACGAACGGTACTGGAAACGGTTGAGAAGCGAAGAGAAATCCAGTTTGGAACGGTCTTGTGTCATTCCATTGGATATTCAAAGTGGAACGGCTGGTACCTTGCGGCGTTTGTATAGCTTAGAAAACTGTCGTTAAGTAATGAAAAACCGGCTAGATACTGACCGACTTCTTTCACTTGGATTAGGGCTGCTCTCGCTAATCGCTCTGTATGTGTTGTTTCAACAAGCTGCAGGAGAAGCAGGTTGGTTCTGGCCGCGTCGATACCTTGCTGCATTGCTGCTCGTTGTGGGCAGTCTTTTGACTCACTTCGTTATCTTTTTCCTTTCTCCAGACCGCAGACGCTTTTTGTTGTCAAAATTGGATGAGAAATTGGGGCGATTGACAGTGCCAAAAGCAGTGGGGGCTATTTTGATAGCTCTCATCCTAAGTGGCACAGCCTATTTGGTCTATGGTCCTTATGGTCAACCCTTTGTAGAGCCTATCGTCCGTTTCTGGCTTTTTGCCCAGACTGCTTGGGTGGTGAGTGTGTTGATCAATGTTGCCCATTGGATGCAGGGTAAAAAGTTTCTTCATGCTTGGGCGCTTCTATTGGCAGGTTTTGCCTTCAACCTTGGGTATTTCCTTTTGAAAGTTTCTACGCATCCCTTTTCATTAGATTGGTCGGAGACCAGCCGTTATTATTATGCTTCACTCTTTTTTTCAGAACGCATCTATGGTTTAAAGGCTGCCTGGAGTCCGCTCCACCCCAGTCGCTATTTGTTGCAAGCGATTCCATTTTTTCTGCATCCTCTCCCCCTGTGGGTACACCGCTTATGGCAAGTTTTGCTGTGGGTATGGATGCCTGCTGCAACGGCTTGGCTATTGGTTCGAAGACTTCAATTTCAACCATATCGCCGTTTGGCGTGGTTATATGGCTATCTTTTCTTGATGATCGGCGCAGTTTACTACCACCTCTTGGTGATTCCGGCTCTTATCTTGGCTTTTTATCCCTCCCGTAAGGCGGGAAAATGGGCTAATTTCCTTTTTGGCATTGGGTATCTGTTCGCCTCGATATGGGCTGGCATTAGCCGCGTTAATTGGTTGCCGATGCCAGCGATTTTGTTGGTGACGCTGTACCTATTGGAGCGCTCTGTAAGGGAACAGAAGCTGTGGCGATACTTATTCCCTCCTTTTGTGCTGTCCCTGCTCAGCTTTCTGGTCGCCGTCCTATCCTCTGCGGCGTATGTGAAACTTTCCGGCAATCCAGCCACCTACTTCACCTCCAGTTTTACCTCTGATCTCATTTGGCAACGCTTGCTTCCTAACCCCACCTATTACACCGGCATCCTGTTGCCAATTATCTTTGTCTCCCTCCCTGCGCTCCTAAGTGTCCTTTTTGTTCAGCGAAGGATGGGCATTCGGCTGGGCTGGCTGCGGTCGTTTTGCCTGACGGGTATCTTGCTAGCCCTTTTTGTGGTCGGGATCATCGTGAGCGCAAAGATCGGCGGTGGCAGCAATTTGCACAACTTCGATGGCTATTTGGTGGTCTTGTTGATTTTGGTTTTCTATTGCCTAAGCGGCGACGTGGAGAATGAGTCGCAAGAAGATGAGCAACCCCACAGGTCTATTTTAGAACAGGTTGCCTTGGCTGAGGGTACCTATAATCACTGGCACCGTCTAGCTGTAAAAGGCCTGTTTGCTTGGCTGCTCATTGCACCTTTACCCTTTGCAGTCTTTCAGGGGCGTCCCGTTAGAACCTATGCCCCTGATAGGGTAAAAGAGGCGTTAGACACCCTATCCTCGGTCGTACAAAAGGCAGTTGCCGAGAATAAGCAAGTATTGTTAATCACTGAACGCCATTTGCTGACCTTTGGATATTTACCCAACGTGCCTCTCGTAGCTGATTACGAAAAAGTGTGGTTGATGGAAATGGCAATGGCAAATCATCGAGAATATTTGGAAAAGTTCTATGCCGATTTAGCCCAAGGTCGTTTTGCCGTGATTGTTACTACCCAAACTTATGTGTCGCCTCAGGGAGACAGCGGCCGCTTTGGGGATGAGAATCGCGCCTGGCGTAAGCGGGTCAATCGTCCCCTCTTATGTTACTATAAGCCTTACCTGCGTTTTCGCGAATTCAATTTCGAGATCTTATTGCCACGCGAGCAAGTTCACAGACGTTGTCGCTGAGTCAAGGTTTTCGTCATTTGAAAGTTAGCTTGCAATCAGGATATATTTCAATATGGTGTGGAGCGATTTCTTCTCTTCTTACGCAGCATTGCTTGGGTTCATTCCCTTGGCTTTGCTTTGGTCTTTGGGCGGTTATCTGAGCGTCCGCTCGGTATTTTGTGTTTCTGCGAGAGAGAGCCTGGTGAGCGGAATCGGGCTCGGAAGTGTCTTGGTTATTGTGCTTACGAACCTTGCTTCTCATTGGCTGAGTCTGCAATGGTCATACCTACTCGCTACCTTGTTTGTTATAGGAATAGCAGGCGTTGGGGTGCGTTTTGCCAATCCTAGGCAAGCTATTTTTGAGTCTTGGCAACAATCACTTCCCCCCTTTTTTGTTTTTCTATTCCTTTTTGTGCTTTTCCTGAAGATCAATCAAGGTCTGGCGATTTTTGATGAGAACTATAATCTCCCGATCATCTCGAGGATGGCTGCTGGCGATGTTCCGCCTCATTTTCCTTTCGATCCAAACCGCCCGCTGGCTTATCACTACGGTTTCCATTTGATGGCAGCATTGTTTGTCAATTTTGCTCAGCTTGCCCCCTGGAGCGCTTTTGATGTAGTGCGCGCCTTATCCCACGCGCTGATGCTTGTCCTAGCCGCTCTTTGGCTTTATCGACAAACCCAATCTCTCTGGGCTTCGGTGTTAGGGGCTGGGTTGATCTATTTGGCAGGAAGCACGCAATGGCTTTTGGTCTTTTTGCCTCTGCCGTGGCTGGAACGCATTAATCAATCCATCACCCTCACCAATACCGCTTTGGAGAGCGGTTCTACCCTCTATGAGGTGTTGTTGAGCCAATGGAAAATCGATGGTTTGGGGCCCATTTCCTACCCTTTTGCCTTTGTCAACGCGCTCTTTAAACCGCAAACGTTAGCCTTGACCAGCAACGGCTCGTTTGTCGGTTTGGCTCTGTGCTTGTTCTTGTTATTAGAGGCTTCAGAAAATCAATTCTTGCGCAATCTTTTGCTAGGGCTCTGTTTGGGTTGCGTCGCGTTGACTGCGGAATATTTGTTCGGGATGGTCGCCTTGGGTAGCTTGATGGTTGTGATGGTGGATTCCATTCGCAATCGCTCGCTGCGTTTTCTCTCAATGGCTGCCCAAATCTGGCTACCCGCCATACTCCTCGCACTGACCAGTGGCGGTGTGCTGACGGTCCTGTTTCAACGCACACTTGCCGGCGTTTTTGGGCAAGCCAGTCTAGAAAGCTGCAGTGCGCTGCAGTTTGCTTGGACTTGGCCGCCTTCGCTTTCCACGCTTTATTTCGGCAAATTGTCCTTCTTCCATTTGCCAACGCTATTATTCATCTTGATCTTGATCGGCCCCCTACTGGCCGTTTTTCCCCTTTCGACTAAGCGACTGAGAAGTCATACCGCCCCGCCAGGTTTTCTTGAGAAAAGCATTCTCTTCGGTGCTTGGTTATCATTTGTGACCAGTTTGTTTATTGGGATTGCGGACTCTGTGGGTGGTATTACGCGTCTGTTCGATACGGCTTTGTTCTCCTTGCTGATCCTAAGTGTTCCCTCTCTCTATTCTTTATGGAAGCGACAACACTACCCAATCCAGTTGCTTCTGGTGATTTGGGCGGTTGTGCTTTCAATGAGTGGCATTGTCACCTTTGGGGTGAATCTGGTTGCCATTGCCCGGCCGGTGACCACATACTATATCCAGGGATTAGACTTGATGTTTTATCAAAAGTACTGGAATCGCCTTAAACCGAACGCTCAGGTCTTCGACCCAAACCCAGCCCGCGCCATGGTGGTTTTTGGGCGCCCAAGCGGCGTTACTGCTGCGGATTATGGCAGGTGGTTGCCTGAATGGGAGGAAATGGTAGCTCGACCGGATCCCTACCAGTTGGCAGCGGCTGGATATACTCATGCTTATATAGCGAGAGGGTATTGGAGTAAACTGGACAAAGGGATCACAGCGCTTTGGCAACAAGCTTGTGTCAAACTGGTGGAGGAGCGAACATTTCGCATGGATTATCGCCGTCTGTATGATATAACCGCCTGTCGCTAATTGCGATGCTAAGGACTGAAATGCACATCTCAATTGTCATCCCCATCTATAACGAAGAAGATAACCTTCCCCTTCTGAAAGCAGCTCTCGATACAGCCTTGTCGCACCTTAAGGGTCATAGCTGGGAAGTGATTTTGGTCGATGATGGCAGCACCGACGCCAGCGCAGAGCAGATTCACCAAATCGCCCAAGCCGATCCAGAGCACGTGGTGGCAATTACCTTGCGCCGCAATTTCGGTCAAACGGCTGCGATTGCTGCTGGCATTGACCATGCGCGCGGGGAAGTTATCGTGCTCATGGACGCCGATTTACAGAACGATCCGCTTGACATCCCCTTGTTGGTAGAAAAAATTGAGCAGGGGTATGATGTCGTCAGCGGTTGGCGCAAAAACCGTCAGGATGCCTTTCTCACCCGCACCTTGCCATCCAAGATCGCCAACTGGCTCATTTCCGTCGTTACCGGCGTACACCTGCATGATTACGGCTGTACGCTTAAAGCGTATCGGCGTGAAGTGCTGACCGGTTTTCGTCTTTATGGCGAGATGCACCGATTTATCCCCGCCTATGCCAGCAGCGTCGGGGCTAGGATGGTCGAAATCCCTGTGCATCATCACCCACGCAAATACGGCAAAGCTAAGTATGGCCTTGGACGCACCTTCAAGGTCATTTTGGATTTGTTTACGGTAAAGTTCCTGATGAGCTACGCCCAAAAGCCGATTTATGTCTTTGGCGGTGCAGGGATTGTGTTGATGTCTCTCAGTGTGCTAACGGTCACAGTATTAGTCATCCGCCGCCTCACCATTGGTGAACATCTCATCCGCTCTCCCTTGCTGTTGTTGAGTGTGATGTTTTTCATCATGGGCTTTCAATCCTTGCTGATGGGATTACAAGCAGAGGTGCTCAACCGTACCTATCACGAATCACAACATAAACCGATCTACACGGTGCGCTCGATCTACCGCAATGGACAGGAGGAAAAAGGTTGAAATCTCTCGCCGTCGCAGGAAACACTACCCAGAAATGGTTGCGTTGGATCGGTACATTCCTAAGTGTCGGCGTGTTGATTTACTTAGTAGCCTCGCAAGGTTGGCAAGAAATCGCTTCTGCCGTGGCAAAGCTATCGCCCTGGCGAATCGCCCTGGCTTTGTTCCTGATGTTCGGTTCTCGTTTCGCCGTCACCTTGCGTTGGCATGTGCTTTTACGTTCGGCGGGAGTCTCCGTCCCCTTTTCGCAAACCTTGCGCCTGACCTTTAGCGGATTGTTTGCTTCCAACGTCCTACCCACCACGATCGGTGGAGATGTTTTCCGCTTGGCTGGCGCCGTTCAGGCGAAACTGGATGCGCCGACGATTACGGCCTCCCTGATTGCCGACCGCTTAATCGGGATGGC
>QEXX01000008.1 GCA_003130835.1 Anaerolineae bacterium | reverse complement strand
TTTCTCTTCAACTTTTCTAGCCATTGCTTCTCCTCTCAAATTGTGAATACGACGGTGTATTTTCCCATAAGCATAAGCTTTTGTCTAGGCTTAAGGAAATCGACTTATTTCGTCCGAATTTTTCCTATCTTCCCTCAAGACAAGTATTCTTCAAATTTTGTGCTGTTGATTGTGAGCTAATCCAGTCTTGACCAGAATTGTCTTGACAAGGGCAAGTTTCCGGATATACTAAAAAGCGAAAAGAAAACTATAAGAAGGCACGGGGAGCTCAGTGTTGCTGGGCTGAGAGGAGAGCCGTAAGCTCTCGACCCGCGAACCTGATCCGGGTAATGCCGGCGGAGGGATCGCTCACATCATGCTTATCCACCCTCCTCCGGCAGAGGAGGGTGTCTCTTTGCGTGCGGTTATATTTGCAAATGGTGTATTCAATCCTTCACCCCTGACCAACCATTGGCTGGCTGGGTCAAACCTGTATATTGCAGCCGATGGCGGCTTGCGCTTATGTCAGCAATTCAACCTTCTACCTGACATCCTCATCGGGGATTTTGACTCGCTCAGCGAGCAGGAAGTCCAACAGATGCTGGCTCAAGGAGTCCAAGTTCGACGCTACCCAGCCCGAAAAGACGAGACAGACCTTGAACTTGCCCTGCAAGCTGCCAGCGAGCAAGCGGTGGATGAAATCGTGATCTTGGGCGGTTTGGGAGCGCGCTGGGATCAAACCCTAGCGAACCTGCTTTTGCCTGCCCATCGACGGTTTCGTCATATTCCAGTGGTGTTAGTGGATGGAGTGCACGAAATCTACATGCTCAACGCCCCTCCGACCTGTAAACGGTTTTTACAGGGACGTGAGGGGGATACACTTTCTCTAATCCCAATTGGCGGTGACGTTCGTGGAGTGCTCCTAAGCGGAGTGGAATATCCCTTGAACAATGAGAACCTAGTCTTCGGCGCAACACGCGGCCTAAGCAATGTCTTTTTAGAACAGACAGTGCCGCTTGAAATCCAAGAAGGTTCCCTTTTAGTGGTTGTCCTTCATACATCGAACTCAATTCCCGGAGGTGTTCCATGATAAACAAACAGCTCTCCCTCATCCTTAAGTGGAGTGTGATTTTACTCCTTATTAGTTCAATCGCTACAGCTTGTGCAACACCAACTGCTGCGCCTGCGCCTACGTCTACTGAAAGCCCGCTTCTGACGGTGATGACTCACGACTCCTTTGCGGCAACCGAGTCGGTGATTGCAGCCTTTGAAGAAGAACATCAGGTGAAAGTGCAGTTCTTGAAAGCCGGCGACGTAGGTAGTGCACTCAATAAAGCCATCCTCGCCAAAGGAAATCCATTAGCCGATGTCTTTTACGGCGTTGACAACACGTTTCTCAGCCGTGCCTTAACCGAAAATCTGTTTGAGCCATATCCCTCGCCTCTACTCACAGAGATTCCCGCCACTTTTCAATTAGATTCGCAAAATCGAGCTTTGCCGGTCGATTACGGGGATGTCTGCCTCAATTATGACCTTGCTTATTTCGCCGAGAAAGGCATTCAGCCGCCCAAAAATCTGGGCGATTTAACCAAACCGGAGTACAAAAGCTTGTTGGTCGTGCAAAATCCAGCCCTTTCTTCACCAGGCTTAGCTTTTTTGCTTGCGACCATTGGTGTTTACGGCTCAGAGGGATACTTAGATTACTGGAAAAATCTGGTTGAGAACGATGTTAAGGTGGTCAATGACTGGGAAAGCGCTTATTACAGCGAATTCACCGTCCATGGCGGCAGTCGCCCCATCGTGGTTTCTTACAGTTCCAGCCCGCCGGCGGAAGTGATCTTTGCTGAAACACCCATCGACCAACCCCCCACCGGGGTCGTAACCGAAGGCCGATCTTGCTTCCGCCAAATTGAATTTGTGGGCATCCTGAAGGGCACGAAAAATCGAACTTTAGCAGAAAAGTGGATAGACTTCATGCTCAGCAAACCCTTTCAAGAAGACATGCCGCTGCAAATGTTTGTCTTTCCGGTAAACTCCAATGCCCAATTGCCAGAGGAATTCACGCGTTATGTGGTCATCCCCACTGAAACAGCTCAAGTTGATCCCCAAGCCATCGAACAAAATCGTGAAGCCTGGATTCAAGCTTGGAGTGAGACGGTGCTGCGATGAGAAACCTCCTTTTGGCTCGAAAGTGGGGTAGCGCCTTCGTTTGGGCGCTACCCGTTCTATTTCTTGCACTGTTTTATTTTTATCCTTTAGGCAGCATTGTCGTCTTCGCTCTCCAACGGTTAGCACAGGATGGGGGAGAGTCCTTACGAGATTTGAACTGGGCGTACCTGGGGCGGGTGTTTGGCTTCACCGTTTACCAAGCCACTTTATCCACGATCTTGACCGTTATCGCCGGTCTTCCGGCCGCTTACCTCTTCGCCCGCTATGAGTTTCGGGGAAAAGCACTGTTGCGTTCTCTGAGCACCATCCCTTTTGTACTGCCGACCTTAGTAGTCGCTGCTTCTTTTAATGCTCTCTTTGGACCTCGCGGTTGGGCAAATTTAGCCGCCCTCAACCTTTTGGGATTTCGGGAAGCTCCCTTTACGTTAACGAATAGCTTGACAGCTATCCTGATCGCCCATGTTTTCTATAACCTGACGATTGTGCTGCGCTTAGTCGGGGATGTTTGGTCGCGCTTAGATCCCCGCTTAGCACAAGCCGCACGCTGTTTAGGAGCTACCCCTTGGCAAGCATTTTGGAAAGTTACCTTGCCCCTGCTTTTACCGGCGATTTTTTCAGCCGCGCTTTTGGTGTTTATCTTTGACTTCACCTCGTTTGGAGTCATCCTAATCTTGGGTGGACCTCGTTATGCAACCCTAGAGGTAGAAATTTATTACCAAATGATCGCTCTGTTTAACCTACCTGCTGCGGTACTATTATCTTTGATTCAGTTAGGTTGTACGTTAGGACTGACGGTGATCTATCATCGTCTCTCAGAAATAGTAACCCGTCCGCTTCCCCTAGCAAGTCAAAAACGGGTATTGGCACGCCTCTCACGTCCCTCGCAAAAGATTTTCGCCTTCCTCATCATTGCGTTTTTGTTTGTCTTTCAAATCTTACCCCTGTTGGCTCTGGTTGGGCGATCTTTTGTTTACGCTGGCTGGGAAAGAGGGGAACGAGGCTTGTCCATCCCCACCTTGAGTTTCACTGCCTATCAAGAGATCTTTATTAATCGACGCGCTTCGTTATTTTACATTCCTCCCATTCGAGCCATCGGAATATCCGTTGCTTATGGCTTGATTACGGTCTTTCTGGGTCTGCTGCTTGGGCTTGCAGCCGCCTGGTTCCTATCCCGCCAACACGATTCCCCGGCTTTGGAACGCCTGCGGCGCAGCTTAGAACCACTCATTCTGCTGCCCTTAGGTACGTCTTCAGTAACTTTGGGGTTGGGTTTTTTACTTGCCTTTGGAAAAGCTCCTTTCGACTTACGCTCTTCTCCCCTATTGATCCCTTTAGCCCATACCTTGGTGGCTTTTCCCTTCATCGTGCGCAGTTTGTTACCCGCCTTAAGGAGCATTCGCCCGCGCTATCATCAGGCTGCGGCGGTTCTCGGGGCAAATCAATGGGAAATCGCCCGTCGCGTCGACCTGCCCATTATCGGGCGAGCGGTTTTAGTCGCCGGCGTCTTTGCCTTTGGCATTTCGATGGGCGAGTTTGGGGCAACCGCCCTTTTGACCAGACCAGAATATCCAACCTTGCCAATCGCCATCTATCGCTTTCTCGGTCAACCCGGAGAATTGAATTACGGACAATCCATGGCTTTGAGCGTTCTATTGATGAGCATTACAGCCGCTGGCATGATTTTGATTGAAAGGTTCCGCAGTGGAGAAGTGGGAGAATTCTAAGAGAAGGAAGGAGTTATGGAAGCTTTAGTCCTACAAAACGTCAGTAAAGCGCTAGAAAATCAGCAAATCCTACACAATATCTCCTTCAAGGTCGAGCTTGGAGAAATCGTCGCATTATTGGGTCCGAGCGGCTGCGGAAAATCGACTACGCTCGCCGTAATCGCCGGCTTACTGGATGCAGATCAGGGTGAAATTTTCTGGAAAGGACAGTCCTTGCGGGGCATTCCTCCTCATCAACGAAATTTCGGATTGATGTTCCAAGATTTAGCTTTGTTTCCCCATCTTAACGTATTCGAAAACATCGCCTTCGGTCTGCGAATGCGCAAGCTCTCTTCTGCCCAAATTCAGCAGCGAGTGCAAGAAATGTTGGTCTTGGTCAATTTGCAAGGCTTTGAAAGGCGAGATGTCGCCAATTTATCGGGAGGCGAAATGCAACGGGTAGCTTTAGCGCGCGCCCTTGCCCCGCAACCCCAGTTACTCATGCTCGATGAACCGCTGGCTTCATTGGATCGCACCTTGAGAGATCGCCTGGCATTGGAGTTGAGACACATCTTACGGCAGATGAATCAGACTGCGATCTATGTTACCCATGACCAAGAAGAAGCATTTACGGTTGCCGATCGCATAATCTTAATGAAAGAAGGGAAAATTGAGCAAACCGGGACTCCGCACGAGATCTATCAGAAACCCGTTTCTCCGTTTGTCGCCCAATTCTTGGGCATGAAAAACTTGGTCGAAGCAGAAATCCTCTATGAAAATGGTCAGAGCTGGCTAAGCTTACCTTGGGGAAAAATCTCACATCCCAGCCAAAAGGCAGGGAAAGGGCTGGCTCTCATCCGACCTACGGGAGCAGTCGTTGACGGGAAAGAGGGCTTGCAACTCAAGGGGAAGCTGGTCCAAAAGGTTTTTCGCGGCGATCATTGCCTGCTTGAAGTTCAATGCGGCGCAGAACTTCTCTCGTTTTCAATCCCTTGTTCGATGTCGATTCCCCCCGAAAATGAAACCCTTACTTTGACGATTCGACCAGAGTCAATCCTGTTCTTCGCAAGATAATCGGCAACTCAGAATATCGATACCGTGATCGCTCTTCCATTCGAGCCTTCGAATAGCCTGTCATTTGAGTTTCCCCGCTTCCCCCCTTTTGGTTGGTGCAACCAGAACAGCTCAAAACCCCCATTGCACCGACGAGCCCAGCAAAGGCTTTCGCAACCCTAAGTGAGTCCACACAGCGGCGTGATCGGAAAAGGAATAGCGCGCCTCTTTTCCAGCGTTTAGGATTTGCCACAGCTTCTCTTTTTGATAGAGAAACAGATAATCTAGACGAAGTCGCAGTTTCCCAACGAAAGGTACGGCTATCTGATGGGTGGTTGGATCGGCATGGACAGGATGAACGTGCCTCAAGGTATCCATCCAACGTTGTTTCAACAGGGCGATTCGGGAGGCCGTCTCAGGAGCATTGAAATCTCCACCAATGATCGCATGGCTGCTTTGCTTCTCCACCCATTCGATCAATTCCTGCACTTGACGGCGATTGCACCAAGGGCTAATGCTGAGGTGAGTGGAAACAGCCAATAAATCTCCGCCGGGTGTTTTGACCGTTGCGGCTAAGGCTTGTCGCCGGGCAAAAGGATGCAGGCTGGATCGAAGAATTTTGCTCCCTTTCGGCAACAAGGGATAGCGGCTGAGTATTGCCAAGCCCTCTTCAAAACCAATCTGCAGATAATCGCCGTTGGTGCGTACATAAACCGCGTTCATTGCTAACCTTTCAGCAAGCCACGCGTGAACTTGATAGCGACGGGTTCCCCAAACTTCCTGAAGGATCAGAAGGTCTGCCTGATGGTCTTGAACGAGTTGAAGAAACTGTTGCAAACGCTCTTCACCCCGCTGAAGACGCGGCCAAGGATGGCACAGATTTGCCGAAATCACCTTGAGCGAAGGCAAAGGGTCAACAGAAGTTCCTTGATGAATGGTGAGAATTTCGCTGGTTTGGCGGATGGTCGATAAAATTTTTCGCAGCAAATCAAACTCCAGGGTCGTCGAGATAGCCCCTGCTTTATACCACAATTCTTGTCCATGAAGGGTTAATTTTTGAGTCCACTGCAAAAAGGGTATGGAACCACAAAGTCACAAAGTCACAAAGCCACGAAGTTTTCATTATTACATTGTCTTAGCGCCTTTGTGTCTTCGTGGTGAACAGGCTTTTTTCAGTAGAGTCATTTTTGGGAAGTTGATTATCTAGGTAAGCTCCCAAGCAAAACCGTGACGCAAATGCCACGGGGCTGTCTTCTGGATTGAGACAGCCCCAAAGATCGAACGTATCTGCTACACAATGGGATAGATATCGCGCAGTTGATAGAAGTTTAATTCAGCTCGTCTTGGCAACTTTCTCCAATCATTTTCATCACGACAACCTGTCTCGGTCAGAGTGCTTGTTTTTCTGCAGGCGCACTTCCCGAAAACCGTATAAAAAGCCTGGCACCACTTGCTTCGGGAACTTTGGCCAAGTGATCAGGATAATCGCCGCCAGATAAGCCACCATCCACCAGCCAAGCGGGGGTACTTGTGTCAAGGCAAGCCAGAGTAAGTAACCATAGATCGGGGCTTGATAGAGCATCCCCAAAGAAGCCGGAATTCCCAGCCATAAGAAGAGAACACCCCAGAGAATCAAATAGAACCATCCCCACCAAGCAGGTAAGATGTGGGCAGCAATGAAGTAAAGCAACAAGCCGGTGGCAACCGACATGTCGACCTGCAGATCGTGGTCACCAATCCACGTGTGATATTGCCTACGGCTACGGCGAGCAAGCTTGCCATCCAAAAAATCGCCGAACCAATCGGCAAGCATCAGCCAGATGACTATTGGAAGCCCCGCTTGACCCTGTAGGATGCCAAGGTACACGAGAAAGATCCCGATTCCCAAACGGGCGAAGGTGATGAAATCGGCTACTTGCTTCGCGACCAGCATAGCACACCTCCTTTCATTTCATTATGATTGAGGAATCTAGGCCATTCTCACGACCAACACCGAGCATTTAGCATAATGAATCAGTTTGCGGGAAACGCTTCCGAGAAGCCATGCGCTGACCTGACTTAAGCCACGTGACCCAGCCACAATGAGATCGATTTGTTTTTCTTTGGCAAATTGTAGAATCTCGGTTGCGGCATCCCCACGGCGCAAGAAAATCTCAGCCGAATAGCCAGCTTCCTTCAAAGTCGCCCGGCTTTTTTCCAAAAGCTCTTCACCCCATTGTTCTTCTTCGCTCTTTTCAGCGGATACCGAAGGCCGCGCAGTGACTAGGGAAGGAAAGGGGACATTCCCCATCCCCCAAGCTGCGGTCAGATAATCTTCCGGATAAAGCGGTGGTAGAACATGGAGGAGATAAATTTGGCTTTGTGGTGGAAGGGGGAAATCACAAATGTAGTTTATGGTGTTCCACCCATGTTCTGAGCCATCGTTGACAATGAGAACCCGATGCAACCCCTCATAAGGAGCACGCACAACCAAAACGGGACAGTGGCCATACTCCACTACTTTTTGGGCAACACCCCCGAGGAAAATGCCCAATGTGGCACGTAATCCCAAGGCGCCAACGACGATTAGGTTCGCCTTTTGCCGCGTTGCCACGTCTAATATCGTTTCAGCAGGATCACCTGCCTTTACTTCTGACTGAATGGAGATTCCTCGATCCCGCAGTTGTTGGCAGGTTGATTCAAGTTGTTCTTTGATGGTTGGATAATGGTTTATGCGGGTTGGCGGGAAGACCGCCAACGCAATGATTTCACTCCCGCTAGGGAGAGGCAGATCACAAAGCAGCTTGGCGGCTGCAAAAGCATGTTCTGATCCGTCATCTCCGAACAGGATGCGCAAAGGTTGACGCAATCGGTCGCCTTCCATGGGAACCTCCTTTCTCGATCATACACACCCAAACCGCGGAGGCACCAAGGCAGTGATTCGGCGTTAGAGAACAAGAGTTTATGGTGCATCTTCAGTATAGCAAATTTTAACTTGCGATTCAAGAGCTTCTCTTGACAAAAAGATAAATGCACTTATAATTCAAGCTTACTTAACCATTTTGGGAGTGTCGAGATGGACAAAGCGCTACGCTTTTCCGCCCAATTACAGCAGTTCATCGGTTTGCTTTTGCGCATGGTCATGCAAAATCATTATCGTTTCGTCAAACAAAACGGTCTCACCATGCCGCAGATGATGATCTTATATCACGTCCAACGCGCAGGGGGGTGTACTGTCTCAGAGGTAGGAGAAGAATTTGGCATTAGCAGCGCAGCAGCTAGTCAGTTAATCGATCGCTTGGTCCAACAGGGGTATCTTACTCGCAAAGAGCACCCTCACGACCGAAGAATCAAGGAGAATTCCTTAACCGAAGCGGGCATTCAAATTGTTGAAGCAAGCATGAACGCCCATCAGAGTTGTGTAGCAGACTTAGTTTCGCGAATTGACTTGCAAACCCAACAGCAGATGCTTCCGTTCTTAGAACAAATGGTGGAGATTCTGCAACGCTGGTTTGCCACAAAAACCTATTGTGATGAATGAGCCTTCTTATTTTGACCGATGGAGAATAACGAATGGTCAGACTGTTGAAGTACTTAAATCCCTATTTGGGTCTGTTGATGTTGGCGATATTCCTGTTATTTATCCAAGCCAATGCCGATTTAGCCTTGCCCGATTACTTATCTAGAATTGTCACAAACGGTATCCAACTAAACGGTATTGAGGAAGTATTGCCGCGCGCCTTGCGGGAACAGCAGTTTCAAAAACTGACTCTCTTCTTAAACAAGGAGGAACAGAACCAACTTCTCACGCTGTATGAAAAAGTAAACCCACAGTCGCCCAATTTCGAACAGCTTCGCTCGCTCTATCCAATTTCATCGGAGACGGCTTTGTATGTCTTGAAAAGCCCGCTCACCGAGCAGCAGGTGCAAGAGAGTCTAAGCTTCCAAAAAGCCTTCCTAACCGTTTTTCTGATTGATCAGTGGCAAAGTGGCAAATTGCCCCCTTCGAACATGCTACCTAGCCAAGGGGCAGAGCTGTTCCAGATTCCACCAGGGATGGACTGGTCAACTGTGCTGAGCAAAATCCCGCTATCCACTCGGCAGCAGATAGCCGATCGCCTTTATGACAGATTGAGCGCTTTGGGTGAGAATGTCCTGCGCCAAAACCTCTCGATGGCAGTTCGGGATGAATACCTCGCCTTAGGCGTAAATATCCCTCGTTTACAAAGCGCCTACATCCAACGTACGGGCTTGCAAATGTTAGGCATTGCTTTTCTGTCCGCACTCTGTACCGTCACGGTTGGCTTGCTAGCTGCGCGCACAGCAGCCGGTTTCAGCCGCGATTTGCGCCATCTACTGTATTCCAAAGTCTTAAGCTTCTCCAGTCTGGAATTTGATCGGTTCTCTGCAGCGTCTTTGATCACCCGCTCTACCAATGACATCAACCAACTGCAAATGCTGATTATGATGATGGTACGGATGGTCTTTTATGCACCCTTGATCGCGATCGGGGGGCTGATTCGCGCAATGAGCAAGGACGTCTCGATGGTGTGGACGATTGGCTTAGCGGTTATAACCTTGGTCGGTGTCATATTTGTTGCTTACCAAGTCTCGATTAAGAAATTTAAACTCATCCAAGGCTTAGTCGATCGGCTAAACGCCGTCGCCCGAGAAAACTTGGTGGGGATGATGGTCATCCGCGCATTCAACCGTCAAGACTACGAAGAACAGCGTTTTGATGAGGTTAACTTACACTTGATGAAAGAAAATTTGTTCGTCAATCGCGTATTTATCGTCGTTATGCCGTTTATGATGCTGATCATGAACGGTGTTTCCTTGCTTATCATTGGGGTTGGAGCACAACAGGTTGCCCAAGCCAGTCTGCAAGTGGGCGACTTAATGGCCTTCATGCAATATGCCATGCAAATTGTCTTTTCCTTTATGATGATCTCTTTCATGTTCATGGCTTTTCCACGTGCCGATGTCTCCGCTCACCGCGTGGCAGATGTGTTAGAAAGCGAAATAAGCATCACAGATCCTGCCCAGCCGCTGAACTTGCCAAAACCTGTGCGGGGAGAAATCGCCTTTCATAATGTTTCTTTTCGTTACCCAGATGCCGAAGAGGATGTACTGCATGAAATCGACTTCGTAGCGCCACCGGGTACCACAACAGCCATTCTGGGCACAACCGGCTCTGGGAAATCTACCATCTTAAATCTTATCCCGCGTTTTTACGATGTCACCGAGGGCAAAATCACCCTCGACGGGGTAGACATCCGCCAGATTCCCCTTCACCAATTAAGAGAGCAAATTGCCTATGTGCCCCAAAAAAGCAACCTATTTTCTGGAGATGTGGAAAACAACCTGCGCTTTGCCGATGAAGAAGCAGACGCAGAACACTTAATTGAAGCCCTAAAAATTGCCCAGGCGCAGGATTTTGTGCTGGGCAGTGAGCAAGGTCTCAAACTAGAAGTATCTCAAGGAGGCACAAACCTCTCCGGAGGGCAGCGGCAACGCCTCGCCATTGCTCGGGCTTTGGTCAAGAACGCGCCAATATATATCTTTGATGATAGCTTTTCTGCCCTCGATTTCAAAACCGATCTCGCCTTGCGCAAGGAGCTGAAAAAACGCTTGGCAAACGCCACCGTTTTCATCGTCAGTCAGCGAGTGGCGAGCATCAAAGACGCTGATCAAATCCTTGTTTTGGACCAAGGACGCATCGTTGGCAAAGGAACGCACGCAGAATTGATGCAGAGTTGTGAGGTCTATCGGGAGATTGCCATATCCCAGCTCGGTGTGGAGGTAACAGCATGAATCAGCCATCCGCAACCAACCGAAACCGCAATCTACCTCCCGCAATGGGCGCAGGAAGAGGTGGCGGTCCCTTCGGGGGACGCCCTCACCTGGCTGGTTTGGGCAAGGTCGAGAAAGCGCGGGATTTCAAAGGCGCCTTGCGCAAATTGCTTGAGTACCTTGGTGAATATCGTCTTTGGGTCATTTTCGTGATCGGGATGGCATTGACCTCTACTGCCCTGATGATCTTCGGCCCGAAAGTGCTGGGCATGGCAACCACCAAGCTCTTTGAAGGCGTGATCGCCCAAATGAGCGGCCAGGGCAGCATTGATTTTGCGGCCATTCGACGCTTTCTGTTGATTACCCTCGGGCTGTATGGGATTTCCTCCATCTTAAACTTCTGGCAAGGTTGGGTGATGACAGATATTGCTTTGAAAATCACCTACCGCTTACGCAAGGATGTGATGCATAAAATCCAGCGCCTTCCATTTGGATACTTCGATAGAACAACGCATGGAGAAGTCCTTTCTTACCTCACCAACGATGTGGATACGATCAATCAAACCCTAAACCAGAGCTTGACCCAAATCATCACCTCGTTGACCACCGTTCTCGGTGTTTTGGTAATGATGCTTTCGATTAACTGGATCATGACCTTAGTCGCTTTGATCATGGTGCCCCTCTCTTTCCTTCTGGTCATGGTCATCATCCGCAATTCACAGCGGTATTTCTCCCAACAGCAGGACGAATTAGGGCATGTCAACGGACATGTTGAGGAGTCGTTTAGCGCTCATCAGGTGATCAAGATCTTCAACGGGGAGCAAAAAAGCCTATCCAAGTTCGACGTATTGAATAATCGCCTGTATGATGCAGCTTGGAAAGCCCAATTCTTCTCTGGAGTGATGATGCCCCTGATGGCTTTCATGGGCAATTTAGGCTTTGTTGCAGTGACCATTTTAGGAGGATGGTTGGCGGTGCGCAGGGTGATTGCAGTCGGCGATATTCAAGCTTTTATTCAATACGTGCGGATGTTCACTCAACCGATCACCCAAATCGCCACCATTTCCAACGTTTTGCAGCAAACCGCTGCGGCTGCTGAACGAGTTTTTGATTTTCTGGCGCAAGCCGAAGAACCAGAAGATACACAAAAAGCAATGCCCCTCCGAGAAGTGCGCGGGGACGTGGAATTTCGCGACGTCTATTTCGGCTATCAGCCAGACCAAATGGTGATTCGGGGCTTTTCGGCTAAAATCCAAGCCGGTCAGAAAGTCGCCATTGTCGGCCCAACCGGGGCAGGGAAAACCACATTGGTTAAGTTGCTCATGCGCTTTTACGACGTTGATCGGGGAGCGATCCTGATCGATGGTGTCGATATCCGCCAATTCCCACGCGGTGACCTAAGGTGCCTTTTCGGGATGGTTTTGCAAGATGCCTGGCTGTTCAACGGTACGATCATGGAAAACATTCGCTATGGCTACCCAGCGGCGAGCGATGCCGAAGTCATTCAAGCCGCCCAAGCTGCCAATATCGACCACTTCATCCGCACTTTATCAGAAGGTTATGAGATGGTCTTGAACGAAGAAGTGACCAATCTCTCCCAAGGCCAAAAACAATTGATGACTATTGCCCGGGCGATCCTGATTCAACCTCAAATGTTGATTCTAGACGAGGCGACCAGTTCCGTAGATACGCATACCGAATTGCTGATCCAAGCCGCTATGGAAAAAATGATGCAAGGCCGAACCAGTTTTATCATTGCTCATCGTCTGTCCACCATTCGGAACGCCGATCTCATTTTGGTTATCAAGGACGGGAATGTTGTTGAGCAGGGCGATCATGAGGCCCTGCTGCAACGCAATGGATTCTATGCGGAGTTATATCGCAGCCAATTTGAACCGTTGCCAGAAGCCGTCTGAGAATATTAGAGTTATCTTATCCGATTGGAAAAATTGACAAAGAATCGTGTGACAAAACTCACTAGTCATTCCCTCTAGGCTTGAGTATATTAGGGTGTGAATGAAAATGTATTGTGCCCTGTAATCTTTGCCTAGAGGAGCAAAATGTGAGCCTCACGATTCTTCCCAAACCTGCTTTTCAAGAGTTTGTCTCCCGCATGTTAGCGGATTATCGCGTTGCGGGGCCTACGCCAAAAAACGGCGCTTATGTCTTTGAGGAAATCCATGATGCCTCTGAATTGCGCATGGATTATCCCACCACCCTACTGCCGCCGAAGAAATTCCTCCTTCCCACTCGAGAAGTGTTGTTCAAATACACGCGGCAGAATGGCGGCGTATTGCAAGATCCTCCAGAGTCACCTCCAACGGTAATTTTGGGAGTGCACACCTGCGATCTACATGCCATTCAACTTTTGGATACGGTTTTCTCTAGCGGTCAGTATGATCTCCATTATATGAACCGCCGCAAGAAAACCCTAATCATCAGTATCGAATGCCTTAACCCGTGTGATGAACATTCCTTCTGTAAAAGCATGGGGACGCTAACGGCCGATGAAGGCTACGACCTTCACTTAACTGATTTGGGCGATCGATATGCCGTAGATATTGGGACACAGGCGGGAGAACAATTGTTGGCAAAATATGCCAATGCTCGCGCCGCAGACAAAGAAGATATCCAACAACTTAATGCGGTGATCAGCGCAAAATGGCCAAAATTCCCCTACCGCTTGGACTTCGACGTCAGCGAACTGCCTTCGATCCTCGAATTGAGCATGAAGAGTCCCCTCTGGCAGGAACTTGGGGATCGCTGCCTTGCCTGCGCCGCCTGCACGAACGTTTGCCCAACCTGCTTCTGCTTTGATGTCAAAGACGAGGTGGAGCTGAACTTGGTCGATGGTCAGCGGGTGCGCCAGTGGGATTCCTGTCAGTTGGATGAGTTTGCCACAGTTGCCGGCGGCCATAATTTCCGCGCCAGCCGCGCTCTTCGTCAACGACACCGCTTCATGCGCAAAGGCAAGTACATCCTCGACGCCCACAAGCATTTAGGATGCGTCGGTTGTGGGCGTTGCGCACGAGCTTGTATTGTCGATATCACACCGGTCGGCGTCTTCAACGAGCTGTACCGACAACAAGAAGCTGGGAGTTAAGAGATGGTCGCCATAGCGAGTTACCCTCAAACACAAGTTATTCCCAATTTTGAACGGGATATCTATCTGCCTTATTTGGCAAAAATCGTCGATATCCGTCCCATGACGGCTTTAGAAAAAGTATTTACGATCGAATTGCCCAATGGAATGTCCCTTGGCCATCGTCCAGGGCAATTCATGGAGGTTTCGGTATTTGGCGTTGGAGAGGCGCCGATTAGCATCAGCAGCTCTCCCAGCCGCAGCAACGGCACCTTTGAACTCTGTGTGCGCAAAGTGGGTGATGTCACGACCGCCCTGCACAACCTCAAGCCGGGTGACAAAGTCGGCTTGCGTGGACCCTTTGGTCGCGGCTTCCCCTACGAAAACTTTCGCGGCAAAGATATCCTCTTCGTCCCTGGCGGGCTTGGCCTCGCACCCTTACGCTCGTTAATCAATCAAGTACTGGACGAACGTGCTCATTACGGTCGCGTCATTATCCTCTACGGTGCTCGCAACCCAGGCGAGCTGCTGTTCAAAGACGAATTAAAGGCTTGGGGTGAACGAGAGGATGTCGAACTGCACGTGACTGTCGACCGCGGCGACGAGACCTGGACGGGCAATGTTGGTGTAGTCACCACCCTATTTAAGCACATCTCCATCTATCCCCGCAATACAGTCGGGATCACCTGTGGTCCGCCGGTGATGTACCGCTTCGTCCTCATGGAATTCTTCGGTAAAGGAATTTCCGAAGGGAATATCTACCTATCCCTTGAGCGTCGGATGAAATGCGGGGTAGGGAAGTGCGGTCACTGTCAAATCAATAATATCTACGCATGTCAGTCAGGCCCGGTGTTCAGCTATCGCGAGATCAAGGGCTTGGAGGAGGCATTATGAGCGCCAACGGCAAACCTAAAATCGCTTTCTTTGACTTCACCAGTTGCGAAGGGTGTCAACTGACAGTGGTGGACTCACTTCAGGACCACCCAGAATTACTCAATGCGGTCGAAATTGTGCAGTTTCGCGAGGCGATGAGCGAAAAAGGGGAAGATTACCAAATTGCCTTTATCGAAGGCTCGTGCACCCGCCAAAGCGATGAAGCCCGCTTAAAAGCCATTCGCGAACAGGCAAGCATTGTCATCGCCCTCGGAGCTTGCGCACATTTGGCTGGTGTTAATGCCCTCAAAGCATTGCATCCCCTTGAAGACGTGCGCAAGTACGTATATGGGGACAAATGGGAATGGTATGAGACCTACGATGCTCGCCCAATCGAGGCGGTGATTCCGGTCGATTTCGCCATTCCTGGTTGCCCCATCGACCGCAACGAATTCATTGCGGTTGTTAAAGCGCTCCTATTAGGGAAAAAGCCTCCCATCCCTGATTATCCCGTGTGCGTCGAATGCCGCCTCAAAGAGAACATCTGTATGTACACGAAAGGGAAAGTTTGTCTCGGACCGGTCACCCGCGCCGGCTGTGGAGCGATTTGTCCAACCTACGGCTCGTCCTGTGAAGCCTGCCGTGGTTTCATCACCAATCCCAATCAAGATTCGATGAAAGACGTACTGGAAGAAGCTGGTTTGAGTGTGGAAGACATCACGGCGATTTATACGATGTTCACCACTTACCAGGTACGTGAGAAACTATTGCAGAAAGGGTAGTTCTATGAATAAACGAATTGATGTCCATCACGTCACCAGGGTAGAAGGACACGGCAATATCGTTGTCGAGGTTGAAAACGGCAAACTCAAGACCTGTCGCTTCGACGTGGTTGAAACGCCGCGCTTTTTCGAGGCGATGTTGCGCGGACGTCCATATAGCGAGGCTTCCCACATCACCAGCCGCATTTGTGGCATCTGCGCCACAGGACACGCAACAGCCTCTCTGCGGGCATCTGAAAAGGCCTTGGGAGTGGAGTTAAGCGAGCAAAGCTGGCTTTTGCGCAAGTTAACTTTTCATGGTGAGATTTTAGATAGTCATGTCCTGCATGTATACATGCTGGTTGCGCCTGATTTTTTGGGTGTTGGTAGCGTGATCCCGTTGGTGAATAGCCATCCGGAGGTGGTGTTGCGCGCCCTGCGCATGAAGAAGCTAGCCGGCGATCTGTGCGCCATGGTCACCGGGCGTCATACGCATCCAATTGCAATGACGGTAGGTGGCTTCACCCACTTCCCCAAGATGTCGGAATTGGAAGCCATGCGCCAACGCTTGATCGACTCGCGCAAAGATGTTGAAGCAACCGTTGAACTGTTTGCGAAGTTACCTTGGCCAGAATTCGAGCGAGACACCGAGTACGTCTCCCTCAGCAAGCCCGATGAATACGCTTTTATCGACGGGGATATTGTTACCAGCGATGGCGTGCGGGTGCCTCCTGAGCGCTACAAAGAAGTCACCAATGAATTTATGGTGCCGCACTCAACTGCTAAATTCACACGCAACAAACGCGAGTCGCTCATGGTTGGAGCCTTGGCACGGTTTAATAATAATTACAACCTGTTACACCCGAAAGCCAAAGAAGCTGCAGCCGTATTAGGGATGAAACCCAAAGTGACCAATACGTTCCTCAATTCTGCAGCGCAAGTAGTCGAGATCGTGCATAGCACCGAAGACTCAATCCGCATCATTGAGGAACTCTTGAACCGCGGTGTCCAACCCGAAGAACCAGCCCCGATCAAACACATGCCAGGCGAGGGCGTCGGGGTCGCCGAGGTGCCGCGCGGCTTATTGATCCACCATTACGCCATCGGCGAAGACGGTCGTATCACCGCTGCCAACTGCATTATCCCGACCAATCAGAACATTAATAACCTCGAGCATGACATGCGCGCTTGGGTACCAAAAGTGATGCACAAACCCGAACCCGAAATGCAATTGGACTTGGAGATGTTAGTGCGTGCTTATGATCCTTGCATTTCGTGCAGCGTGCATGTCCTGAAAATTCAACGCTAAGCTGTAAGCCATTGACGTGCTTCAAGGCCCATCCATCCCTGAAGAGCAAAGGCAGACCCTAATCCTCGGGGTGGGAAATACGCTCTACGGGGATGATGGGCTTGGGGTACGCGTGGCGGAGGAGCTCACCCGCCATACCTTGCCGGCTGGGGTCGCCGTTGAGGTTGCTGCCGTCAGTGGAATTGACCTGGTCTTGCGGATGGATGGGTGGAAGCGAGTTATTCTGATTGACGCTGTGCAAATGGGTGAAAAACCGGGCACATGGCATTGTTTTCGAGCAGAGGATGTCAGGTATTTAGCGGGAGGGCAAACGTTGTCTTTGCACGAAACGGGCGTAACACAGGCTCTTGAATTGGCAGAAGCGTTGGGGAAGTTACCCGAAGAAGTCCTGATCTACGGTGTGGAACCTGAACGCTTGGAGATCACCGAAGAACTTAGCCCGTCTGTCCAAGCTGCAATACCTGAGATCACACAACATATCCTGAGAGAATTATGGAAGAGAGAGAAATGAGCAAAAAACACATTCTAATTATTGATGACGACGCCGATCAACGATTGACCGTTCGCTTGCCTCTAGAAGCAGCCGGTTTCCAAGTCAGCGAAGCGAAAAGCTCAGAAGAAGGGTTAGAGCTGGTCAAAAAGCTTCGCCCCGACTTAATTGTCTTGGATGTCATGATGGACACTGCCACAGCAGGCTTTCAAGTTGCTTTAGCGTTACATAGTCCAGACCCGAATTCTGAATACAAAGAGTTTCGGGATATTCCAATCTTGATGCTAACGGCTATTCACACCACTACACCCCTGCGTTTTGCTCCGGATTCGGATTATCTACCTGTGGAAGTTTTTCTTGAGAAGCCTGTTGATCCAGAGGTGTTGGTGGCAAAGGTCAAAGAATTGTTACCTAGCTAATCGAGGGATGAATGGGATTCCCCAATTCCAATGGAGATTCACTTGAGCGCCTGTATTTGGACAGTGCACAGACGGGGATTTCCCGCAATCTGGTTAAAGCCGAGCTAGTATCCAGCGTTTCGTGGCTGATCAAACTGCGCTGGATTGCCGGTGCAGGTGTTCTGATCGCCACTTGGATTGTTCACTCATTCTTCAACATAGGAGCGCCGATTGCCGTTCTGTCTGGCATCGGCGTTGCCATTCTACTCTACAATCTGTTTTTTCTCACCAGTGAACGCCGCGCAAAACAGCGCGGCGCTTCCGAAGATGAATTTCAATCGTTAGCGATTTGGCAAACAGCACTGGATTGGTTGGCGATGACCTTGCTTTTCCACTATTCCGGAGGAGTGGAAAGTCCGGCAATTTGGTATTTTATCTTTCATATCATCATTGCAGCGATTTTCTTTCCGCAACGCACAGCTTTTCTTCTCTCCATTTTAGCAATCCTCTTGGTCAGCGGCACCGTATTACTCGAGTACATGGGTTGGTTGCCCCACCACGCCCTCCAGAATTATCTTCCGCTCTCGCTCTATCAAAGCCCCTTATACGTTTTGGGCGTATTGAGTTTTTTCTCAACCACGGCAATCTTTGTCACATTTTTAGTCAGCAGTATCCAAGAGCGGTTGCGACGGCGCGAGGCCGAGGTCATTCAGCTCAGCCAAGACTTACAACGCGCAACCGTTCGCTTGCAAGCCATAAACGAAATCTCAAAAGTGGTCGGCTCGACCCTCGATCTCAAGCAAGTCTTGGAACGGCTCGTTGAAACAACTGCCAAGGCAATGGGGGTGCGGGCGTGTTCTATCCGTATGCTAGATAAAAGCGGGCGCACTTTAGAGCCGGTTGCCGTCTATGGCTTAAGTCAGACTTATATCAATAAAGGCCCGGTTGATGCCTTGACCAACCCGCTGGCAAAAGAGACCCTATCCGGTAAAGTCGTCAACATCCCCAATGCTCCCCAAAGCCCACTGTTGCAATATCCCCTCGAAGCCCGCCAAGAAGGCATTCAATCAATGCTGTCTGCGCCTCTCCTTGGGAAAAGTGGGCCTTTAGGCATCTTAAGAGTTTATGACACAAAAGCATATCGCTTTAACAAAGAGGACGAAGAATTTATCGCTGCGATTGCTGCCCAAGGAAGTATCGCTATCGAGAACGCCATTGCTTACCAAGCGATGAGCGAGCTGGACAAGATGAAAAGCCAATTCATCCATACCGCTACGCACGAATTGCGTTCGCCAGTCAGTGTGACCCGAAGCCTTTTACGCACAATTACTGCGGGATATGCGGGCGAAGTCTCCGAGCAGCAAAAAGAAATCCTAGAACGCGCCGCCCGTCGGATCGAATACCTGCAAAAGCTCATCGATGATCTGCTTGACTTGGCAGCCGGCAAGGTAAGTAACTTTATTCCTGAGGCATTACAACCCATCTCCTTGAAGGAGATCATCGAGCGGATTGTCGAACGGTATAAAATCCCTGCGCAAGAGAAACAAATTGAGCTTCAGTTTGAGTGCCATTGCCCGGACGATAAGGTTTTTGTGCGAGCAACTGAAGATGCACTGGACCGCATTTTCAACAACTTAATATCAAATGCCGTGAAATACACGCTAACGGGAGGAAAGATACTCGTAAAGATGGAATCCCTAAATGGAGAGACTCACGTGGCGGTTCAGGATACCGGCATCGGCATTCCCGAGGGGGCACTCTCTCACCTATTTCAAGAGTTTTACCGTGCGCCAAATGCCAAAGAGCTATCAGCCGAAGGAACCGGCT
Organism: Anaerolineae bacterium; assembly: GCA_003130835.1. Taxonomy (GTDB): domain Bacteria; phylum Chloroflexota; class Anaerolineae; order Anaerolineales; family UBA4823; genus NAK19. The sequence continues at coordinate 20,975 of QEXX01000008.1, read as the reverse complement.
TGGGCTTAGCCATCACCAAAGACTTGGTGCAGCGATTAGAAGGACGCATTACAGTGGAAAGCAAGGTTGGCGTTGGTACAACCTTCCATGTGTTTTTGCCATTGGTCAGAGCAGAGACACAGCCTATCTCGTCAATGGAGTAGAAACATGAGCGAAACCCTGGAAGAACAAACGTTTGATCTCATACCGTTGCTAGCTATACTTGAGGAATATAAAAATCAAAAAGGCGCTATCATTCCAATTCTGCAACGGACTCAGGAGATTTACGGATACCTCCCTAAGCCGGTCTTGAAGGAAATTTCAAAACGCTTGCGCATTCCGATCAGCCGCATTCAAGGCGTAGCCACTTTTTACGCGCAATTTCACCTAAAACGGCGAGGACGGCATTTAATACGCGTCTGTGACGGTACAGCTTGCCATGTAAAAGGCGCTATGAAAACGGTCGATGTAATCCATGAACAATTACAAACCCCGCCAAACGGTTCTTCGCCGGATTATAAATACAGTTTAGAAATCGTCTATTGCCTCGGATCGTGTGGTCTGGCGCCGGTCGTTGTCGTCGATGACAAGGTCTATGGACAAACCGAACCGGATAAGTTGGTGCGGCAACTGAAACGTCTGGAGTGAGAAGAGGTGCGATATGACCAAAATCAGCAGTGTTGAAGAGTTAAGGGCGTTTCAGCAGCAACAACAATTGCTGCGGAAACAGACCTTACAGGAAAATGTGATGATTTATATTGGCGCTGGAACGTGCGGTTTAGCCGCCGGAGCCGCAGAGACGCTGGAACAAATCGAACTTGAATTGCGAAAACGAAATATAACGGCTCAAATCACCACGGTCGGTTGTATTGGCATGTGCGTGCGAGAACCTCTGGTTGATATTCAATTGCCGCATCAACCGCGCATTACTTATGGAAACGTAAAGCCAGAAATGGTGGCGCGTATCATTGATGAGCACATCATTGGTGGCAAACCGGTTCTAGAGTGGGTCGTTGGGGTGGTTCCCCAAGATTGGTAGAGCCAAAGGAGATTCGATATGGAAAGCCCTGTGCAACCTCAGCCGAATCCACTGACAATCCCATCGTACACAGACCTGCCGTTTTATCGAAAACAAGTTCGCATCGCTTTACGCAATTGTGGGATTATCAACCCGGAACGAATTGAAGAATATATCGAACGCGGCGGTTATTTAGCTCTTGCAAAAGCAGTCACTGAGATGACCCCCGATGAGGTCATTGGGGTCATGAAGGATTCCAAGCTGCGCGGGCGGGGAGGGGCAGGTTTTGTGACCGGCATCAAATGGGAATTTGCCCGTCGCTCGCCGGCAAAACCCAAATATGTGATCTGCAACGCCGATGAGGGGGATCCGGGCGCGTTCATGGATCGCTCGATTTTGGAAGGCGACCCTCATAGTGTCATTGAAGGGATGGCGATTGCTGCCTATGCAATTGGCTCGGAGGAAGGCTACATTTACTGTAGAGCAGAATATCCCTTAGCAATTGCGCATTTGAAGATTGCCATTCAACAAGCAAGAGAGTTTGGATTTTTAGGAAAGAACATTTTTGGCACAAATTTTAGCTTTGATCTATACATCAAAGAAGGTGCTGGAGCGTTTGTCTGCGGTGAGGAGACAGCTCTGATGGCTTCTATCGAAGGGCGGCGAGGGGAACCGCGCCCACGTCCCCCTTTCCCGGCTGTTTCCGGTTTGTGGAATAAGCCTTCTAATGTCAACAATGTAAAGAGTTATGCCATGACGCCGCAAATTATTCTCAACGGTGCCGAATGGTTTGCAAGCATTGGCACTGAAAGCTCACCGGGAACAGCCATCTTTGCCTTGACCGGCAAGATCAACCATACCGGCTTAATCGAAGTGCCCATGGGCACCACCCTGCGCGAGATCATCTATGACATTGGTGGCGGTATACCCGGAGGCAAACAATTTAAAGCCGTTCAAACAGGCGGGCCACTCGGTGGATGTCTTCCTGCAGAAGCGTTGGACACACCCGTAGATTTTGACTCTTTGGTGCAAGCGGGCGCCACCATGGGTTCGGGCGGTATGATCGTCGTTGACGAAGATACGTGCATGGTAGAGTTTGCTAAATATTTTTTGACCTTTGCTTCAGCCGAATCGTGTGGTAAATGCGTCCCTTGCCGCATCGGTGGTCGCCGTTTGTTGGAAGTGTTGACCCGCATTGGGAATGGAGAGGGGAAGCCCGAAGATTTGGATGAGATTGAATACATTTCAAGGAACATGAAAGAAGCCTCCCTGTGTGCCTTAGGACAATTGACCCCCGGGCCGGTGATGGCTTCCTTGCGCTTCTTCCGTTCAGAATATGAGGCACACATCTACGACAAAAAATGTCCTGCCAAAGTTTGCCGAGGCTTAATCACCTATAAGGTCATTGAAGAGAACTGCACCGGTTGCATGGTATGTAAACGAAACTGCCCAGCCGGGGCAATCAGCGGCGAAAAACGTCAAGTCCACTATATTGACCCAAACATTTGCGAACGGTGTGGCATTTGTATTGAAGTATGCAAGTTTGACGCAATCATGATTGAGTAAGTGCGTCAGGTACGCAAATCTTTTGCGAAGAGAGGAAGCCTACTATGATCGATAAAGCAACGATTACCATCGATGGGCAAAAAATTCAAGCCCGCTATGGTCAAACGATTTTACAGGCGGCTCGTGAACATGGCATTCATATCCCAGTATTATGCGATCATCCGGCGCTGCCCCCTGAAGGCGCATGCCGAATTTGTCTCGTAGAGATAGAGCGACAAAGAACCCTCCAACCAGCTTGTACCTTCCCGGTTTCCGAGGGGCTGGTGATTCATACCCACTCCCCCAAAGTGATCGAAGCGCGCAAGTTTTCCCTAGAATTGCTTATCTCCGATCATCCATTAGATTGTATGACCTGCGAGGCGACCGGCAACTGTCTCCTACAAGATTTAGCCTATGAATACGGTGTGACCGGGGATCGCTATCAAGGGGAAAAGCACCATTATCCAATCGATACCAGCAATCCGTTTATTGTTGTTGACCGCAACAAATGCATTTTATGCCGTAGATGCGTGCGGGCTTGCGCCTATATCAACGGGGTTGAAGCCATCAGCGTCTTCTATCGCGGCTTCAATGCCTACATCGGCTTTGGGGCAGATAGCACGATGCAGGATAGCCCTTGCGAATTTTGCGGCAGTTGTGTGGAAGTCTGCCCGACCGGCGCGCTCTGGCCAAAGATGGCAATCGGCAAAGGGCGTCCATATCAGCTAAAAAGCGTTCAAACGGTTTGCACTTACTGTGGAGTGGGGTGTCAAATTGAGCTACAAGTGCGCAACAATCGCATTGTCAATGTGACCGGGGTGGAAAATGCCCCAGTCAATCAAGGTTTCACCTGTGTCAAGGGTCGCTTTGGAAATGACTTCGTCCACCATGAAGATCGTTTGCTTAAGCCGCGCCTGCGAAAATATCTGTTAGAAGGGGGGAAACGCGAAGGAAAAGGGCGCGGCGAATGGGTGGAAGTAGATTGGGATACCGCGTTGGATATTGTTGCTCGCAAACTGCTTGAAACACGGGATAAATTTGGCAGTGATTCGGTCGGTTTGTTGACCTCGGCAAAATGCACCAACGAAGAAAACTACTTGATGAACAAATTAGCGCGCCAGATCATCGGAACCAACAACATCGATCACTGCGCTCGCTTATGTCACTCTAGCACGGTAGCCGGACTAGCAATCTCTTTCGGTAGCGGCGCCATGTCGAACTCTATCGAAGATGTGACTCAACAGGCAAAAGCCTTTTTCGTCATCGGCTCGAATACCACCGAACAACATCCGGTCATCGGGATGAAGATTCGTCAAGCGGTCAAGCAGAGAGACGCCATTTTGATTGTGGCAGACCCGCGTCAAATCCCATTAGTGGATTTTGCGACGCTTCATTTGCAACATAAACCCGGTACAGATATCGCTTTACTGAACGGTCTGATGCATATTATCCTGAAAAACGGCTGGGAGGACAAAGCCTTCATCGAGGAGCGCACCGAAGGCTTTGAGGAATTCAAAGCCGTGGTCGAACAATACCCTCCGGAAAGGGTGAGCGAGATCACCGGCGTGCCGCAAGAACTGCTCTTAGAGGCTGCTCAGCTTATGGGCCAAAACAAGCCCATGGCCGTGATTTGGGCAATGGGAATTACCCAACATACCACCGGGGTTTATAACGTGTTCTCGCTGGCGAACCTGCAAATGCTCTTAGGCAACATGGGAATCCCCGGGGGCGGGGTCAATCCTCTGCGCGGTCAAAACAATGTGCAGGGCGCTTGTGATATGGGCGGGCTCCCTAATGTTTACCCAGCCTACCAACCGGTGACCAGCGAGGAAGCCGCTCACAAATTTGCGCAAGCTTGGGGCGCACCGATGTCAACCAAAATCGGCATGACGGTTACCGAAATGATCCCTGCGGCAAAAGAGGGCAAGATCAAAGCCCTATATATTATGGCAGAAGACCCCATGATGAGCGATCCCGACACAAATCACGTCCGCGAATGCCTCGAAGCCTGTGAGTTCGTCGTCTTACAAGATATCTTTTATACAGAAACCGCTCCGTATGCAGATGTCTTGTTGCCGGGCGTCAGTTTCGCCGAAAAGACCGGCACCTTTACCAACACCGAGCGGCGCATCCAGCTCGTGCGCCAAGCTCTGCAACCGCTGGGTGAGGCACAACCCGATTGGCAAATTCTCTGTGAGGTCGCCAACCGCCTTTTGGCAACTTCCTCAAGCACATCGGGCAGAACGATTGATTTACAAGCCCCTTACGCTCGTTGGGATTATCGCCATCCAAAAGACATTATGGATGAAATAAACGCTCTAGCGCCGAGCTATGCTGGCGTGCGCTACGAGCGTTTAGAGCGCGGGGAAACCTTCCAATGGCCGGTCAAAGATGAACACCATCCGGGCACGCCGATTCTGCACGTGGGCAAGTTTGCGCGAGGGTTAGGAAAGTTCGCTGCAGTTGACCATATTCCTCCAGCTGAATTGCCCGATACAGAATATCCCATGGTTTTGTCCACCGGACGGGTTTTATATCACTGGCATGGAGGTGAATTGAGCCGCCGTGCGCAAGGTTTGTTGGAAATCTATCCCAAACCATTGGTTGAGATCAACCCCGAAGACGCCCAACGATTGGGGCTTAATGGACATCGACGCGTGCGGGTTACCTCGCGACGGGGCAGCATCGAGGCTGAGGCTTGGATCACCGATCGGGTGCTACCCGGCATGGTCTATGCCAATTTCCATTTTCCCGAAGCTTCCGCAAACGTCTTGACCCATGCAGCCTTGGATCCGATCGCCAAGATCCCCGAATATAAGGTTTGCGCCGTTAAAGTTGAGGCGGTGGAATAGTCCGTCAAATGCACGTTGTTGAAGAGGAGTCATTGTTATGGATATCCGCAAAATCTATGAATATGCCTTACAACGCGAAATCGAAGGGAAACGCTTTTTTGAAGAAAATGCCGAGCGACTTCATCATGCAGCAGCAAAGGGAGCCTTTAAAGTGCTTGCTCAAGAAGAACAAAAACATATCTTCTTCATCGAAAAACAACTGGCATCTTTGAACGAAGGGCAATCCGTGGTGGTGATGGAAGAGAGCTTACGTCCGAGCAGCTTCTTTGCTCAACGGGCGGAAAGCGAGCAAGTCGAACAGAGTGTTGCCCAAGCAATGGTGGCCGATCTCCCGGTGCTGCGCATGGCTTACTTAATCGAACGAGATTTTGCCGAGTTTTACGAGATGGCTGCCAGCAAGGCTGAAGGGTCAGCCCAACAGGTTTTACGCTCCTTGGCCGAATGGGAACGAACTCACGAAGCACTCTTTAAGAATATGCACGACACCATCTTCGAACAATATGCCCAGATGCCGTGGGGCGGCTAAGGGTGCAGTTGGATGCAACGCTTCGTTGGTTGCCATGAGCATTGCACGTATTCTGATTGTTGATGACGACCCAGATTTCTGTGAAATCAGCCGCACGATTCTAGAGCCGGCTGGTTATGAAGTCATTACGGCTACCGATACCACCCAAGCGATGGAACGCATTGAGAGCGATTGGCCCGACTTGATCCTTTTGGACTTGGTGATGAACCGAGTAGATGAAGGCTTAGAGTTTGGCGATCGCTTGCATCATGACCCAATCCTGCGTCATTTGCCCATTATTTTTGTCACATCAATTGCCGATACACCCTATGCCGACCAAATTCAACCCGCTCAGGTTCATTATGCAGCTGGCTGGTTGCCCAAACCCTTTTCGCCACAAACCCTGATTCAAACCATTGGGAGCGTTTTAGAACAAAGGAAGTAACCTATGGTAGCAACTTCACCAATCACGACCCAGACGGACAATCCATTACAAGATGGCCGTAAGCGAGCCATGTTATTAGCTGCCCTGTACATTGCTCAAGAACAGTTTGGCTGGTTGAGTGAAGAGGCGATTCAACGGGTTGCCGAACGCCTGAATCTGACGGTCGGACAGGTGAAAAGCACAGCCAGTTTCTATACCATGTTTAAGCTGCAACCGCAAGGAAAATACCGCATTCAGGTTTGCGAAGGGTTGTCTTGTTATTTGGTGGGAGGTGCTGAGCCAATCATCAACTATATAGCGGAAAAATTAGGTATTCAGCCGGGTGAGACTACCCCCGATGGCAAATTTACCCTTGAAGTCGTTCAATGCCTAGCCGCTTGTGGAACGGCGCCGGCTGTTAAGGTCAATGATGAACTCTATGAAAACATGACCTTCTCCGCTATCGATCAGTTGCTAGAACGACTGCAACAAGAAAACTAAAAGAGTACCGCGAAAAGAAAGCCAATCAAGATGTTCGAACCGGTCTTAACCCGAAATATCCATCGCCCAAACTCAGAAAAAATCTACACCTACCTTGCCAACGGCGGCTATGAGGCTGTGCGATTGGCACTAACCAAATCCCCCGATGAATTAATTGACATTGTCAAGCGTTCCGGATTACGCGGCCGAGGAGGTGCTGGCTTCCCGGCTGGAGTGAAATGGGGTTTTATGCCCAAAGACCCTAATGTACCCAAGATTGTGGCGGTTAATACGGACGAGGGCGAACCGGGCACGTTCAAAGATCGCGAAATCGTCGAACGCGATCCACACCAAGTAATTGAGGGAGTGATTATCGCCAGTTATGCAGTCGGAGCTCATCGCGCCTATGTCTACATCCGCGGCGAATTCTTTTTAGGCGTCAAACGGTGGATCAAAGCGATTGCGGACGCCTACGAACATGGTTTTTTGGGAAAAAACATTCTCGGTTCTGGATTCGACTTAGATATGTCTGTCCATCGTGGAGCAGGGGCTTATATCTGCGGAGAAGAAACCGCCATGCTGGAATCACTGGAAGGCAAACCAGGCAACCCACGGCTTAAGCCGCCCTACCCAGCCCAAGTAGGTCTTTTCGGTTATCCAACTCTAGTGCATAACATAGAAACCCTAGCATGTATTCCTCACATCATTCTCCGTGGAGCGGAATGGTTTGCCAGCATCGGAACAGCGGAGAGCAAAGGCCCCAAAATTTTCTCAGTCAGCGGCCATGTCAATCGACCCGGCAATTACGAGTTACCCCTCGGGACAACAATCGGAGAAATCATCTATGAACACGCCGGCGGAATCCGAAACGGCAAGAAGTTAAAGGCTGTGATTCCCGGTGGCGCTTCTACCCCCGTTTTGACTGCCGAGCACGTCAATGTCCCCATGGCTTTTGAAACCTTGGCAGCGGTTGGCAGTCAATTAGGTACCGGAGCCATGATCGTGATGGATGAAACAACTTGTATGGTCGAAGTTGCCCGCCGACTGACAAAGTTCTTTGCTCACGAATCCTGCGGCCGATGCGTCCCATGTCGGTTAGGCTCACGCAGGCTATACGAAATTCTAGAAAGAATCGAGCGCGGCAAAGGCAAACCAGCCGATCTCGACTTAGCCCTCGAACTCGCACGAGAAATCGATGGGCTCACTTTCTGCCCAATGGGCTCAGCGCTTGTCAACCCCGCCCGCTCTACCATTGAGCGATTTCGGGAAGAGTATGATTACCATCTCACCAACAAAAAGTGTCTGGTGGGGAATTCGACTCACGAACCTATTCTGCGGGAGTGAAATATGGCAAGAATCTTAATCGTTGATGATGATCCAGATTTTGTCGAAGCGACTCGCATGGTACTGGAAAAAGCCGGCCATACAACTCTCAGTGCTGCCAGCGGCAACGAGTGCTATGAGAAAATGAAAGCGGAAAAACCGGATTTAGTCATTTTGGACGTCATTATGGATACCGTGTTGGATGGCTTAACCATCACCCAACGGATCCATGAGGACGAAGAAATCAACCAAATCCCAATCATCATGGTTACTTCGATTGCTAACACCGATTATGCTGCTCTGTTCCCAACCGATGAATATATTCACATCAATGCTTTTATGAGCAAACCGGTTGAGCCCGCCGAGTTAATCCGTCAGGTCAATAAACTACTCAAACAATAGGATCCATTGGAAAAGATCAAGATTGGTGGCATCCTTTACCATGAAAACCTGACCATGCTATGCATTCAGGGGCTACCTCACCCCCACATGGATGCCGAGGCGAGCATATTGACCGAATTCGGCCTCCACAAGGTCAACATCCAATTCCTTGTACAGCTCTCCGATCGTTGCGGTCAGGGACAATTAACCTTAGCCGTTGCTCGCCACGATACCCAAGTCGCTTTTGACCTGTTGCTGCGGCTTCAAAAACAAATTGGGATCGGTTCCGCAAAACTGAGATTACAGGTTGCCAGCCTTGGCATTTTCGGGCCGGATTTCCGTCTGAGGCCCGGCATTGCAGGGAATTTCCTGAAATGCCTGAATGAACAATCCATTCCAATCTTTGCCATCTCGACCTCCGTTTCAACATGCTCGGCTCTGATTCCGGAAAGCGAGGCATCTAAAGCACGTACCGCTTTAGATGCCTATTTCCTGTTGCCGTAAGGTTCAGCCGAAGGAATTTTTTGTGACCGAACTATCCAAAACGCGCTCGAATTGGTTCACCCACTTTGTCAAGCAACTGTTCCCTGCCCCATTTCAATTCACGCTAGTGGTTGCTTTTTCGTTGGTAGCTGCGCTCTCGATTGGCGTAGGCGCGTGGGCGATCTCAAGAACCATTGACCAATACTTGGTCACTTCCATGACAGACCGTGTCTCACGCGATATGCGCTTGGCACAAGCCTTCTACGCCGATCATTTGAAATGGATAGAAGAAACAACCAGGCGTCTTTCTGAGGATGCAACTTGGCTTGCATTTGTTCAAGATGATTCAACCCATGAAGAGCTGGCAGCATCCGATGTCCAAGCTTACCTCTCCAGCCAGATGAGAGGTCTTTTCGATCAAGGTAATCACACGGTTGTCATCGTCGATTTGAGTGGAATTGTCAAAGCAGGTTACCTTCTGGAAGCAGGCAACCTGAGTGTCCTAGACAGAGACCTGCGTTATTCCTTTGCTCTCCCCATTGTCCAGAAAGCCATTCAAGAGCGCGAGCTGTGCTCTGGGACCGAAATCCTTCCCGAAGAAGCGTTGCTGAGCGTTCATTTAGCCGAAAAAGCCCGCATCCCTCTCCTGGACACCCCCCGCGCAGCTCCACAACCCTACGACCCACGCGAAGGGAGTGCCGGTTTGGCGTTAGTAGCGGTTGCGCCTCTGCAGCAAAAAGGGCAGGTACTTGGTGCAGTTGTCGTTTTTCATTTAATCAATAACGACTTCACTTTGGTGGATCGGATCAAAACCGTAGCTGGTGTCGACACAGTAACGATCTTCCTCGGCGATCAACGAGTTTCTACGAATGTCCTAACCGAACAAGGTCAACGTGCCATTGGCACTCGCCTATCTGCTGAAGTGGGAGAAACGGTGTTATACAAGGGTGAACCTTTTGTTGGACCAGCTTTTGTCGTGAACCAAAACTACATCACCCGCTATGATCCAATTTATGACCATCAGGGGAAGATCGTTGGAATTCTATACGTAGGCGCCAATCAGGAACGTTTCTTGCGGTTGCTGACTGCATTCAATCGACAAGTAGCGGTCATTGCCTTTGTCAGCATCATCGTCACCTTTGGCTTGGCAATCCCAGTTTCCGGCTATATTACCCGTCCTTTGGGGGAACTACGCAAACTTGTTCAGACCAGCCAGAGGGTTTCGGCGGGCGATTTATCTGCTCGCGCCCCGGTCGCCGTTGGCGGAGAAGTAGGACTGGTGGCACGATCCTTTAACACTATGTTAGATACCCTGCAAAACACACAAGACAAGCTAATTCAATCCGAGAAATTAGCCTCCCTTGGTCAACTTGCAGCCGGTGTGGCGCATGAATTGAACAATCCGCTTGCTACCATCTTGCTTTATGCAGACATTTTACGTCGCGAAGCAACGCTAAATCCTCAACATCAAGACGATTTGGAAACGATCATCAACGAAACCTTACGCTGTAAACAAATTGTCTCCGGTTTATTGAATTTTGCTCGCCAAACCCAAGTCAACGCCCAGCCAACTGCATTGAACGATTTGATTCAAGAATGGATTGCCATCGAAAAACGACATGCTCGCTACGACAATATTCGCTTTAACCTTGAACTTGATGAATCGCTCCCCTTAGCGGAATTGGATGCAGCTCAATTACGCGAAGTGCTGCTCAACTTGATTCATAATGCAGCCGATGCCATGCCAAATGGAGGCAAGATTACCATCCGCACCGCCGCAAAACCGCCTGGCATGATCACAATTGAGGTGCAAGATGAAGGTAAAGGTATCCCCCCAGAACATTTGAATAAGCTCTTCACTCCCTTCTTTACTACAAAGCCCGTGGGGAAGGGAACCGGCTTGGGTTTAGCCATTATTTATGGGATCGTTAAGATGCATCGGGGACAAATTTCTGTCAAAAGCGAGGTGGGATGCGGCACGACCTTTACCATTAGCTTGCCCATAACCTTAAACCTAAATCAGGCACAACGGGGGGAGGAGGGATTGATTGGCGGATAGAATTTTAGTGATCGATGATGAGGCCGGCATCCGCGAAGGGATTAAGCGCGGCTTGACTCCTCAAGGATATGATGTTGAAACTGCCGAAACCGGCGAACAAGGCTTGGAGCTTTTCCGCAAACAGCCTTTCGATTTGGTGCTGATCGATGTCATGATGCCTGGAATTAGCGGGATTGATTTAATCGGGGAAATCCATCGCATCGATCCAGAAGCTGTCTGCGTCATTATCACCGGCTACGCCACCGTTGAAATGGCCGTCAGAGCCATCAAAGAAGGAGCATACGACTTTCTCACCAAACCCTTCTCGGTGGACGATTTGCTTTTGGTTGTGCAACAGGGCTTGGAGCGGAGACGTCTTTCCCTTGAGGCAAAGCGTTTACAGCGGATTGAAGAAGAAGCACGCCGCTTACAAGAAGAAAAAGCCCGCCTAGAAGAATTGGATCGCGCCAAAATGCAATTTATCCGCTTGGTAACCCACGAACTGCAAGCTCCTATCGCAGCGATTCACACCTACTTAAGGTTAATTCAAGATGGTTACGTCTCTGCCGAGCAGCAAAAAGATATCATCGATAAATGTCTTGCGCGAGCACAAGAGCAAATGAAATTAATCAATGACTTGCTCCAACTAGGCAAAGTTCAAACCCAACTCCAAGAAGGCAACGTAGATAAGATTAACATGGAGGATATCTTACAAGACGTAGTTCAAAAAATGCGCCTTCAAGCCTTTGAAAAGGGGTTGGATTTTCGCCTTCACATTCAACCCGGACCAAAAATCATCTTGGGAAATCGCGATCATTTCACCAGCGTCTGGACCAACCTGATCGGGAATGCCATCAAATACACCGAAAAAGGCTTTATCGAAGTGACACTCAAGAGCGAGGATGGGAAATTGATCGGTGAAGTCAGGGATAGTGGTATCGGTATTCCAGAAGCAGATCTAAAGAACCTTTTTCAAGAATTCTTTCGCGCTTCGAATGCCAAGAAAAGTTCCCGGCAGGGGACAGGGTTGGGATTAGCCATTGTCAAGCGAGTTGTCGAGGCTGCTGGTGGAGAAGTATGGGTAATCTCCAAAGAAGGAGAAGGCTCGACGTTTGGCTTTTCTGTGCCACTCGCCACTCAACCATAATTGACTATACTGAAAAAAGCCTGTTCACCACGAAGACACAAAGGCGCTCAGACAATACTATAATGAAAACTTCGTGGCTTTGTGTCTTTGTGGTCCCATACCCTTTTTGCAGTGGACTCATAATTGCTGTACTCGGTGATAAAAGATCGCTCATTCAGAGCTTATGGTTAAAGCTAACCACTTTAAGGAAGCGTACCTTGTGGCTCAATTTGCTCCCCTCGGTCGGTAATGAGTCCAATTCCGAAGCGGTTGACTGCTTCATAGGCACTTGGATCCGCTCGCATCCCATACGCATAGACCAAGTAAGGGCCTGCGAAGCCCGCCTCTTCGATCTTGCGGCGAAAATCCACCGAACGCATTCGTTGTGCCCAATCTTCAACACCACTGCGGCTTAAACGCACCTTTGCTTCTAATACCGCTGTCAACAGCTTCCCTTCCTGATCAGCAATCTTATAAACCACATCAATCTCCCCATTTAGGGGTAAGTTGAAGGGCCCTTCCAGGATTTGATAGCCCTTCTGGCGAAGCACATAGCCTAGCGTATCAGCAGCTTCTTGTTCAGTGCTGACACCAATGCGGTTTTCCAAGCGCGCCAGTTGAGATGCAGTGCGCTTCTGCGCTTCAGCCAGCTCTTCCACCCGCTGCTCAGTGCGCTTCTGCGCTTCAGCCAGCTCTTCCACCCGCTGCTCGGTGCGCTTCTGCGCTTCAGCCAGCTCTTCCACCCGCTGCTCGGTGCGCTTCTGCGCTTCAGCCAGCTCTTCCACCCGCTGCTCAGTGCGCTTCTGCGCCTCTGCCAGCTCTTCCACCCGCTGCTCGGTGCGCTTCTGCACTTCAGCCAGCTCTTGCACAATGCGAGGCAGGTTGAGAACTTCCTCACTTAGCACCAGTTGGCGTACCTCAGCTCGCCATTCCGGGTGCTTGTAGAGCAACTCAACAAACTGACGATATTCTTGCACATCGAAAGTCATCTCTCGTTCTCCCATTTCAATTATAAAGGATTAACGGCAGAAGCGGGAACGAATAACAGAAACCGGAAAAGACTAGTTTCTAAACTTTGACACTCTCAAATTTGGACAATCCAATAACCAGAACCTTAACGACTCAACCAAGCATTCAATCAACCCTACGAAGGAATAAAGCGACTCGCCCTAAACCGAAAGCGCAAAGTTTGGACAAGACGGGTAGCTCAACCGGTATAATTCGCTTAATGGCAAATCAAGCTGCAAATAAAATCAATCGCTAGGATAGACCCATCAAGGTTGAGGATAGGGTGGAGTAAAAGTTGCAGCCGTAGGTTGTTCAGGGGGATAATAGGGATTTGGCGTCCCGGACGGCAAGGTCGGCAAGGGTGCACTAGTGGGGGTCAACGGCCCCGTGGTCGGAGTAGCGCCGGTCGGGACTGGTACGGTGGGAACGATAGGCGTCAAGGTCGGTGAAGGCGTCCAAGTGGGCGTCTGCGTAAAGGTTGGGGTGGGTGTAAAAGTCGGTGTGCTGAGAGAACGCAATTTCAAGCGCGCCATGGTGGTAAAGGGCGACTTACGATAGTCCATCCATAGGCGATAATAAGCCGCTATGGCTGCGTTTTGATCACCGCTCAACTCAGCCGCTAAACCCAATAGATAATAATACCGATCACAACTCCAAGTTGCCCGACAAAGCAAGCTGGGTGTTTTCTGCAGGTCTAGCAAATTACGATAAATCTGCTCTGGGGCAACGCCTTGGAAAAGCTCTGTTTCGAACTTCCCTACAGCATCTTTGAATCTATCAGGAAAATAACGAGGAAGCTCAACCGCTTCGATATACGGTTTCCGATCGCTCGGAGAGCGCAAAACACGGAAAGCCTGCTGTTGATTGAGCAAGACGACTGGCGGGATGGCGAGTGGATCATAGTAGCTGAACGTAGGGCTTGTGTTCTCTATCTGCTGGAGTTGTACGGCATCAAATCGATCACCGCGTGGGAACAATGCCCAGACTTCCAATTTCTCACCTGTTCGATGTTGAAGGGCAAACCAGAACTCTTTCCTACCATCGCCATCGAAATCGAAATATCCGGTTGAGCGCCGAATGACACCGATACGGTTCATGAAGCTGAGGATATCAGCAACCTGTTGGGTTTGTTGATTTTGCAATTGATTGGATAAGACCTGATCTGCTCGACAGTACACTGTGGTCAGACAAGCGCGATAGAGATCTTCTGGCGTACGATAAATGTCCAGAAAGGTCTGCGCTGCGCTCAACCATCGGCTTGAGGTAATCGCCGGGGCATGGATGAGCTCTTCTAAAGCTCCTTGAGCGGCTTCAAATTCGCCCAGCTCAGCCAGGTAAACAGCTTTACGGAAACGCCATTCATCTTTGGCATCCGGTGGATATGGTTTGCCTTCGGGATTTGCCTTGGGCGGCCAGATTGGCAGGAGGGCATCGATCAATTGGATCGCGACTTCTCTCCCCCAAACATTTGCGGCGTGTTCAACCAAAAAACCACAGTAACTCAGCGTATCCGCATAAGGATAGACCTTAACCGTAGTCGTGAAAGGCTGAAAGGCGCTTCCATCCCACACGTAATCTCGTTGCAGATCAAGCGGACAGGTAGGAAACAGGCGGGTTGAGAAGGAAAGCATCTTTCTTCCATCTACATCCGTTTGCACCTTCCACAGATTGAGGTAGCTCATTCCAATTTGGAAAGGAGAGCGAACGGGATCAAAGCCTAATGTCTGAGGAGGTAAAGTAGAAAGGTCAAAAACCATCGGCAGTGCTAACCAGTTCACGGCTTGGGGGTTGGTGCGATAGATAACAACTTCCCCAACTCCATCTGAATTAAGATCGGCGCGGAATACCTGATACAGAGGGGGTTCCATGCTGGGTATGGCAGTAGCGATAGCCAAAGCAGGCTTTTGCGCCGAGAAATCGAAACCAACCATCAGAGGGTAAACCCTAAAGGCGGCTGAGGTTTCAGCAATGAGGAAGAAAGCGCTGCCGCGGCCGCTCAATTCCAAGAGATAGGCAGTGAACAAATCCGCCGGCGGCTGCAGGGGCGTGAGGGTAACCTTCATTGGAAACGGGAATTGTCTTAGCCACTTTGGCAATTCAGCGATGGTAGTTTGCTGGCTATTCAGACCAACTTCGATCAGAGAGGCAAACGCTTGCCCCGCTTTTTCATCTCCCAAGCGAGCATAATTGAGGGCTTGTTGCCAGCGCCATTGGGCAGCAAACCGACTATCTGGAAAGCGCAGCAAGGCTTCATTTTGGGCAAAGATCGCATACGTAAACGCCTGATAATAGTTGCTGTCGTTTACGCCGCGCGCGCTCGGGGAGAGCGTGTTTGGGTAATCCTGAATTAATTCGACTAAAGTTGCGGCTAATTCTTCACTCCAATCTGTTAGGGCGTAATTGGATTGGCCCCCAAAAGGCACTGCAGGCGTGAGGGTTGGCGGTCCTGGTGGGGTGGGTGTCTCACTAGGAATTGGAGTGCGGCTGGGGGTTGAGGTAATCGAAGGAGTCAGGGTTGGCCTAGGTGTCAGAGTGCGGGTCGGCGTGAGTGTAATGGTCGGTGTTTGGGTGACCGTGGGGGTAATCGTCGGCGTTAAGGTGAGAGTCGGGGTCACAGTAGGGGGCGGCGCTAGAACAAAGGGATATGCAATGATCAAGAAAACCAGCGTTAGGATGAACAATCCAAGAAACACCAAGCTGGTTAGAAGCACGCGGATCTGAACAGACGGATTAGATGTAGGGGTTGCCACAAGCTTCGATGAGAAGATGATAGGTTTGATCGAGGATTTCTTCCCCCATCGGTAACAAAGGCAAGCGGGTTTGCCAACGAGGGAACTTCGTTAGGCGCGGCAGCAATCCTTTGATCAAGGCACTAGCTGGCGGAAATTGATCAATGACGGGGCGCGCTTGCTGAAGGATATCGCTCAGACGGCTGAACCTTTGTTCGTCACCCTGCCAGTAAGCCTCCCAGGTGTCTCGCAGGAGGTATGGGAAGAGATTTGCCCCTGCCGTAATACAACCTGCTGCGTTATGTCTCAAGGCAAGCGGCAAAAGGTTATCCTTGCCATTAAAGACAGCTAAATCCCTGCCAAAGTGCTCACCTAATTGCCGGCAAAAGGCTTCATCTCCAGATGAATCCTTCAACCCATAAAAGGTATCGGGAAACTTGTCCTTTAGTTTTTCCAAAAAAGAAAGAGAGAGCGAAACGCCACTCATCGGTGGAATGTGATAAAGTAACAACTTAGCATCCTTGGGGACAGCACGCTGAATAACCTGCTCAAACCAAGCGAAGAGTCCCATTTCTCCAGCATTTCGGAAGTAATAAGGAGGCAACACAACGACGCCATCATACCCTAAAGAACAGGCGGTTTTGGTCAGTTGTATCGTCTCTTCCAAGCTCGGTGTACCTGTGCCGGCAAGGAGGAAAAAGTCCGGCTCTTCTTGGCGAACAACGAGAGCAGCTCGTAAAATTCGCTCTCGTTCCTCACGGGAAAAAGACGGCCCCTCGCCAGTCGTCCCTAACAACAACGCCCCATGGCAACCTTGTTTGGCTAAAAAGCGAAGATAAACTCCAAGTCCTTCATCATCGAGATCGCCGCTTTCAAGCAATGGCGTAATGCTGGCAGCAAGAATGCCCTTTATGGATTTTGTTTCACTCATATTTCCCATTATACCTGATACCCCCATCGAAAAGATGCAGGAAACCTTGATCGACTGGTTATCTATTGTCGCGTTTGAGTTCAACTAGCAAGCGCTCTCTCATCGGCAGAAAAAAACCAGACTTGCAACACACATGGATGATTTTCAATGAATAGGGAAAACCGTCTGGGGTATAATGAAATATAGGTTTCAATCCGATATTTTCTTTCGGATGGGTGGTAAAATGATGGATCCTTCTCTGCCTTCCCTAGGACAGCAACGGCTAAAGTCAATGCCGCTCAGAATATCTTTGCTCTATTTCTTAATTGCGGCTATTTACATCTTTTTCTCCGATCGTCTGCTAGCCATCATTATTCCGTCGTTGGAAGTTTACCAGCAAGCTCAAACCTACAAGGGCTGGGGATTTGTGGTCATCACCACCATTTTACTCTACCTTGCCCTATCGTCCGAACACAAGCAATTGCTGCGCATCCATCATCGCCTAGACATCGAGCAACAGCAACTCAAAAGGACTGTTGACCAACTAGAAGCCGCTTACCGAGAGATGCGCGAACTAGCGCAGCGGTGCAGTTCGATTGAAGAGGTTGAGCGACGCCGCTTAGCAGATGAGCTGCACGATCGCGTTGGACAAACTTTAACGGCGATGAATCTCAATCTAAAAATCCTTGAAAGGTTGCTTCCCCAAGACTCCAATCAGGCAATCTTTGAGCGCCTAAACGAAATCCAAGCCTTGATCGCCGAGGCAACGTCCCAGATCCGAGATGTGATCGCTGAACTTCATCCCCCGATCTTAGACGATTTTGGTTTAAGTGAAGCTTTAAGATGGCTTGGAGAGCGATTTCAAAAACGATTTGAGCATCCCATCACGGTTTCTTGTGATGATTTAGACCAGAAATTGCCCTCAACGGTTGAAATGGCTTTTTATCGAGTCGCCCAAAGTGCGCTGGATAATGCCATGCGCCATGCACAAGCGAATCAAGTCCATCTGACTTTTCACCAAAACCCGAAGGGTGTTATCTTAACAATCGAGGATGACGGCATCGGGTTTGACCCCGAAATCGTCCTTAAGCGACGGGAGTATCCGACATGGGGGGTTAAGATCATGCGCGAACGGATGCTGGCAGTTGGAGGTCAGCTTTCAATTGAGAGCGAGCAAGGGAAAGGCACCCGTGTGATTGCCACTTGGGAGGAGCAATCAGCATGATCAGGGTGTTTTTAGCCGATGACCACGCGGTTGTGCGAGATGGGTTGAAAGCCCTGCTCGAATCAGAACCCGATATCCGCGTGATCGGCACAGCCGGGGATGGCCAAACAGCTCTGCGAGAATGCTTGAGCTTAAGGCCTGACGTTATCTTGATGGATATCGCCATGCCGGATATCAATGGCCTTGAGGCGACTGTTCAAATTCTCGCTCGAGATAGCTCGCTGCGTATCATTATCCTGTCCATGCATGACCACCGAGAACATATCCTGCGCGCCTTGAAAGCTGGCGCAAAAGGTTACCTTCTCAAGGAAGCGGCTGGCGAAGAGGTGATCCAAGCTGTTCGCTCTGTTGCCGAAGGACATCGCTATCTCAGTCAAAAGATTACCGAAAGGGTTTTAGAAGACTATCTAAACCTCCAAGATCAAGTACACCAACCCGACCCATTAGAAAAATTGAGCGAGCGGGAACGGCAAGTTCTTCAGCTTGTGGTTCAAGGCAAAAGTAGCAACGAAATTGCCAAAAGCCTCTATCTTTCTGTAAAGACAGTTGAAACTTACCGTAGCCGCATCATGGAAAAGTTAGACATACCCGATTTGCCAAGCTTGGTCAAGTTTGCCATCCGACATGGATTAACTTCATTGAGCGATCAGTAGGCCAATCAGGGTAAAAAATTTTATCGAAAGCAGTCAGACTTCCCTGACAACAATTGCCAAACATCCCCGATACCCTTTTCTCATCAATTCTGCCAAAATAGATGTAGTCTTCGAGAACGCTTCAAAGAGAGTTAACATTTTTGCGTCTTTCTTTACCTTCAGAAGGTGCATCATGAAAACGAACCCGTTTGAAAATCATCCCATCCCCTATCAACTCTTGATTGCCGATGATCATGCCGCTCTTAGGAATACCTTAGCGCTCTGGATTGGTAATCTCTTCCCTCAAATTCTCATCCTTGAGGCAGAAAATGGTTTGGAAGCTATCCGCATCTGTCAGAAAAACTGTGTCGATTTGATGTTAATCGATTTGAAAATGCCAGACATCGATGGATTTCAGGTCACACAACGGGTAAGGGAAATTTGTCCGCATACGCAAATCTATCTGATGTCCATGATAGAGGGAGAGGCTTATCAGCAACAAGCGAAATTAGCGGGGGCTAATGGCTTTTTCTCAAAAAACACGATGGATACCGACTTACCATTGACGTTAGCGCGCTTAATCTGTGAGGCTGTTTGAAATGAAAGACAAAGAGAAATTGAATCGCCCAGCAGAAAGCAAGTTGCTCTGGTCAGTTATGGATTTTTTATTGGATGAAGTGATTCTGATCGATCGGAGCGGAGCGATTTTATGGGTTAACCAAGCCTGGCAGGATTTCGCAAAACAAAACAATGCGGACGCCCGCACTTACCTCGGTGTGGGAATGAACTATCTGGAAGTCTGTCGTAAAGCAAGCGAAGCCGGCGACTCTCTGGCAGGTGATGTACTAAAAGGCTTAAGCGCCGTAATCTCCGGGAAACGTTCAGAATTTATTGTCGAATATCCATGTCGCACGCCTCAAGCAGAGCTATGGTTTCGCATGCGGGCGGTCAGCCTTACCGGCAAAGATGCACCATTAATCCTCACCCACCACAATATCAGCGATCGCGTACAAGCCGAAAACGCTTTCCACAACGAAACGGATCGCTTTTACTCTCTTGTAAATTCAATGGCCGATATTGTCTTCATGTTAGATACGGAAGGCCGCCATGTTGGCGTTTATGGACAGTGGCTTGAAAAGTATGGACTAAGCAAAGAGCAATTTCTTGGTAAGACCGCCCGAGACATTCTTGGAGATAATGCCGCAAAAGTTCATGAAGAAGCCAATCAGCGTGCACTGAAAGGCGAAAACGTGCTCTACGAATGGCGCTACCTTGACCAAGCCGGAGAACATCTGATTCAAACCCATCTCTCGCCGATGAGGGACACCTCAGGACGCATCTATGGAATCGTTGGCGTTGGTCGGGATTTAACCGATCGGGCAATCATCGAGAAGATCAGCGAAGTCGAACGTCAAACCCGCGCGAAAGCTGAAGACCTCTACCGACAAACATGCCATGAAATCGAACGGCGCACATCCCTGCACCAAGCCAGCCAGCAACTAATCGAAGCCGGGTATGACTTTGAAGTCATTTACCAGACTCTTCATCAGGCAATACAACGGGTAATGCCTGCAGAGGCCTTTGTCATCTCGCTGGTCGATGAAGCGGGCACTGACATCGTGGTCGAATATGCCTTCGATCGAGGCGGGCGAGCGCCCAAACAGAGACTACCCCTGCATCAAGGGTTAAGCGGTTGGGTTGTCGATCACGGAAAATCCGTCCTGGTAAGCGATCTAACCCAAGATGCCGAAATTGCCTCCATCGGTATCCATTTCGGAACTGCGGAATCCGTTCGCTCGCTACTTGCCGTGCCTCTCCGTCACCATCATAAAATCCTTGGAATGATCGCCGCCCAAAGTTATGCTGTTTCAGCCTACACCTCTGAAGATTTAGAATGGCTTGAAATGTTAGCTGCCAATGCAGCCGGCATCCTTCAAAACGCACGTCTCTATCGCGAAACTCAGCGTCGCGCGGACGAGATGGCCGCTCTTTTAGAAACCGCCCGAGATTTAACCGGCATTCAAGATTTAGACCATGTACTCGAGTTAATCCTCGAGCGCACAACTCGTTTATTAGCCGTGGAGAGCGGGGAAATCTTGCTCTATGATCCTCATCAAAATAATTTAAAGTTGGTGGCTGTGAAAAATCTCCCTATTTCGCTCGGAATACGGCTTGAGTTAGGAGAAGGACTTGCCGGTCAAGTTGCCCTAAACCAGAAGCCAATGGTGGTTGAGAATCACTCCACTTGGGAAGGTCGCTGCCCAAAATATGAGGGCATTGCGATCCAAGATGCCCTGGCTGTACCCATGGTCTACCG
>QEXX01000007.1 GCA_003130835.1 Anaerolineae bacterium | reverse complement strand
GAAGGCGCCACAGTTTGAGTGGAGGTTGCCGAAGGTGTCCTAGTTTGTGTAAAGGTTGTGGTGTGCATCGGTGCCAACGTGAACGTTGCTGTCGGGGAAGGGGCACAGATTTGTTCAAAGGGTACGAGCGGCGGAGGAGTCTGCCCCTGTCCCCAAATCCAACCCTCGACATCCCCTTGTGACACGGGGTAGTTACTGGCACCCAGATTGGAATAAACCCACCTTCCCTCTTTCAAATGCCAATACGACCAATAGAGATTTTCACCGCTGTTGAACTTGCACCAGCAATCTTCGGGCGGACATCCGACACCGGCAATGGCACAGACGGCCATCCCCATACCGCTCGGCGAGCCTTTGACGTCCACATTGGCTGCCACCAAAACCTCCCAACCGCTGGGATTGGTTTGGTTTAGGGTGACGCATTTGGTCATCACATTTCCTTCTGCAGACTGCACCACCAACCCCACTTGGATAGGAGATTGAGCTTGAGTGGCTTGCGTTAATAAGAAAATGATGAACAACGAGAATATACAAAATCCAGCCGAGAAAAGCCAGGTCCTGCCTTTTCCCTTTTCCCTTCTCCTGCTCGAAAAGGGGGGTTGAATTTTCCACTCCTCTGCGGACTTAAGGCAGCCAGCTAGAGGTTTCAACCTTGTTGCGTAGGAGAGGGGTTGAGGGCAACGAAATGCTACCCTCAACCTCCAGAACTTGAACTGCAACAATATCGGACATCTGCCAAGACTGTTCACTTCCGTGCCCTCTAGTTCCTTTAGTGGCTTATCAAAGAACATCGCCAGATCACATTGGCCGATCAGCGGCTAATCAAGGGCATAAAGCTGACTTTACAAGCTTCAACGGCGCGAATCGCAAACGGCGCGGGTCTACCGAGCAAGGCGGGGATTGCCTGTTGGGTAGCCAAAAGATTGGAGCCCAAAGACGGCTGCCACTCAAAGCTACCATCTCCAAGCTGTACCGTTGCCAGAAAATCGAAAGCGGTCTTGCCGTCCTTTTGCCAAGCAACAGAAGTTGGATCCTGCCCAACGGCGTAAATCGCTTGCAACACATAGGCGGTTGAGTTCGTATCCGAATCGGTGCCCCAAGGAGAGTCGGGATCGTAAGTGAAACCCCCATCTGCATTTTGAGCCGTCTTAAGAAAGTTAAGGGCATCGGTAATAACGGGATCACTTGTACTAACCCCGGCAGCGACCAGAGCTTGAATTGCCAAAGCGGTGGTGTTGGTATCGGCTGTCCATCCGCTAGACCACTCCCATCCACCCCCAGTCAAAGCCAAGCTTTTAAGATAGTTGATTGCTTCAGCAGGGACAGTCTGGCTCAAGGCAGCCGTGCCGAGGATCGCCCAGGCTTGCGGTCCAGCGCCTTGGTGATACTGCCCGGTGGACGAGTCATAAAAGTCACTTGGAGACTTTGCCTGAAAGGGAACGCACAAATCGGAAGCGCTTACTCCAACAGCAAATTTACCCGCCGCGCCAGCAGAACTCTGTGTAAACGATGTTCCATTCGCCATCATGTACCCAAGCATTGAGACGCTGCTGCTATCCTTCTGCCAATCGGCTGCTTTGTGATGATTGGATGCCATTGCCAATAGGCTCTCAACCGAACTGGAAGGGGCGCTACTTGGCATACCATAGCCACCATCGCTATTCTGTTGTGCCTTCAGCCATTGCAGCGCGTTCCAAGCGCGCTCAAGCTGAGGATAAGGTAAAATTGGCGTTCCACCCCCCACTCCCCAACGCCAACCGTCGATCGCGCCATTGCTTCTGTCAGTTGTGTTTGCCCCTGTGCTATGGGGTTGCCATTGGTTGCCATCCCACTTTTCATAGTTCCAAAAAGCCGATGGTAATTCACAGAAGCAATCTTCTGCAGGACAACCAACGCCTTCAATCGAACAAACTGCCATCCCCCATCCCATATCTTTGGTGACCACATCCAAGCCGCTGTTCAACAACGCGCTCAAGCCTGTAATGGTGGGAGTAGAGAACTGCACTTTACGGATCAAGCGATCGGTGTTAGAAAATTGGACGACAATGCTCATCTCGTTTGCTGCGTTTGGTTGATTTTCAGCCGCCTTGGTGCTCCACGGCTGAGCAATCCCCCAAACCACAAGCAAAATCAGAACTAAAGCAATGGTCAAAAGGGAAAAGGATCGTGTACGCATGTTTGCCTCCGTCAGGTAAAAAAAGAATGTCGAACTGCCAGCCTGCGGAGGAGGCCTGTTCCAAAAACGAAACCCGCCCTCAATAGGGCGGGAGGCTTTGGAGTTTTCTGTGCGCAGAGGAAAACGCTCAGAACGCCCGGCCTCCCTTACCGCGAGGGAGAAAACGAGCAAGATACAGGCGGGTAATCGGGCTTCGCACAAGGTGCGCTACCGTTGCGGGACAGCGCCGGACTTCCCTTTCGGGTCACCGGCTTCCCCCATTCTGCGCCATGCATCCGGGCATTGGCGCACCTGTATCTGCGTAGATAATTTTGGTGTAGTTTACCAAACGGGCATGCTTGGGTCAAGTGACATTTGTCATCTCTCCTTGAGCCATAAACCGTAGAGCGTTCGCTCGCCCGTTCCGAAAAATCAAGCTATCTGGTAAAATGGGTAACAACCTTTCTGGCGATCTTAGATAATGTTAATCTAATTTAGCCAATTGTGGATTAAACTTGTGATGTTTGGAACTGATGAAGGTTAATGAAGATATCCTTTGGAGGTAATGCGATGGAACAGACGATCTCGAAACCCATTTCAAACGTTCCAGCCAATCGGTTGAAATTCCTGATCGGTGGGCTCTTAATCGTGGCAGCGGTGGTTTATCTCATCATCACCTCCACCCAAGCCAGCGCGCAGTATTTTATGACGATCGAAGAACTAGAACAAAAAGGCAGCCAAGTGATTGGCCGCAATTTGCGCGTTTCCGGCGCGGTCATTGGGGATTCGATTCAATATGACCCTCAAACGCTGACTCTTCGCTTCACGGTTGCCCATGTGCCGGGCGATAATAAAGAAATCGAAGCACAAGGAGGGTTGGCGGCCGTGTTACACGCTGCGGTAATCGATCCTTCACGGCCTCGCTTGCAAGTTATCTACCAAGGCGTCAAGCCAGACCTATTGCGTGATGAAGCACAAGCGATCATGACCGGAAAACTCGGCGAAGATGGCATTTTCTACGCCGAAGAGCTTCTGCTCAAATGCCCAACCAAATACGAAGAAGCCCTGCCAGAACAAAGCGAGGGTTAAACACCCATCCCTACAACAAAGATTGGAGCTGGTATGATCACAGAACTCGGCTACGGTACGCTAGCCATCTCCTTCTTGCTCGCCATTTACGGTATCATAGCCGCCACTTGGGGGGTGCTCAAACGACGTCCCGATTGGGTTGATAGTGCCCGCAATGCAATGCTGTTGACCTTTCCGCTCTTGACCGTCTCGGCGCTCAGCATGATCTATCTCTTGGTGTACGGACATTACGAAGTTGAATATGTGGCTTCGGTGACCAGCAACAGTATGCCGCTCTATCTGCGCATTACGGCGCTATGGGGTGGGCAAGCCGGCTCTTTATTGTTCTGGAGCTGGTTAATGTCCGCCTTCGCCAGTGCTGTCACCTTGCGCAATTGGGAACGCGATCGGGAGTTCCTGCCCTGGGTGATCGTGGTTTGCCTGATAACTTTAGCTTTCTTCCTGGGGCTAACGCTCTTTGTCGAAAACCCCTTCGATCGCCTTTGGCTACTACCAGGCGGCATTGCCATTAAGTCCTTCTTTGCTCCTCAAGGAGCACTCCCGTATTTCCAAAGCGATGGCAAAGGATTGAACCCGTTGCTGCGACATCCCGGCATGATCATTCACCCCCCCATGTTGTACCTGGGGTTTGTCTCTTTTGTCATTCCTTTTGCATTTGCCATTGCAGCCCTGGTCACGAATCGCACGGATGACCGTTGGATTCGCATCACGCGCCGCTGGAGTTTAGTTGCTTGGCTGTTTCTATCCCTAGGATTGATTCTCGGTGGACGTTGGGCTTACGATGTGCTCGGGTGGGGCGGCTACTGGGGCTGGGATCCAGTCGAGATTGCAGCGTTTATGCCGTGGTTGACCGGCACGGCTTTCCTCCATTCGGTGATGATCCAAGAAAAGCGAGGCATGCTCAAACATTGGAACATGATCTTAATCATCCTCACCTATAATTTGGTCATCTTTGGCACCTTCTTAACTCGTTCGGGAGTTTTATCATCAGTGCATGCCTTTGCCCAAAGCGCTATCGGGCCGTTATTCTTCACCTACATCGGCGCCAGCTTTGTCATCTCGCTGAGCCTATTGTTGCGGCGCTGGCAGACACTAAAATCGGATTTACACATGACTTCCTTGCTCTCTCGCGAGGCACTCTTCTTACTGAACAACTTGCTCTTCATGGGAATCTTGGTCGTGTGTTTTTGGGGTGTGATTTTCCCCTTAATCTCAGAAATTGTTACAGGCCAGAAAGTGACCGTCGGACCGCCCTTCTACGAACGGGCTACAGCTCCGCTTTTTGCCGGTTTGTTGCTGCTGATGGGCATAGCCCCCCTGGCTGCCTGGCGGCACTCAACCGTCCAAACCCTGGGCAAAGCGGTTTGGAAACCCACCGTGGTTTCCCTGCTCATTCCGCTGCTCGCCCTGGCGAGCGGAGTGCGCAATTGGGCAGCCTTGCTCGGATTCTGGCTTGCGGCATTTGTTGCCTGTGTTACGCTTTATGAATACGGTCGAGCCGTGCTCGCCCGTTCCCGCAGCCGTAACGAATCGTTGCTGCGAGCCTTCTGGAATTTAGCCGGACGAAACCGCCGTCGCTATGGTGGCTACATTATCCATCTCGGCGTCGTCTTGATGGCGATTGGAATTATCGGCATCGAACTATTTCAAACCGAAACCCAAGGCACCCTTGCTCAGGGAGAGCAACTCAGCCTTGGTCCTTACACCATGCGCTTTGATTCGCTAGCCGTCTTTGATACCGCTGATGGCCGCAACGTTGCGCGCGCGGTGGTCAGCGTCTATAAGAATGGACAATTTGTGGGCGAACTATACCCCCGCCGCGACTTTTACTACGAATCACAACAACCGATGACCATTCCAGGGTTGCGCAGCACGATGGAGGATGATTTTTATGTGCTCTTAGTCGACTGGCAACCGATTTCCTCGGCCGGTGCAACCTTCAAGGTTTATCATAATCCATTGGTGAATTGGCTCTGGCTGGGTGGTTTGGTTTTCATCCTTGGAACGCTGGTCGCTGCCTGGCCAGACAGTGAAACAAACCCAGCCACCGTACGAGCAAGAAGACGATTACCATTTGCGGCTAAAGCATCCTAACGATGAAGAAGATCAAACATTTTCTCCTTTTTTTCGCGACACTTTTGATCTGGCTTGCACTTTCGCTGAGCATTTTCGGGGCAAGGGAAAGCGCCCTGGCGCAAAAAGCCGATCCAAGTTCGATCAGCGACGATCAAGTGAACGCTATCGCCAAGAATCTCTATTGTCCCGTATGCGAAAATGTGCCCCTCGATGTGTGCGGCACGCAAGCTTGTGAACAATGGCGTCAAGTGATTCGCCAAAAACTAGCCGAGGGTTGGAATGAAGCCCAAATTCGCCAATATTTTGTAGACCAATATGGCGACCGCGTTTTAGCAACGCCCCCGGCGCGCGGAATAAATTGGTTAGCCTATGTTGTGCCTCCGCTAGTCATTCTAGCGGGAGTATGGATCTTGGTGCAAGCCTTTCGCAGTTGGAAACGCCCGCTGACGGCCTCGCCATCCCTACCTGAACCCGAAAACTTGTCTCCAGAGGTCCTGAAGCGCATCGAAGAAGAATTGAAAAAACGTTAAAACGTTAAACTTACAGAGCTGCTGGATACCCTCACCGATGAGCGTGCAATCTATCCCTGAAAAGCAATCCCAACAAACGAACCCAACCAAAGGCCTGCGTTTGGGGCCGCTTTTGGCTTGGGTCGTGGTCATTGCCCTTTTAGTCATTCTAGCGATCGGTTTGTTACGTACGCAACAGGGGCCGGTGAATGTTGGGCAAAAGATTCCGGACTTTACCCTGACAACGTTTGACGGTCAAACCATCAAAACCGCCGACTTACGAGGGAAAGTGATTGTGATTAATTTCTGGGCTTCATGGTGCAAACCATGCGAGCAAGAGGCAGCCGATTTAGAAGCCGCCTGGCGGTTTTATCAAGCGCGCGGGGACGTTACCTTCTTAGGCATTGATTATGTGGATACCGAACCGGAAGCCCTGGCTTATCTAAAAAAATTTGAGATCACCTACCCCAACGGTCCTGACCTGGGCACCCGCATCTCCCAAGCCTTTCGCATCCGAGGCGTTCCAGAAACTTACATTGTCGATCAACAAGGCGTCCTACAGTTTGTCCAGATTGGGCCCTTCCGTTCCCTATCTCAAATCAAGTCGGTGATTGATCCTTTGCTTCAACCTTAACCAAGGATATTCTCCATGGACATTGGTTCAATTTTTCTTTTACTTGGCATCCTGCTTGTGGTGATTCTCTACCTTGCTCGCCCGTTCTTACTACATCGAGCAACGTTGGTCACGCAAGAAGAACACACTCTGTCTGCACTGCTGGCGGAAAAAGAACGCTTGCTTAGTGCGATCCAAGAGCTGGACTTCGACCACGCCTTGGGCAAAATCCCCGCTGAGGATTATCCCATCCAACGATCGGCATTAATCGCTGAGGCAGCTGAAGTGATGCAGAAAATTGACTCTCTCCGAGAGCAACCAATCGTTGCTAGGGCGAACGCTCGCCAACCTGCACAACTGCGTCAGCCCTTCAAGGTTGAAGCCGAACCTGACGATGAACTAGAAGCCATCATCGCCAGCCGGCGGCGCGAGCGAGCTGAAAAGGCGGTTGGCTTTTGCCCACAGTGCGGCAAACCCGTCCAGCAATCGGATCGTTTCTGCGCAAAGTGCGGAACACCTTTATTAGTAGAAGTGGAACAGGGAGAATGAGAGCGATCATCACCAGCTTGCGACAATCTCTCGTGCGCCTTTGCAACAAGCCAAAACTTGCTTGGTTGGGGCTTCTCCTGCTAACGCTCGGAGTTGCGGGGTGTTCTTTTTCCTTAGCAGCGGATGTTACCCCTCCGCCTGGCGCTAGCGACATTGCCATCTCGCGCACCCAGATCGCTACTTCTCTGCAGGATGTCTATCCTCTTGTGCCACCGGACGTAAACAATGGGAAGGCAATTTATGAAGAAAAATGCGCGGCTTGTCATGGCATTCGTGGGGATGGCGACGGACCGCGCGCTGCCCAACTGCCGAACCCCGTCCCAGCCCTCTCCAATCTAGAAGTAGCGCGGCAAGCTGTACCCGCCCGCTGGTTTTTGATTGTCACCAATGGAAACCTTGAGCGGTTTATGCCACCGTTTCCTAGCTTATCGGATAGTCAACGCTGGGATGTTGTGGCTTATGCGCTATCCCTCAGCACCTCTGCTGCCACCATTGAGCAAGGCGCGCAGCTTTACCAAGAATATTGCGCTGCCTGCCATGGGAGAGAAGGCAAAGGAGATGGCCCTCAAGCCGAGAGCCTTTCTAAACCACCAACCAACTTGACCGATCTGGCATTTGGTGCAGCAAAATCGGGTTTCGATCTGTATTCTAGCCTTGTGCTAGGCATGCCTCCAGCCATGCCAGCTTTTGGCGAACAACTTAGCGACGAGCAACGCTGGGCAATCGTAGCTTACCTCCAATCGCTCACCTTCACATCGCCACTCGAAAAATTACAAGACGCAGCCGCTCAAGCTACACTGGAGGCACCTTTATCCAGCGAATTGCCTGCAACAGCCCTTCCAACACCTGCGGGCACCCCTGAGCCAGCCGCCCCAACACAGCCATCAAGTGGCAAGGGTTTGGTCAAAGGGCGGGTCTCAAATGGCTCAGG
The DNA here is from genome assembly GCA_003130835.1 of Anaerolineae bacterium. GTDB lineage: Bacteria > Chloroflexota > Anaerolineae > Anaerolineales > UBA4823 > NAK19. The sequence goes on along the minus strand of QEXX01000007.1, from coordinate 11,550 downwards.
CGGCGTTGTTCCTGATAATCTAACGATCACCCTGGAAGGATACGACGACTTTGAAGCGGTGTTCACAGCCACGACCACCCTTAAGAGCGATGCGACATTCCTGCTAGAAGATGTTGAGATGCAGGAAGGACGTGTTTTTGTTGCCTACACCGAATATAGCGGTGTAACCTATGCCTCTGATGTTGTTGTTGCGTCGAGTCAAAATGCCACCCTGGAATTACCTATCATAATCTACGATACGACTACGGACCCAACGGTCATTAAGTGCGATCGCCTGCACTTGTTCCTCGATTTACTCGATGAGAACACCCTACGAGTCGTCCAACTCTATATAATGTCCAATACCTCCAACAAGACTTTGGTTGCTGAACAAGCTGGCCAACCCACTGTCCGATTCAAACTGCCGGTTGGCTCGAGCAATTTACAATTCCAAGATGGTGTCCTCGGCGAGCGATATATCTCCACCCCCGATGGCTTTGGGGATACCGCTTCGATTCGGCCTGGAACGGGAAATTACCAGGTTTTGTTCTCATTTACCATGCCCTATAATCGAAAATTGGATCTGGTTCAGCCTGTCTCCATCCCAATTGACGCTCTCGTGGTCTTGGTGCCGGAGGGCGGACTTAAGGTACGCAGCACCCTTTTGCGGGACGAAGGCAAACGAGATGCAGAAGGCACCATCTATCATATGTACAGCGGCAGCAGTTTATCGGTTGGCGAGGAATTGCAAATATCGATCAGCGGTCAGCCAGGCACCGGCGGACTTTCGCTGAGTGGCGGCAGTCGCGAATCGCTGATGATTGGATTGATCGTCTTTGGTTTTGCCTTTATCTTTGCGGGAATTTGGTTCTATCGACACACGCGCCTAGAAGAGTTAGAAGAAGAGGAACAAGCGTTAAGCGCTTCTGAAAGCGAAGAGGCCATCATCGACGCCATTATCGCCCTCGACGATCTCTACCAAAGCGGTGGTTTAACAGCCGAAGCCTACCAAGCCCGCCGTGCCGAGCTAAAAGAAAAACTAAAAGCGCTTAAGGGCAAAGCCTAACTCTTCCAATGAACTCCGAACCATGATCGTCGTTCGCAAACTCGTCAAACGCTTTGGATTGAAGGCTGTCCTGCGCGGCTTAGACTTCAATGTCGAAGCAGGCGAATTTGTCGCCCTGCTAGGCCCGAATGGAGCGGGAAAAACCACCTTTCTGCGTATCTTAGCCACCCTTTCGAGAGCTACCCTTGGGGAGGTCTCAATTGCTGGTTTTGCTCTTCCAGCGCAAGCAGCCGCAGTGCGGCGCCGTTTGGGAGTGGTGACCCATTTGCCTTTGCTCTACGGAGACCTTACAGCCGAAGAAAACCTGCGTTTCTATGGGCGACTTTATGGCTTGGATTCGCTCAATAAAAAGGTAGCCGAAGTCTTGAAATTGGTTGGACTGTTTGAGCGGCGCTTTGATCTGGTACGCACCTTTTCGCGAGGGATGCAACAACGCTTAGCCATTGGTCGGGCAGTCCTGCACGATCCGGAGGTCATCCTCTTCGATGAACCTCACACTGGCTTAGACCAAGAAGCCTGCGCTATGCTCGACAACGTCTTGCGCGAAGTGGCAGCGCGCGGCCGCACGGTTGTTATGACCTCGCATGATCTGATGCGAGTGAGTGAGTTGGCTTCGCGCTTCGATGTTCTGTCAAACGGTGTCATTGTGGCTTCAGTGAAGCGAGAGCAGTTACAGCCCGATCAGTTGCTGGCGTTTTACCGGCAAGCCGTACAGCAAGACAGCTCCTCCAACCCAATCCATCTCGCCCAAGAGGAGAACCAACTGCGATGACTTTTCTTAGGGCGACCTTGGCGGTGATCACCAAAGACCTAGCTGGAGAGCTACGCAGTCGGGAACTGCTCTCTGCAATGTTGGTCTTTGCCGTGACGGTCATCTTGATCTTCAACTTTGCTCTAGAATTGGATGTCAAGACGCGCGGCACGGTCACTGCTGGCGTACTCTGGGTGACCTTTGCTTTTGCCGGCAGCCTTGGGTTGAACCGTTCAATGGCAATCGAAAAAGACCGAGGCTGTATGGATGGCTTACTGCTTGCGCCGGTTGACCGCAGTGCAATCTATTTTGGTAAAATGATTGGCAACTTACTCTTTATGTTGTTGGTAGAAGCCATTGTATTGCCGCTCTACAGCATCCTTTATAATATTAATCTCTTTCAAGGTGGCTTCTTAGGCGTTGTCTTCTTAGGCTCCTTAGGGTATGTATCAGTCGGAACGCTGTTAGCAACCATGACCATTCAAACCCGAACCCGCGATGTCCTGTTGCCGATTTTGCTTTTTCCGCTGGCAATCCCGGTCATCATTGCAGCCGTCAAAGCCAGTATGGGCTACCTTCAAGGCTTGGAAGCAGAGTCAATTCGTCCTTGGTTGAATCTACTGCTTGTTTATGATACAGTGTTTATCGCCATTGCGTTTATGGTTTTTGATTTTGTGGTCGAAGAATAACCTTGCACAGAACGAAAGGAGGATGCAATGCAAACCAAACCGAAAGCGTTAACTTACTTGGATATCTTTACTGCCACTGTCTTCCTAGCTTCCGTTGGGATGGTCTTTTTCTATGCCCCGATGGAAGCCGTCATGGGAAATGTTCAACGCGTGTTTTATTTTCACGTGGCTGTTGGCTGGGTAGGGATGCTGAGCTTTTTTGTAGCAGCGATTGCGGGCGTTCTCTACCTGAGGAGTAAAGATCGCAAGTGGGACATGGTCGCCCAAGCAGCGGTCGAGATCGGCATTGTGTTTACCTTTTTGAACATCGTAACCGGCTCGATCTGGGCAAGACCGATCTGGAACACCTGGTGGACTTGGGATCCCCGTCTGACTACAGCTACCATTATGGAACTGATTTATTTTGCCTACCTGATGCTGCGCCAAGGCATCGAAGACCCTGAACGCCGCGCGCGCTTCGGGGCAGTGTATGTCATTCTGGGCTTCGTCAGCGTGCCATTGACTTTCTTCTCAGCGCGCCTGTTCCGCACTATCCATCCGGTAGTGATCGGCACCAATCAACCGGGCGCAGAAGGACAATTTGATATGACCCCCAAGATGTTGCAAACCTTTCTGTTCAGTTTGTTTACTTTTACCTTTGTTTTCATCGACCTGATGTGGCATCGTCTGCGCCTCGGGCGCTTCGCCGAACAAGTCGAACAACTTAAGCTCAAACTGAGCTTGTAGGGAGAAACCGAATGATCTTCTTTTCGCTCTTCCAAGAAGGCCCAGCCGAGACCACCGTTTACATGATTGCCGGCTACGCAATTGTTTTTGTGGTCATGGCCATCTATATTCTGAGTATCTGGCTGCGCTGGAGAAACCTGCGCCGCGATCAAAAGTTGCTTGAAAGCATGCTGCCTCCAGAACCAAGCCAACCAGAGGAAGGAACGGAGCGCAACGACTGAACCCATAGGGTGTTTAGCATGTCAAAACCTGTTCACACCAAGAGGTAAAACATGACGTTAACTGCCCTATTTCGTCCAACAGAGAACAAAGCCGCTCTTGTGTATGATGTTTCCCTGCTCTTAGGTGGCTCATGGCTGATTGCGCTTGCTGCCCAGCTTACGATCCCTTTACCCTTTAGTCCGGTGCCGATTACTGGGCAGACGTTTGCTGTTTTACTTATCGGCGCATTAGCTGGGCGAAGGTTGGGTAGCCTAAGCGTGGCTGCTTATTTGGCTCAAGGGCTAGCTGGCTTGCCGGTTTTTGCTGGGGGCACCAGTGGCTTGGGGCGATTGCTTGGTCCAAGCGGTGGATACCTTTTGGGCTTCGTGGCAGCAGCTTATCTGGTTGGCAGCCTAGCTGAACGAGGTTGGACTCAGAATGCAATCAAAACGCTGCTGGCCATGCTGATTGGCAATGCAGCGATTTATCTCTTCGGTTTGCCCATGCTTGCTCTCTATGTCGGCAGCGCTCAAGCGCTGGCAGCCGGTTTTTATCCGTTTTTGATCGGCGACGCAATTAAGATCCTGCTGGCAACACTGATGCTGCCCATCGGCTGGAAAGTCATCTGGAAACTCAAACCATTCCCCCATTAATCAATCTGGTTGGGCGGTGTTCCTTCCGCCCAACCAGACCATCATGGTCTCCTGGTCTCCACAAACAGGCAATCTTGCCGAAGAATGTGTCCAAGCAGGACACTCGTCAGGGTTGGTTCAAGCGATGGTAAACGCCCTTTAATTGCGGGTAAATCTGCTTGAAGACCGAATAGAGTTCGTCATAGATCGGGCGAGTCGCTTCTTGAGGTTTCACGGTATGGGTTACTTGCACAAGTTGCTTGACCGCCGCTATCGAGGGTAACCATTTCAAGCCAACCATGGCGAGATAAGCTGCCCCAAGCGCAGTGGTTTGTTGTGGTTCTGCGACACACTCCAAGGTGCGCCCGGTGATATCGGCAACAATTTGCACCCATGGTAACCCTTTAGCACCACCTCCCATCGTCCGCAGGGGATTGGGCTTAAACCCGTATAACGCTTGGATATTCTCAATGATCCAGCGCAAGTTGTAGCCAACCCCTTCATAGACAGCCCGCAACAGGTGGGCGTAAGAGTGGTTGGCACCCAGATTGATAAATGCTGCCCGCAGGCGTTCATCGGCGATCGGCGTGCGCTCCCCGTACATCCAAGGGGTAAAAAGCAACTTAGCGGATCCAGCTTCGATACGGCTGACCTCTTCATCCATCCGGGCAAAAATTGCCCCATCCGGTTCCTGCTGGAAAAACTCTCGAGCAGCCCATTTCAAGCAAGCGCCAGCCGTCTCAGTTTCGGCAATGAGTAAAAGCTTGGTAGGATCGGCCGACTGGATGGTTGGGATGCCACGTTTACCCACCACCCGCTTACTGGTCACAATGCCCACAAAGCCAGAAGTCCCCAAACACAAATGCCCTTCCCCTTCGCCGACCGCACCAGAACCGACAGCAGCGGTCATAGCATCACCTGCACCCCCAAAGACCGGCGTCCCCTCGAGCAACCCCATGTCTTGGGCTGCTTGACGAGTCAATCCCCCCACCTGATCATAAGGTAAGACCAAATCGGGGAATTTGCTGGAATCGATACCCAAAAAGCGCATTAAGGTGGTATCCCAAGTTTTGGTTTTTAAGTTAAACACCCCCGTCACGCTAGATACCGTCCATTCTGCAACGAGACGTCCGGTCGTGCGCGCCAACAAAAAGCCACTGCAATCCATCAAAGCAGCCGTCTGCTGGTAGATTTGGGGTTCATTCTTTTTCAGCCATAGATATTTGGGTAAGACATCTTTGCCGGTAATGGCAACGCCCACAAGAGCAGCAAAGATAGCCCGCCCGCCTACTTTGCGCATCACTTGTTGCGCTTCTTCATCTGCCCGCCCATCCAGCCAACTAATACAAGGGCGCAAGGGGTTGCCTTCTTTATCGACCGGCAATAGGTTGACCATTTGGGTTGAAAAGGCAATTGCGGCGATTTGGGAAGGAGATACTTGCTGCTGTTGAATCAGGCGGTGCGTTGTTACACAAACCGCCCGCCACCAATCTTCAGGATTTTGCTCCGCCCAAAGGGGACGCGGATAATGGGTCGGATACGGCTCAAAGGCTGTACCTTCTAGTTTGCCGTCTTCGTTCACCAACGCAGCTTTGCATCCGCTGGTGCCAACATCAAACGAGAGAACGCATGCCATCGCTCACTTCTCCTCACACAAAGATGCCTTTTTCGGATTATACTCCCACCTTTATTTTGAGATTCAAAGCCGGGTCTAATCGATCGAACTTTTAGGAGAAGGGTGATAAAGCAGTGAACATTGTGCGAAAATCGCTCATGGTAGAAGAGGGCGCAGATTGAGCCAAAGAGAAATGTTGATGACAGACGGGAAAGAAACGCGATTCTATGAGCTTCCCTTGGTGAAGCATGCTATCTTGAGCCAACTCAGCCAGCAGATGACTGAGCTACCCTAATCGAATGCGGGGATCCAGGATGGCATACAGGATATCGGCGAGCAGGTTAGAAAGTGCAAAGCCAAGCACAGCCACCATCGTCACCGCCTGCAACAAGGGTAAATCGCGGCGGTCGATCGCAAAGACCATCAACCGGCCTAAACCCGGGTAATTGAAGACATTTTCAATCACGATTAAGCCGCTGATCAACCAACCCATACTAATTGCGATCACGGTGATGGTTGGGATCAAGGCGTTGCGCAGCACATGCTTAAAGATGACCACGCGGTAGGGCAATCCCTTGAGATCAGCCGTGCGCACATATTGTTGCTTGAGTTCTTCGATGACACCCGCTCGGGTGAGACGAGCAATGTAAGCCAACAAGACCAAGGTAGCTGTCAGGGCAGGTAAAATCAACATAGGCAGGGCTTCAAGAAACGAGGTGGTTGGACGAATCGAGGAATTAGCGGGAAACCATCGCAAGCGAAACGCAAAAATTTGGATAAGCACCAAACCAGTGACAAATTCGGGCAAGCCAACTACAGCAAGGGAGGCAATGCTGACCACGTTATCAATCCACTTGTTCTCGTTTAGCCCGGCAACGACCCCGAGGAAGATTGCCACGGGCACCGAAATGACCAAAATCACCACCGCTAGCATCAGAGAGTTGCGCAGTCTTCCGATCACCAGAGGGCGAATTTCGGATTTGGTGCTATAAGATTTTCCCCAATCGCCACGCACAAAGTTGACCAACCAGCGCCCATACTGCACAGGCACCGGGTCATTCAGTCCAAGCTCTTCGCGCAAGGCTTGCAAAGCGGCTTCGCCCGCTTCGCGTCCGAGAATGACTCGCGCCACATCGCCGGGTAGCAATTGGGTAGCGGCAAAGATTACCATTGAAGTAATCAATAAGGTAAGAATTAAGAAACCAAAGCGACGCAGCAGATATTTGACCATCGTCTTATAAGCCTACATCGAGGATTGGTGATTGAAGCTCAGTTAACTCTTCCAAGGTGTAATGACAATAGATACGCTTTTGCGTGCTCTCATCGACTCGCCACGGGGGTGCTTGGCGTTCACAAATTTCACCAATCTTGCGCGGACAGCGGGAGTGGAAGGGACAACCTTCAATTCTTTCCGTCGGACTGGGCAACTCCCCTTCTAGGCGGATGGTTTGAGCCTTTTTTCCTAGCTCTACCGATGGCACCGCCGAAAGCAAGGCTTCGGTATAGGGGTGGTAAGGTGGCTTAAACAGATCGACGGCTCGACATAGTTGCATCAAAGCACCCAAATAAATTACGGCAATTTGATCAGCAAGGTAACCGACAATAGCTAAATTGTGAGAGATAAACAACAAGCCATTGTTAAAATTGCCCTGTAAGCGATTGATCAGATTGAGGATAGTCGCTTGGACAGAGACATCCAACGAGGAGACCGGTTCATCGGCAATGACCACATCCGGGTTGGTAATGAAGGCGCGCGCAATAGCAATGCGCTGCTTTTCCCCCCCGCTGAGTTGATTCGGACGGCGGTTTAGCACGTCAAGCGGCAGTTGAACGGCTTTGACCATCTCTTCCGCCAGGCGTTGCGCTTCTTCGCCACGAATGCCTTGTAAGACAAATAATTGGCGCCGCAACGACTCACCGACCGTCATAAAGGGATTAAGGGCTTCTTCTGGGTTCTGAAAGACCATCTGCAAACGACGCAAGACATCCCGGTTGCGTTTCGAAAGTTTTGGGGCGGCCGACAAGCCATAGATGCGAATCGATCCGGCTTCCGGTTCATTGAGACCGCTGATGGCGCGGGCAAGACTGGTCTTGCCACTGCCACTTTCCCCAACTAACCCCAGCGTATCGCCCGCTTCGATGCGAATGCTGACGTCCTTGACCGCCTTAACCTTGCGTGAGGAACGGCGCGCAAGCGATTCGAACAACGACGCATGGCTCTCAAACTCCACGATAATCCCTTGGGCGTCCAAAGCCGCCGCTTCCGATTTTTGTTGAACCGGTATAGACGCTTGAAGCGCTTCACCTTCGGCTTCAAACAGTTTTTCGAGTGGAATCTCGCCGCGCAACAGCTCCTGCCAGCGAAAACAACGGCTCGAGCGCTTCGCATCGATGGACTCTAACGGTGGGCGCTCGGCACAAATGTCCAGAGCTATCGGACAGCGAGATTGAAAAATACAACCGCTACCGCGTTGGGCTAGGGCTGGGATCTGGCCTGGAATGGAGCTAAGGACTTGCTCCTTTTTGTTTTGGCCTAGCTTGGGCACACTTTTCAGCAAACCAAAGGTATATGGATGCAGGGGTTGCCGGAAGATTTCTTCTAAAGGGGCATCTTCAACCAGCTCACCGGCATATAACACCGCCACCCGATGACAAAGCTCGACCACAACCCCCAAATTATGGGTCACGTATAACACCGCCATGTCCTGCCCTTGAATCAGCTCCTTGATCAAATCCAGAATGGAAGCTTGGGTGGTGACATCCAGACTGGTAGTCGGTTCATCTAACAGCAATAGACGCGGCGAAGCTGCCAATGCCATTGCGATCATCACGCGCTGCTGCATCCCACCGCTGATTTGATGGGGATAAGAACGCGCCACCCGTTGGGGCTCTGCCAACCGCACTTGCTCAAAAAGCTCCACAACGCGCTTGCGAGCGGCTGCCTCCGGCATCTTCAAGTGCAGGCGCAACACTTCTTGCACTTGCTCACCGACGGTCAGAGTCGGATTTAGCGAAGAAAGCGGATTTTGGGGTACCAAAGCAATTTTGCTCCCCCAGAAGGAACGCATTTTCTCCTTTGGGTACTGACTGATCTCTTCCCCATCAAAGACGATTGAGCCTTTTAGGATCCGCCCATTTTGCCCCAAATAATTGAGGATCGACATGGCTAAGGTTGTCTTCCCGGAACCACTCTCTCCGACCAATCCATAGATTTGCCCACAAAAAATCGAAAGGTTAATGTCTCGAATGGCTTCAAGCCACCGCTCGCCAATCCGGTAAGCAACTGTCAGGTCTTTTACTTCTAATACTGCTCGTTCCTGCTCCATTGTGACCTTCTTGCTACTTTGATTCGAGTAAGACACGCTTAATCCCATCCGCAAGCAAATTGACCCCGATGACAATCACCGCAATTGCTGCGGCCGGATAATACATTGCCCAAGGCATTTGATTGACATTATTGCGGGCTTCGCGCACCATTAAGCCCCAGTCGGGGCTGGGCGGTTGAACACCCACTCCTAAGAAACCCAACGAGGCAACCAGAAAGATAGCATACGAAAAGCGCAACGCAGCCTCAACCGCTAAGGCCGGCAACACCGAGGGCAAGATCTCGCGGAAAAGGAGATAGGGTAAGTTTTCACCCCTCAAACGAGCCGCCTCGATGAAGCCCCGTTGGCGTACCGAGAGCACGACACTGCGCACCACCCGCGAAACAATTGGCGTGTAGACGATGATAATTACCAACAGGACACTACTTTTTGATGGACCGAGCGTGCCCAAGAGCAACAGAGCTAACAGGAGCAAGGGCATGGCGAGCAAACCATCAAAGATGCGCATCAGGATTTCATCGAACCAGCCGCCAATATACCCGCTGGCTAAGCCGATGGTTGTCCCAAACAGGACAGCAATGGCGGTACCAAAGCCAGCTAAGCTTAGGATTTCGCGCGCCCCTAAAACCACACGGCTGAAAACATCGCGTCCCAAATTATCGGTACCGAACCAGTGCTTGGCAGAAGGAGGCTGCCCTGCGTCGGCGGCAATCTGCTCGTTCACCCCATACGGAGCAAGGAATGGCCCGAAGAGAGCCAAAAAGAGAAACACAACAAAGATGATGAGACCCAACGCAGAGGCAGGTTTGGACAATAGTGCCCTGATAAAGAGGACAACTTTAGTCCAGCCAGCAAGTTGTATATAGGTTGAGGTAGGTGTCGATGGGGGTTGCCCATCGACACTACCACTTGTATGTCTTACGTCAACTTCAAAACCCATTTACCTAAAACGCATTGATCTACTCAACATAAGAAACCGGCCGTAAATCGGATCGCCCTGAAAAAGATTTTAGCACAAAGCCTTGGAATGTCGATCGGATAGCAGCCAGTTGGGTGTAGAAGTAGGGAACGATAATTGGGCCACGCTCAATTAGCAGTTTTTGGATAGCTTTATACGCGGTAACGCGTTCCGCTTCATCGAGGGTGGTTCCAGCAATGGTTGCTAATTGATCGAATTCCTCATCGCAGAAATGCGATTCATTCCACTTAGCATTACATTTGAGCATCACGTCCAAATAGAATTGCGGATAAGGGCGCGACCCCCATCCGGTGATCCCCAAATCAACTTCTAGCCATCCGTTATCGCCGTAATACACGCTTTCCGGCTCAACCATCACGTTCACATCTACACCGATATCCGCCCATTGATTTTTCAATACAACGGCTAACTCAGGGCGGTCACCGGTATCGGGGGTGTGAAGGTCGATTTTTAGTCCGTTGGGGTAACCAGCTTCTGCAAGCAGTGCCTTTGCGGCTTCCACATCCCGGACGGGTAAGGGGGTCTCCTCGCTATAGTAAGCAGTATACATCGGCCCGATTGGACTGTCGCGTCCGATACGTCCAAAGCCAGCCATGACCAATTGATAAATCGCTTCTCGATCTAAACCAAGCCTTAAGGCTTGCATGACTTTAGGATCGTTACCCGGAGCCCGATCGGATCTTAAGCGAACAACATCAAATTGGTTGGTTGGGGCGTCCAGCAAAGTGATTCCGCTTTCCCCTTTCAGGCTGCTGTACAAATCGGTCGAAAGTGCCATGACAAGATCAACCTGTCCACCGCGCAGCGCGTCAACCATGGCTGTTTGATCGGCGAAGAAGAGAATCTCTACTCCTTCTAGTTTGGGCTGCCCTTCGACAAAATAGGCTTCGTTGGCTTGTAAGATCATGCGATCTTCAGGGCTATATTCAACGACTTTGAATGGTCCTGTTCCATTAAATTGGGTAGGATCAGCCGTATTTTCCTTAAGAATTAGGGCATGGTTGTCACTGAGATCAAATAAAAAGAAGGGGTTAGACTGTTTAAGTTTGAAGGTAACTTCCAAGTCTCCTGTGGCTTCAATACTCTCAATATTGGCGTAAAGATCGGCGGTAGGATACCCAGAATCGGGATTTCGCAACCGATCGAAAGTCCAGACGACATCTTTAGCGCTGAAGGGCGATCCATCGTGGAACATTACCCCTTCTTCGAGTTGGAAAGTGTAAACTGTGCCGTCTTCACTGACTGTCCAACTCTTTGCCAGTCGCGGAGCAATTGTGTTCTGCGGCGTGACGTCAACAAGGTAGTCATAAATGTGATTGGCAGCGAAGACTTCGGGGTCAGAAGAAATGGTTGCTGGATCAACTTGAACAAGCGGTTGGGTTGCGACACGAAGAATCCCCTTGCGCACTGCGCCAGCCGGGCTGGGTTGCTCAGGTGCGGCGGTTTCAACGGGTTGTTGTGGTTGTACTGGAGCTTCGGTCTCAACCGCGGGCGGTTGGGTGGCTTGGGGAGTAGCCGGTTGACCTCCACAAGCTTGCAGCAGAAAGGCACTTAGAACGATAAGGATCACGATTAGCTTAAGGACT
>QEXX01000040.1 GCA_003130835.1 Anaerolineae bacterium | reverse complement strand
GATGAACCGCATGGGGTTGGCTGAATTGACCGATGAACACTTCTCAGTGCATGGCAACTGGCAAGGGGTCAGCGCAGGTCATGTGCTGATCGGCTGGCTGGCGCATATCTTGTCCGAGGCAGACCAGCGGCTGAACCGGGTGCAGGATTGGGCTGCCCGGCGAATTGAGACGTTGAGCGGCAGTCTGGGTATGCCGGTGCGGGAATTGGACATTCGCAACGACCGTCTGGCAGGGGTGCTAGTCTCAATTTTATGTTTGTTTTTCAACACCCTCATGTGATATAATTCTTTTAAGGAGTTGGAGTCAGTAGATTTTCAATTGTCAGTTTCCCACGATGAAAAGCTGGTCAGCTCTCCTTGGGTGGATTTTATTCGCTTTATACACTTTATCTCCTGCTGTGAATGTCCTGGCGAGGAGTTATGTACCCTATGAGTGGAATGAAGTACGAACAAAATCGTTTGTAGTCGTTTATCCTGACATTGAAGGTATCGAGAAAGAAACCATTCTTTCCCTTTATCAAGGTATTTTGCCGCCTGATCAACGAGATTTGGGACATGTCATTCTAATCGCCTATGGCGATGATTTGGAAAAGGAATATCAGAGGGCAATAAACCTTTTCGGGGTGGAAAAAGACCTGCCTATCTCGGTTCGCATATATCCCAAAGAAACAGACTTTATTGCACTCAACACCTACGCTCCCGCCATAACCCCTGGCACCACTCATAGCCATATTGGAGAGATGGAAATATCGCTAATCGCCGAGAATATTATTAAAAACCCATTGAAGTGGGAGTCAGAGGCTTTGAATGCATTTCGTTATGAAATGTGTGTGCTATTGATCGAAAAATTGTCGAAAGGAAAAGCACCACCTGCGTTGGTCGAAAGCGTTGGCAATTATCTCCTCGATCCCATCGATGTAGTTGCACCACTCCTCTCAGGAGCCAATGAACTATCACAAATGGATGGTTCAATTGAAGAATTGTGGGGCAAGTCGAACATCGATCAATCTCCAACGGAGATGATCTATTCTCTGAGTATCATAGCTTTATTGGTGGAAAAGTTTGGCTGGCAAAAGGTCTTAACATTCCTTCAGACTATCCCCACTACGACTAACGTAGCTTCAGCTTTTGAAGCCACATTCAACATGTCTTTAGATGACGATTTCAAGGAGCTTTGGCTTTCATATTATCCCTTTTATGTTCAAGACCGCTGGCAATATCATTTCCTCTATAATATTGATGAAGATAGTTATCGGCTATTGATTCAATCTGGGGCTTATGCAGATGCAAAGTCGCGTTTAGAAGAGCATATTCGAATATTACAAAATTTGGGCGAAGAGCAAAACGTTCTTAAGCTACGTGAACTCCTTGAGATTGCAACGATGGGACAGGAAGGCCTGTCATTGTTACGGCAAGCGCGACAAGGTTATATTGCGGGTAACACCGCAGCCAGTCTTGAGCAACTCGTCCAAGCCGAGGCAATCTTTCGCGAAATAAATGACGATCAACGGCTCGCAGAATCCAATGCCCTTAAGGAAACGATGGCACAAGCCCAGAATTTGGCGATGGAGCTAGAGCATGAAAAATGGATTGCTTTCCTTTTTATGTCTCCAAATCGAGCCAAGCACCTTGACCAGCTTATCTCAAAATTGATTCGCATTGGCAATCAACAAAACACAGCGCAACTCCAAGCGTTCATAGACATGATGAAAGTACGCTCAATTGTTTTTGCCATTTTAGCTCTTGTTCTTTTGTCATTCTTTTCTTACCGTCGCCTACGAGCTTGGGTGAAAAAGCTTGATCAGGAACCTTATCTATGAGCCACTCGGAAGACTTTACCCAAAAACTTAAATCCGTTTATCGCTTGGCGTATTTTCAGCGCATCATTCGTGGCATCCTCCGTTTACTCTGGCTTGGGTTGCTAGGATACACAAGCGGATTAATTCTTGAATTTACTTTGAATAATGACCTTAAACCTTCGATCAAGTGGGTACTGGCAAGTCTATTAGGGTGTATTGGCTTTTACAGAGTCGTTTTTCCTGTCGTTTCATTGAAACAATTCCTTTGGCGCTTGGACCGTCTGTTAGGTAAGAAAGAACAATTGAGTACTGCCTTCGAATATATGAATGCCAATCAAAACCCGATCGCGGTAGCATTGATAAAAGATGTTGCGGCGATGATCCCGGAAATTCATCGAACATTGCGCAGAAAAGGTTGGAAAATTGGAGCCGAGATTGACTACCTTATGATTTCGTTTGCGATCTTGGCTTTGGTCTTGTTGATTACCATGCCTACGCTAACTCTGTCAGCAGATTATGGCGTTGACATTCCGTCCTTAAAGCCTGAAAAAGAGGAAAATGAAGTCTTTCAAAACGGCATATTCGGTCTTACACAAGCAAGCAACTTAGCCTCTCGGCAAACGCAACCGCTGCAAAGGGGAAGTACAGGTGAAGCGAGTTCCTCGGATCTTGCGGGTGTACAAGGCGAGCAAATGACTCAAGCGATGCAGGAGTTAGGGGAACAGTTAAAGGACAACCCATTAACTCAACCCTTGGGGGAAGCATTAGAGCAAGGGAATTTGGAAATGGCTGCTCAAATGCTGGATAGTTTTTCCACGCAAATTAACAACCTGCCTCCCTTCATTAAGGACCAACTGAGTCAAACTTTTGAACAAGCCGCTCAGACTGTTGAAGAAGCAGGTATGGAAACCTTAGCAGAACAGATGAAAAATACTGCGCAGGAGATTCGTGAGGGCAATCAAGAAACTGCGGGTGAGTCCATAAAACAGCTCTCACAGGAACTTAACCGGATGGCTCAAACGATGAAGCAAAGTCAAGGAGATCTCGGTGGTCAAACACAAACGCAATCGGGAACAGGTGGGGGAAGCGGCAGTGAGGAAGCCAAAGCCCAGATGGGTTCACCTACTCAATTTGAGCGCCTTGCTGGTGTAGGGGAAACCCTCACCTTTAATGCCGGAAATGAAGGCGTTGCAGAGATATTACAACCCGGCCAAGCAACCCCATCATTACAAGGGCCAACAGTTAGTGGTTCGTATAATTTAGCCAGTCCTCTGCAACCCTCTCGCTTTGTTGGAGAGATCCTTCCTTATCCGTTAAATTGGACTTGGCTCAATGAAATTAAGCTTTACTTCTTCCCTCAATAAAAACCAATCCAGCGCAGAGAATCTGAACTTATTAACACAGATTACCCCATCACCGCTGGCGATCTATCAGTTGGAGCATCTTCGTCTCGCTGCAAGCCGTTACCTGCAAGGACGAAACGCTGGACAGAGATCTAGCTTGCGCCGCAAGCCAGCAGTAGAGCTGCTTGCGCATCGTAAATATGTTGTGGGGGATGATATTCGCTTTGTGGATTGGCGTGCCTCTGCGAGACAGGAGCATATCTTTATCCGCCAGGGAGAGCAACCCAAAGACCTGTTAGTCTATCTTGTCCTTGACTGTAGTGCTTCTATGCAGTGGGGGAATCCGCCAAAAAGTATCAAAGCGCTTGAATTGGCTGCTGCTCTAGGCTATACATGCTTATCCAACGGTGACCGCTTGGCTTTGCTCACCTTGTCCCAACGAGGCTTCGTATTCTGGGGACCGCTAACAGGCAAGGGACAGTTTACCAACCTGTTAAATTTTCTCCAAAAACAAACCTTTCAAGGACAAATTACCTTGCTGGAGTTGCTCCAAGAAGTTCAACGACGTTCTTCCGGGCAAGGTTTGGTGATCATTATTTCTGATCTGCTGGGTGAAGAGGATGTGCAAGATGCGCTGAAAATTTTACCTGCTCCTAGTTGGGAGATTTTGTTGCTTCACCTGCTTCATCCTGAAGAACTTGATCCTCCCCTCATGGGACAAGTGGAACTTGAAGATATTGAAACCCACGAACGGGCAAGCTATAACATCGACTCGAAAGCACTTAATTTGTACAAAGTCAAGATGCAGGCTTGGTGTAATAAATTAGAGGCTCAATGTGCTCAAAATCATGTCTTTTATTATCGAATGAACAGCCGAGCAGCACTCGATAAGGAGATTATTCCAGACTTTCGACACATCGGGATTCTTCAACCCAAATGAGCTTTGCGTTTCCTCTTGGTCTTCTTGGATTGGTCAGTCTTCCGCTAATTGCGGTGCTACATTTACTGCAACAACGGAATCGCACGATCATTGTTTCCAACCTATCACTCTGGAGCTTTTTAGAGAAACAGGTTCAAGGAGCTCGCTTTCGACGAATTCCGTTAAATATGCTCTTAATTATGGACCTGTCGATTGCGGCGCTTTTTAGTTTAGCGCTTGCTCAACCCCATTTGAATCTGCCGCTTCCTTGGGGAAGAAACATTCATCAGATTGTGATCTTGGATACCTCAACTAGCTTGAAAGCCCAAGATGTTTCGCCAACTCGCTTTGAGAAGGCCCGGCAGGATGCTCTTAGCCTAGCCGAAAAAAGCCGTTTTGGGGATGTATTTACAGGGATCGCCGCGGGGGCAAATGCTCGTATCCTCGCCGACTCGCGGTTTCAAAGCATGGATGAGATACTCCTTAACTTACAAACCCTCGAGGCAGGCGGAAACGGTGCATCTATCCAGGAAGCCCTTTATCTTGCCGAATCGATCGCAGAACCGTCTTTGCCGATAGAAGTTCACCTCTTTACTGACGGCGCATGGGATGGCAATGCCCTTAAAATACCCGGATCAATGCGTGTCAACTGGCATTGGATAGGGGAGCCAGTTGGCAATCAAGCTGTACTTGATGTGTCCGCATCCAAAACTGCTGATCAAATCTGGGAAGTCAGCGCTTTATTAGCGAATTTTAGCGATCAGACTGTTAGACGAATTGTTTCCTTAATGGTGGACGATACAATTGTCGAAAGTGTACCCATCGATATTTCTCCTAAGATTGTTTTCCCAATCCGCTGGCAATTACAAGAAGCTCCGGGCATCGTCTCGGTGGCTCTCGCTGCTGGAGATGTTCTACCAGATGATGATATGGCGTCAACAACGGTTGCGGCTCTCCCAACTATTCATATCGCCTTAGTTTCGGAGCAGCCTAAAGCCATCCTCAAGGCTTTAAAGTCGTTTCAAACGGTGGATGTTCAATTGTATGCTTCGGCGTCAGATGTACCTAACCAACCATTTGACTTGGTTATTTATCACCAAGTTTTTCCCTCGGAGCATCCTTATCAGACAATCTTGCTTTTGGACCCTCCCTCAACGGAATGGCTTTCTTGGTCAGAGACTGTGACGAGTGATCGCTGGGTACCGGCGATTGAAAATGAAATCGTAGCACACCTTGACTCAAATGGTTTACGAGATGTTCTCTTACCACGCTTAAGTGAAGTCCCTAGCGGGTTTCAAGTACTACTACAAACTCTTGATGATCCGCCAATGCCGGTGTTGCTGCGAGGACTACATAATCAATCGGATACCTTTATCTTCTTACCGCGGATTTCCAGCGGTAATTTCCTCCGTCACCCCCTTTGGATCGCTTTGCTAGGCAATGTGCTAGCCAGTGCTACGGTTCCCCCTATCCCCGCTAAGATAGATAATGGTTCTCCCTTACCTATTCCTTCCCCTATCTTTTATCCAACCGTTCGGCTATTAACTCCTATTGGAAAGACGATTGCCTTTGGCGAACAACGCCCCATGCAATGGGGTGAAACCCAGCAGAGCGGCATCTATCGATACCAATTGGTCAGTCGCTTCGGGATCGAAACTGAGATAGCAGTTGGTGTGAATGCTGGGGATTGGCAGGAATCAAATCTACTCAATGACCAGAGGGCGATTGTAGAGAATTCGCCAACGGTTCTCCCTCAGCCAGCTTTGTCAACTCATCCCTTTGATCTAACCCCTTGGATTCTGGGTTTGGCTTGTCTTATCCTATTGATAGAGGCGAATTACGCATGGCGTTAGCGTTGAGTCGTCCCTTGTTTTGGTTAGCGATTGCACTGGTCTTAGTGGCCTTGTTTCGGCTTGCCAGAAAAGGTCCATTGCGATGGCTTCCAGCTTTCTTTCTGCGCGCAGCCCTCTTACTCGCGCTGATAGCAGAATTCTTTTCCGTCCAACAGCAAGGAATTAATACCGAACCGCTGCCCCTGGAGGTCTTAATTGTTGATCAATCGGACAGCATTGACGCGAATCTGAGAAAACAATTCGAACAACAAGCCCTACAATGGAAGAACTCTGCCCCAAATCGGTTGATTATCGCTGCAGGAGAAGATGCTTATGTTGTCGGAGATGCATTCCGTCCCGACAACGGAAAAGCCACTTATTTAGAGAATGCTTTTGACCTTGCCCTTGAATTGCTCGAGAATAATAAAGGGAGGATAATCTTAGCTTCAGATGGCAATCCATCAAATCCGCTTGTTCTTGAGGAACGGGTGAGACAGCTTCAGGAAATGCAAATTCCTATGGATACTATCCCGCTGGACTCTCGTCAAGCACAGCACGACGTTTATCTAGGGCAGATTGTTACTCCCAAAACGTTGTGGGCCAAGACGACCTTTAGCGTTTTTCAAGAAGTAGTTATGCCTGAACAAGGCACAATTTTATTAGAATTGAAGGTAAACGAGGAAGTTGTCTCATCCCAGTCTCTAACCCTTGAAGCCGGTAATCATTGGATTGAATTTCCTCTCGACTCCAAAGAAGCCGGTATCCTCACTTTGGAGTCTAAAGTGTCATATTCGCTTGATGAGTGGGAAGGCAACAACCAAGCTTTTGCAGTTGTGCAGGTCTTTGATGCGCCTCGGGCCTTGTTATTAACCCAATATCCTGAACAGGTTCGCGCCTTTGCCCGTAATCTACAGTCTGAGGGAATAGATATTGAGATCATGTCTCCTGGGGAACTCTCCACCAGCGAAACCGACCTTGGGAGTTATCAAGTGGTTATTTTGCATAACCTGCTGGCAACGAACCTCACTACAGAACAACTGGCGACCCTACGCAGTCAAGTCGTCGATCGAGGACAAGGTCTTGTTCTTACCGGAGGAATCAACAGCCTGACTTTGGGAGGGTACTTAGATACACCACTCGAGGCAATCCTACCAGTGAAACTAGAACCCCCTCCACGCAATGCAAGATTACCGTTAGCTTTTGTCATTATGCTTGATGCCTCAGGGAGCATGGGGACGAAAAAGGATGACAATCCAGAACCGATCGTGCTTGCCGGCGAAGCTGCAGCACGCACGATTGAGGGTATGCAGGCTCAGGATTACTTTGGGCTGCTCACGTTTTCTACCACTTCTAGTTGGAAAGTCTCTATTCGCCTGCTTGGTGATGGCCTTGAAAAAAGGTTGACAATGGATGAAGTGGCACGGCTAAGAGCTTATGGCGGCACGAAATTGTTCGCTGCTCTGCAAGATTGTTTTCAGGGAATGCTAAAAAGCGATCCTCCCGTGGAGCATAAAAACTTGTTGATTCTATCAGATGGTAAGAGTAGCGATGGGAAGTTTGAAGACTTTGTCAATCTTACAAAAGAAATTCGTCAAGCTGGTTGGACGGTCTCGGTAGTGTCATTTGGTGATGATGTTGAAGAAGAGTTATTAACTGCTATAGCCAAGGCAGGCAATGGACGTTATCATCATGTGAAAGATGCTTCTGAACTTCCGCGCGTAATGATCGCAGAGAGCAAAGCAGCTAGTGGAGAAAATATTCAAGCGGGCACAACGACTCTTGCGCCCGGAGATAACAATCATCCTATTTTGGGAGGATTTGCTTCTAATGAATTTCCTACCATAGAGACATATAATGCGGTTACCTCGCGGCAAGAAGAAGGAAGTGAAGATATCCTCATCTCCAGCAACTTTGGCGATCCGATCCTATCTGCATGGCAGGTTGGACTAGGTAGGGTGATTGTTTGGGCGACAGACATCGGTGGCGATTGGTCGCCAAAGTGGGGGTCATGGTCTCGTTTAGGACAATTTTGGCTCCGAATCATTCGCTATGCTTTACCCGACCCATCTTTCGGCTTGGATCGTGCTACGGTGCAATTGCAACCAAGCAATGTTCTGGTCACAGCTTATTTAGCTGAAATTGGGCAAACTCCACCCAGTAACTCTTCAGTAACGTATATACTCACCAGAGACGATACGGTTTACCAATATCCGTTGCTCCCGATTGAACCAGAAACTTATCAGGTTGAATTAAGTATTGAGGAGACGGGTGTTTATTTAGGGGCAATTCAATATCAGAGGGATGGTGTTATGCATACTTTAGCAGTACCTTTTGTGGTGAACTATCCTGAGGAATGGAAACCCAATGATGGCGAATTGGGCACCAAAAATCTTTCGAAATGGGCAGTAATGAGCGGCGGCTCGGTACGAACCGAACTACCAAGTAGCCGCTTAGCTCAAGACACAACCGCTGAAAGCACCAAGATGCAAGGGAACTGGTCAAGAATGCTCTTGATCCTTCTTGTTGCCTGGCCAATCGAAATTGCCATCCGTCGTCGTTGGATGCCCTGGCGCTAAATCTTTTTTCTAAGGAGAAATGACAATGGAAGTGGGACAATTCCAATCGATAGCTCAGTCGATCAAGGCAGAAATCCAAAAAGTGGTTGTTGGCCAAGAGACCTTGATTCACGAATTATTGGTTACGCTGTTTGCTGGTGGCAATGCTCTCCTTGAGGGGGTACCAGGCTTAGGAAAGACTTTACTTATCCGTACCTTATCGGAGGTCCTGGATTGCTCCTTCAATCGTATTCAATTTACCCCTGACCTAATGCCTGCTGATATTGTCGGTTCGGTCATCATAACCGAAATGGAAGATGGGCGTCGCGGTTTTCGTTTCGAAAAGGGTCCGATTTTTGCTAACTTAATTTTAGCCGATGAAGTCAATCGAGCTTCACCGCGTACCCAATCAGCATTGCTCGAAGCAATGCAAGAGAAACGTGTCACTGTTTCTGGGACCACTTATACTCTTCCCCAGCCATTTTTTGTTCTTGCTACTCAGAATCCGATTGAGATGGAGGGCACTTATCCACTTCCCGAAGCTCAGTTAGACCGATTCTTGTATAAAATTGAAGTGCCCTATCCGGCTGAAGAGGAGTTAATTGAGATTGCCCGACGCACTACTGGTGCTGAAGCTACTAAGGTTCAAAAAATCTCCAATGGAGATATCTTGTTAGAAATGCAAGCCTTTGTGCGCCAGGTGCCTGTCGCTGAGCCGGTTTATCGCTATTGTGCACGTTTAATTATGCTCACACACCCCACCGATTCTTCTCCGATTGATGAAGTTTCCCGTTGGGTGCGAGTTGGTGCTAGTCCACGGGCAATGCAAGCGCTAATCCTGGCTGCCAAAGTCGAAGCTTTGCTTGATAATCGCAAAGCGGTTTCGATTGAGGATATTCATAAGGTAGCTTTTCCAGTCTTGCGTCACCGCTTAGTGCTGAGTTTTGAGGCACAGGCTGAAGGCTATCACCCAGACAATTTGATCAGTAAAATCGTTGCTTCAGCACCTGTTAAAGTCTAGCGAAATTCTTTGCGAATACGCGGTTTGTTCGCTTGACTTGCTATTTTTACAGAAATAGCCGAGCTTTTACGGCGCACCCATAGCGTTTCTAAAGTGGTTAATGTGAGTGCAATACCCCAAACGGCTGCTGCTATCCATATCCATCGCGCTGTCCAGGAGAGAACGTAGATTCGAAGAATTTGGGTTAGGAAACCGAACTGTTCAAGACTTCCCAAAGCTTGCCTAATGTAAATTGGAAGTAGATAAGCGCCAGCACCCAGAAACAGGCAAAGGATGCCGGTAATGAAAAACGAAACTCGCAGGTCGGTTAATCTTTTCAACCAAGGGGCGGGATTTGCCAGCAGAAGGACAGCGCAAAGGAAAAGGTAAATCCCCCAAACAATCGTAAGCCCGGAGCGGATGCGTTGGAAGACGACCTTGACGTTCTGCACGGTCTGCCAAATCTGCTCGGAGATCATTTGCCTTTCGATAATGTCCTGAAAGGATACTTGTTCAGGGATCAGTATCCCTAACAATTTTGCCTGAATGTCTATCAACTCTGAAACATCTTTACCACTCTGAACACACACTACAATGTTTTGTGCTGGATCGATCATGGGTTGATTTACTTCACAAGGAGGTAGGGCTTGCAAAATGGGTAACAAGGCTAGTTTCCCCTCAGGACTTTCTATATAATTAATCAAAGGTCTTAGATCCAAGGCTATATCGGGCTGTTCAAGAGATGGATCGATTAGCCATTCAAGCAAGGAAAAGAAGCCACTCTCAAGAAATTCGCTGATCTGTTGGTCGGGTAGAATCCTTTCCAGAGGGATTGGCGATGTTTGCCCTTGATCAAGCTGGCTTTGTGCGGAAATTAATCCCATCACAGCATGGCGTACTTCGTAGATGAGGAGGGAATCTGCCGCAATTTGTTGTAGGAAGCTTGCATTACTTATAGTTTGCCAGGATACAAGTGCACCCAATCCTAATGCAAGCAAAAAACCGTTGACGAGAGATAGTGGAAAAAATATTGCTGCCCATGCCCTTTTCTTGGTTGAAGATTTGTGTTCAGTCATACAGACATCCCCTGCATTTTCATTAGATTTAATTACTGACGTTACGCAGTTCATTCGTGCCGCGACATTCATGTCGCCTAAATCCACGAGATAAATCATTCGTGCCGCGACATTCATGTCGCCTGAATCCACGAGATAAATCTCGTGCTACCG